>JBKPDO010000122.1:0-17153 GCA_046727955.1 bacterium | reverse complement strand
GTCGCCTTCGGACTCGGATTCCGCTCTGCTGCCGGACCGCTCCACTGGCTGGCCGCGATCGGGATACTGGCCCTGTTCGCCTTCGCGCTGATCTGGCTGGCCGTCGCGCTCGGGCTTGCCGCCAAGAGCGTCGAGACCGCCAGCAACTCCCCGATGATCCTGTTCCTGCTGCTGTTCCTCAGCAGCAGCTTCGTGGCCACGGCCACCATGCCAACGGGCCTGCGCCAGTTCGCTGAGTACCAGCCCTTCACCCCCGTCGCCGACACCGTGCGCGGACTGCTCACCGGCACCGCTGTCGGCGACCACGCCATCGCCGCCATCGCCTGGAGCATCGGCGTCGCTGTCGCGGCCTATCTCTGGGCCATCCGCCTCTACAACCGGCGCCGAGCGGCCGAGCCACAGTGAACGGGGCCGCACGCCGTGGCTGAGCACTCCAGCTCGGTCGAACCACCGATGGCGAGGGTTACGGTCGCGTCCCTGCTCGATGCGGACCAGATACTCGACGCTGATCCCTGAACGGCACCCAGTTCGACAGCCGCTTCGAGGCTCAGGTCCTCACCGAGGCCTGGCGGATCGACTACAACAACCACCGACCCCACAGCGAGTGGCTCATCAAGTGGGGTCCCCTCACGCCGAGGGAGGCCAAGAGGATACGCTCCAAGAAACAGTGCGTGGCAGATCCAGACGGGATGACACCCAGACCCTGGCATTCCCTACGTGCTCGGCGCCTCGGTCACCGTCGAATCGACCGGCTGGGCGTCTACCGGAACCTTCTGCCGCAATGGCTCTGGATGCACCTCAAGGATGGTCGCAGTAAATTCCACCAGCGCCTGCGCAAGTGAGAGGGCAAACGCCGACTCCTGTCACAGTGGCAGCTTGCCATCGAAGTGGTGCGTTGGCGAGGTCCAACGAAACAGTACGGAGAGAAGCTCAGCCAAGGTCCTTGCTGCTTCCGCGTCGGCTGGCCACGCGGCCGTTGCCCGCCCCACTACCTCGCCGCTCCACAGGGGCGTGTCCCCGGATCGCCTACGCCTATCGCCACGGGCTGGCCCCCAGCGGACTGACTCCACTCCACCCGAAGGTGGAGGGCGGCCAGACCGCCTCTACCTCCAGCTCCCACCGAAAGATCCGAGTCAGGGTAGACGACCCGTGACGGCTGCCCGGCTATGGTCGTGGTCCCAAAGGGCGCCACGGAAGGAGCGCACGATGGCAACGGCAACGGGCAGCAATGTCACCCGCGTGAGCGAGGCGGCCTGGGCGCGCTGGCTGTTCGCCTCCAAGGCTGCCGCCTGGATCTGGCTGGTCGTACGGGTGTGGCTCGGCTACGAGTGGCTGCACGCGGCCTACGAGAAGATCAACACCACGGCGGCCAGGACGGCCTGGTGGGACAGTGGCGCGGCCGTCAAGAGCATTGCCTCCAGTGCGCTGGCTGCGTCCAAGTTGCCGGAGCACCCGCAGCTCGCCAACGCCTGGTGGATGAGCGTGCTGCACTGGGAGTCCACCAACGCCCTCTGGGTGTCCAGAGTAGTGGTGGTCGCCGAGGTGGCCATCGGGGTCGCGCTGGTCCTGGGCCTGTTCACCGGCGTCTTCGCCCTGCTCGGCCTGGTGCTGAACTTCAGCTACATGTTCTCGGGGGCTGCGGGGGTCGACCCCGCGTTCGTCATCGCCGCCATCCTGCTGGTGCTGGCCTGGCGCAACGCCGGCTGGATCGGGCTCGACGGTCTCATGCTGCCGCACCTGGGCGCCGCTCGGCGGCAAGCAGCGACGGCCTCCCGGCGGGATCCCCACCTGACACGGCCGTAGGCCCCGGGTGGCGGCAGCAAGCAAAGGAAGTGATCACGGTGCGCATGCGAAGGCCGATTGCGCTGCCGAGCCTCGTCGCCGCGCTGGCCCTGCTGGCCGCGGCGTGCGGCAGCCAGTCGTCCACCAGCGGCGCCAGCAGCGGCGGCAGTCCGAGCTATGGTTCGGCAACAACGGCCGCGCCATCATCGAGCCGCTGTTCGACGGTCGCACCTACGGCCCCAACCCGGTCGACTACGGCGACTACAACAACCCTGCCGTCGACTCGCTGATCGACCGGGCGCTGGCCAGCCCCGACCAGCGGTCCGCGGCCATGCTCTGGCACCAGGCCGATCTGCAGATCATGCGGCACGCCCCGATCATTCCCATCGAGACGCAGAGCCTTCCGCTGTTCCACTCCAGCCGCGTCCACCACGCGACCATGAGCCTGACCGCCCAAGCGCCGAGCACGCCGGATGCCACCGCTGCTCGGCACCGACAACCTCGGCCGCGACCTCCTGGTCCGTATCGCCTACGGGGCGCGGATCTCGCTGCTGGTCGGGGTGGTCTCCACCCTGCTGGCCACCGTCGCCGGCGTGGTCATCGGACTGGCGGCCGGCTACTTCGGCGGCGTGGTCGACCTGGTGCTGGCCCGCTTCATGGACGTCGTCCTGTCGTTTCCCTACCTGCTGTTCGCGATCGCGCTGGTGTCGGTCTTCCACGCCAGCCTGGCGATCGCCATCCTGATGATCGCGTTCTTCTCCTGGGCCGCGATCGGTCGCGTCGGCCGCGGCCAGACCCCTCCATCCGCGAGAAGGAACCATCGACCCGCGGGTGGAGGTCGGGCAGGCCGCCGCCCACCCCGGGGGGTTGTCCTCCTCGCGGCAGTACGCACCGCCGCGAGGAGGACATTGCCGGGTGCGTGCGGCTCAGCAGAGCCCGTCAGGGATGCTGGTCTCGCAGGAGTTGTGGACGAACACGTTGCCGGAGCCGCTCCCGTCGTAGAACAGGTCCGGCTGGTTGTCGCGGAGGCGGTTGCCCTTGACGAGGTTCCCGACCGGATCGTTGCCGCCCAAGGGCGCCGTGCTGGCAACCGCGATGCCCCCGGAGGCGAAACTGGGCCCGGTCGGCCGGTTGCCGGTGACGACGTTGCCCAAGACCGTGGAGTGGCTCGCCCCGGCCAGTGCGATGCCAAGCCCGGAGAGCGGCGGGCCCTCCTCGCCTGCTGGGCAGGCCTTGGTGTTGTCGCGGACGCGGTTGTCCTTGACCGTCCAGTCCTCGGCCGGGGTCGCCGCGGTGGTCGACAGCACGATGATCCCGTCGCAATTGCCAAACGAGCGGTTGCCGACCACCGAGCCGTGCGAGGAGTCCCGCACAAAGATGCCGAACACCCCGTTGTCCCAGGCGGTGTTGCCGACGATGGAGGCGTTGGCGTGCGGCGAGTCGCCCAGGTATAGCCCGGCCTCCTCCGAGCCGGTGGCCCGGTTAGCCTGCATCGTGCCGCCGGTGGAGACGAAGCTGACGATGCCGTACTCCTCGTTGTCGACCGCGGTGTTGTTGACGATGTCGACGTCCTCGCCGCCGATCATGCCGATGCCGAAGGCCGCGAACCGCTCGACGCGGAAGCCGCTCACGGTGACGTCGCTGAGCGGGTCGATGACCTCACCGGTCTGCTCGTTCACCTGGCCGAACAGGGCGATCCCGATCACCTGCCCCTCCCGGGCCGAACGCGCACGGGGTCTGTGGCGCCTGCGCCGGGGGCACGATCACCGACCGGGTCCCGCGGAGCGTGATGCCGTCGGTGGTCACGCACACGGCCTGGTGGTAGGTGCCCGGCAGCACCACCACGGTGTCACCGGGTTTGGCGGCGTCGACGGCCGCTTGGATGGATTCTCCTGGATGGACGACGAGCGCCTTCGCTGACGCTGGCGCCGCGCCGACCAGCAGCGCCGCCGCCAAGGCCACTGCGATGATCGCGGCGCTCGCGGCGACCTTTTTTACCATGGCGTCTCTCCTCTCTGGTGGACAGCCTGTGGAGCCTAAACGATCTGCTCCCCACCCGTGAGTCTCCTCGCCACGCCTTCCGGATGCTGGCCACCCAGTGGCCGTTGGCCCGGTGGCATGGGCGGGAACCTTCGGCATCGCCGGGACCGCCGTCGATCTCACGCTACTCAGCATGCTCACCGCTTGGACGACCACGGCGTGGTCGCCCGCCGGCCGACGCCTGGCACGCCGCTCACGGTCTGATTGACGTTTATGCAATGATTAGGCGCCAGACTTGCACAATGATCGCGCCCATTTCCCGTTCGTTCACGCCAAGACGATCGGCCGCAACCAGCCGAAGCTTGTTCGCCCCTACGACGTGTCCAGGGAAGGGTGGACGCTTCAAGTCGACTACCCCGTCGATTTCGGCGGGAAGGATTTGCTCCAGCGGCAACAGCTGATGCGCTACTGGGTCGCCGCGCCAGCCTCCATCGATATTCGCCTCGAGCTGCAAGGCGGCGGATCTCACTTGGTCGCCCAGTTCGCCTGCCCGGTCAGCTCGTACCTTACCCGGCAGTTCTGGCTCGTCGGGGGCGGTGCGACGCTCGAAGAACGCGCCGTGTCGCTCGACCAGGCCTTCGCCTGGGACGTCGAGATCTTCGATGAGGACCGGCTGATCGCGGAAGCGCAACGGCCCAAAGAAAGCCCACTGGCGTCCGGAGTACTTTGGGGTAAAACCGGAGCTCACGGTCAAGTCCGGGTTCGTGGCCTGGGGAGTCTCCGGAAGCGGGGCGGGTACGACCCGGCTCGGTGAGCCGCTCCGATACCGGCCCTTCTTCGGCGCCGTCGGCGATGCGCCGTCCCGGCTGAGCGTTGCCTTCGTCGGCGAGCCCGCAATCGACGGGCTCCGACGCAGCGGTGTCGGAGGTCTTCGTCTTGAGGCCGTTGGCGACTGCCGTCAGGTGGACAAGCGTGCGATGGTCGCAAACGACGCCACGCCGCCGGTGGTGGTCGCGCCGGATGGTCGGTCGGTGATGGTGGACGGGTGGGAGGTTCATGTTCCACCCGCGACGTCGCTGCCGATGGGGCAGCTCTTCTCCCTCGCGTAAGGAGCGTGGACATGCGTGAAGCCGCCGAACGGTGCACCGTCTGTCTCACGTTCGACGTCGACGCGTACAACCCCTGGCTCTACAAGGGTCAGTCCGACCCCTCCTCGCTCTCGCGCGGCGAATTCGACGCGACGATTGGGGTCCCCCGCATCCTTCGGCTGCCCGACGACTACGGCATCACGGGGACGTTCTTCGTGCCCGGGCATACCGCCGACGCATTTCCGCGTTGCGTCGAGCTCATCGCGGCGGGCGGCCACGAGATCGCGCACCACGGTTACTGCCACGAGCCGCCAGCCCGGCTCTCCGCCTCGGAAGAGGAGGCCGCGCTGATCAAGGGCATCGAGGCCCTTCGGAGGATCACCGGGGAGCGCCCCAATGGTTACCGCTCCGCTGTGGGAGCCGAGCGACCGAACGTTGCTGCTCCTGGAGCGGGAGGGCTTCCTCTACGACAGCAGCCTGATGGCACGGGACTTCGAGCCGTATCGCCCCAGAGTCGGCGACAAGATCACGGCAGACCAGGTTGTCTGGGCGCCCGAGCAGCATCGTCGAGCTGCCGTCGAGCTGGGTGGTCGACGACTGGGGCCAGATCGCGAATATCTCCAGGACGGGCGGAGGAGGGGTTGCGCGGTCACCTTCTTGACGATGCCTGCCGCCGTGAGGCGCTGGGCGGCGGACTCCGCCTAATGGAGAGGTCGGGGAGGGGTCGCGGCCCCAGCGAGCAACCATTGGTCATCCTCGACGCCACGGTGCTGGCGCAAGGGCGGCTGACCAGGCCGCGCCGGCTCTGACGAGGAGATCCGCGAGTTCATGAGCGGCAACCTGTGCCGCTGCGGCGCCTACCCAGGCATCGTCGCGGCGATCCGCGAGGTCGCCGCAGCAGGGGGTGCCGCCCCCTACCCCAACGACGTCGACTACCCGGACCTGGCCCACGCCGTGCTGGTGCGCGCCACCGTCGCGGCCGGCCGGATCCGCAGTATCGACACCGGCCCGGCCCAGGCCGCGCCAGGGGTGCTGGCGGTCATCACCCACCACAACGCCCCCAAGCTGCAGCGCGGGCCGGACCCGCGGCAGCCGCCGCCGCTGCAGGACGACCGGATCCTCCACTACGGCCAGTACGTCGCCCCACCACCATCCAGCACCTCACTCTGGGCGCGACCCGCACCGGCGAGCCGGTCGCCATCGACCACCAGGCCACCATGCCGGTCGCGATGGAAGCCGTCCAGATCGAGCCGGTCACGATGGGCACGGTCGCGGCGTACGCGTGTCCCAACCTGGCCACCCGCGACCAGCAGAAGCGACTCAACGTCCCCTACCCAGACCCGATGCGCGCGCCGGGCGACGCGGAGGGCAACTTCGCGCTGGAATCCGCCCTGGACGAGCTGTCGTATACCCTGGGCATGGACCCGCTCGAGCTGCGGCTGCGCAACCATGCCGACGTCCACCCCCAGCTCGGCCTGCCGTGGTCCAGCAAGGCCCTGCGTGCCTGCTACCAGCAGGGCGCCCAGCGGTTCGGCTAGTCGCGTCGAACCCCCCAGGTGGGCTCGATGCGTCAGGGGGGCTGGCTGGTCGGCTACGGCATGGCCGGCGTCAGCTACGCCTGGTGGCAGGTCCCCTGCCAGGCGCGCGCGTTGATCCGCCGCGACGGCACCGCCCTGGTCCAAAGCGCCGCCACCGCCACCGGCACCGGCACCGGCACCGGCACCCGGACCGTCATGACCCAGCTGGCCGCTCAGCTGCTCGGCCTGGACCTCAACCAGGTCCACTTCGACCTCGGCGACACCACCCTGCCCATGTCACCCCAGGCGGGCGGCTCGGGCCTGACCGCCGCGCTCGGCAACGCCGTCTACGCGGCCTGCCGCCAGCTCCTCCAGGCCTTCCTCGACCAGGTCGCCAACGACCCCGGCTCGCCCCTGCGCGGCTGTGGCCTGACGAGGTGACGGTCGCCGACGGGCGCATCCACCGCACCGGCCACCCCGACCAGGGCGAGGCCTACACCGAGATCCTCGCCCGCCACCGCCTGGCCGAGCTGACCGCCGACGGCGACAGCGCCCCACCCCGACCCCAGGACGTCGGCCTGGCCCCCGCCGGCCCGTTCGCCGCCAAGTTCGTCGAGGTCCACGTCGACCCCGACCTGGGCCTGGTGCGGGTCGCGCGGGTCGTCTCGGCGATCGACGGCGGCCGCATCCTCAACGAGAAGCTGGCCCGCAGCCAGATCCTCGGCGGCACCGTCGGTGGCATCGGCATGGCCCTGCTGGAGCAGACCGTCACCGACCCCGGCGAAGAGAACGCACCGTCTACGCAGCGCAGAGGGGAGGACTATGATCCCTAGGAACCTGAGCCAAGAAGAGCTCAAGGCAATGATCGCCGAGGAAGCGGCGGATATCGATGAGCGACGAGCCCGCGCTGAGGAGGAGGGCCCGCTCTACCGCGCCGCAAGGCGCGAGCAGCGCAGCTACCACATCAGGATGCCGGAGGATCGGCTCGAGCAACTGCGGCGGCTGGCCGAAGAAGCAGGACTGCCAACCAGCACCTTGATGCGCCAGTGGTTGCTCGAGCGGTCGGAGGGCGAGCTGGCGAGTGAGGTTCCACCCGATCCGCGGGTGCAGCGTGCCGTGCGCTTGGAATTGGAACGGGCGGGCCTGATCCCGCGTGCAAGCTGAGCCGCCAACCCGTTGCTGACGGCGAGGTACCGCCATGGTGTGTCCATTCGAGCGACTCTTGGTGGAAGGAGACGTTCGTTGTCCACTCCACGTGACCTCTCCCAGTATCTGCGCGACCTCCACGACGCCTACGTCGACAAGGTGAACCGCCTGGTGGCGGAGGACCGGGAAGATCTGATCCAGGAGGTCGTCGACGCCTACGTCGAGGAGACGCTCCAGGCGATCACGGGCGAAGCCTCAGGCGAGCGCAGGTGGATCCGCGAGTGAGGTGATGAAGTACGTGGCCGTGCCGCTTTTCCACCGACTGCTCGCCGCACTACTCGACCGCTACCCCGGTCGCTCCAAGACCGAGGCGATCGAGCCGGCGCTGCGCGCCTACCTGGCCGAGGACGCCGTCTCGCGCCTGCGCCGCCTGGCCGGCACCCTCGATATCGAGGACGCGTCCGCCACCAGCCGAGCACACGACCGCCGCTCGTGACGGTCCTTGCCGACACCTCGGTGCGGGTGCAGCACCTGCGACGCGGCCGCGCTGCAAGACACCGCGACTTGACGACCTGCTGGTCCAGGGCGAGGTCGTGGTCTGCGGCCCGTGGTCGCCGAGCTTGTGGCCGGCACCCTGCAAGCCTAGCGAGCCGAACTGGTCGCGCTGCTCAACGCGCTGCCGTGGGCGGATCTAGGCCGTGGCGTGCGGGTGAAGACCGAGATGGACGCGGCCGACCAGGCCAGTGGTGCCTACAGCGACGATGACATCGTCGGGCAGGTGCCGATGGCCCGGTTCGCCTCGCCTGATGACGTCGGCGCCGCGGTGGCGTTCCTGGCCGACCCGGCGCGCAGCGGCTTCATCAACGGGATCGCGCTCCCGGTCGACGGCGGCTGGACGGCCGACGCCAGCTGGACCGCGCTGCGGCTGCGCAAACGCAGGCCCTGATGGCTTCGTGGCGACGGCCAGCCGCCTATCGCTTGAGGCGGCTGCGCCACGGAGGAGGCTTTCGCGATAACATACGTGTTATAGTCCAGCGTCATGTGGGAGGTCAGGTTCCATCCAATCGCGCGCGCGGGACTTGAGGAGGAGCGAGCATGAAGGCTTCTGACCTGCCAAGCCACGACGAGGTGCTGACCGAGGAGCTCAAGGATCCAGCGTTCCGGCAGGAGTGGGACCGCGCTGCCTTCGCGCGTGCGGTCGCCAAGCGTGTTATCGCCTACCGGATCGAGCACGACCTCTCGCAGGCAGAGCTCGGCAAGCGGCTCAGGATGGCGCAGTCCGCCGTTGCGCGGCTCGAGGCCGGCGATCGTGAGCCCTCCATGACGACGCTTGCGCGGCTGGCTCGTCGTCTGGGCATCCAGTTCCACATCGACATCACGCCAACCGGCTTCCAGGTGACAGCATGAGACGTATCACTGTCCTGGTCTGCCGCAGGCTTGGTCCACTCCCAGCGTGGGATGCGTCAGGGATGTGCCACCATCCGGGTTGATCAGCTTCGGGAGAGGCCGGAATGGCGTTGCCAGTGACCGTTGAGCTGACGGCGGTGATCGTCGCGGTGACGGATGACGCTCCGCGGATCCTCACTGTGACGGGTGCCGCCGCGGGCGGGACCGAGGGCGGGACCGAGGACGCGCTGCCACGCGGGCCGCTGGACCCGGAGCGGGACCGGACGCTGGGGCTTGGGCTGCGCCGCTGGGTGCGCGAGCAGACCGGCCTCGAGCTGGACTACATCGAGCAGCTGTATACCTTCGGCGATCGCGACCGTGACCCGGGCTCGGGAGCCAGGGCGCTGTCGGTCGCCTATCTTGCGCTGGTCCGTGAGGAGCGGCCGTTCGGCAACGGCACCGTCGAGGCGCGCTGGCGCGACTGGTACGGCTTCTTTCCCTGGGAGGACCACCGGTGGGGGCGGCCGGAGCTGCTCGACCGGGTGATCGTGCCGGCGCTGGAGCATTGGGCCGAGCACACCGCTGAGGGCGCTGACGGGGCCGCCAGCGCTGCCGTGACCGCGCGGCGGCGGCGAGCGCGGGTGAACATCGAGTTCGGGCTCGGCGGCGCGCCCTGGGACGAGGTCCGCGCGCTGGAGCGCTACGAGCTGCTCTACGAGGCGGGACTGGTCGCCGAGGCGGGACTAGTCGCCGAGGCGGGACTAGTCGCCGAGGCGGGACCGGTCGCCGAGGCGCGGCGGGACGGGCACAGCCCACCGGCCGGGTCGTCGGGTGGTGGCGATGGTGGTGGTGATGGTGAGCCCGTTGGTCGGCCGATGGTGCTCGACCACCGGCGCATCGCCGCGACCGCGCTGAGCCGGCTGCGCGGCAAGCTGGCCTACCGCCCGGTGGTCTTTGAGCTGCTGCCGGCGGAGTTCACCCTGCTGCGCCTGCAGCAGCTTGTCGAGGCGCTGGCCGGCACCTGCCTGCACAAGCAGAACTTCCGCCGCCTGGTCGAGCACGGCCGCCTGGTGGAGCGGACCGGGCGCCACCAGGTGCGCACTGGCGGGCGCCCGGCAGAGCTGTTCCGCTTCCGGGAGGAGGTCTTGCGGGAGCGCTCCCGTGCGGGCGTCGCCCTGCGCGGGCTGCGCGGCTGACCCTTGTCTCGCTGCCCCACTTTGCGCAGCGAAATGCTCAGGATTAGCATAAGCATGTACTCAGTCTGAGCATAAGGAGTGGCCGTTGCTCGCCAGACCCTTGCAGGACTCCACGACCGGCAACGCGGTCGACTACGCGACCGGCAACGCGGCCGACTACTCGACCTGGGCCGAGGAGGTGCGGCGCCGGGCCGCCGAGCGGCACGCGGTGATCCTCGCCCACAACTACCAGGTCCCCTGGATCCAGGACGTCGCCGACCACGTGGGAGACTCGCTGGCGCTGTCCCGCGCGGCGACGCGGAGCGACGCGGAGACGATCGTGTTCTGCGGTGTCCATTTCATGGCGGAGACCGCCAAGATCCTGGCGCCGGGCAAGACCGTGCTGATCCCGGACCCGGCCGCCGGCTGCTCGCTGGCCGACTCGATCGACGCCGGGCAGCTGCGCGCCTGGAAGGCTGAGCACCCCGGTGCGGTGGTGGTCGCCTACGTCAACACCACCGCCGAGGTCAAGGCCGAGGCCGACGTGTGCTGCACTTCATCCAACGCGGCCGAGGTGGTCGCGTCGGTTCCCGCCGAGCGGGAGATCCTGTTCCTGCCCGACTTCTTCCTGGGTCAGCACGTCAAGCGGGTGACCGGGCGTGACAACATCCGCCTGTGGCTGGGAGAGTGCCACGTGCACGCCGGCATCCGCCCGGCCGAGCTGCGCTCGCGGCTGGAGGCCGAGCCCGATGCCGAGCTGCTGGTCCATCCCGAGTGCGGCTGCACCACCACGGCGCTGTGGATGATCAGCGACGGGCAGCTGCCCGCTGGTCGTGCCCAGGTGGTCTCCACCGGCGGGATGCTCGCCGCGGCCAGGCGCACCCGCACGCGCAAGGTGCTCGTCGCTACCGAGACCGGCATCCTCCACCAGCTCCGCAAGGCCAACCGGGCGGTGAGCTTCGAGCCGGTCAGCGCCGACGCGGTCTGTCGCTTCATGAAGATGATCACCCCGGACAAGCTGCTGGCCAGCCTGCGCGAGGGCGTGCACGAGGTGCAGGTACCTGAGCCGGTCCGCGTGCGGGCCGAGCGGGCGGTGCGCCGGATGATCGCCATCGGCCAGCCTGGCGGCGGCGAGTGATCCCGCGCGCCTTGGTCCCCGCCGACCCCGCGCACCTGCCAACCGAAGCGGTAGATGTCCTGGTCGTTGGGTCGGGTGTCGCGGGCCTCAGCCTCGCGCTGCAGCTGCCCGCGCGCTACTCGGTGGTGCTGGTCACCAAGGGCAGGGTCGACCAGTCCACCACCTGCCACGCCCAGGGCGGCATCGCCGTGGCGCTCGGGGAGCCCGAGGCGAAGCCCGAGGCGAAGCCCGAGGCGAAGCCCGAGGGGGAGCCCGAGGGGGAGCCCGAGGAGCAGTCCGGCGAGGTGGCCGAGCACGCCCGCGACACGCTGGTGGCCGCGGCGGGCCTGGCCGACCCGGCCGCGGTCGAGGTTCTGGTCACCGAGGCGGCCGACGCCCTCGGGTGGCTGCTCCGCGCCGGTGCCCGCTTCGACCACGACCCGGAGGGGTCCGGGGTGGGCGGGCTCGCCCGCACCCGCGAGGGTGGCCACTCGCGGTCCCGCATCGTGCATGCGGGCGGGGACGCCACCGGCGCGGAGGTCGTCCGTGCACTGAGCGGGGCGGTCAGGGCCGCCGGCAACGTCCGCGTCGCCGAGGACACTTTCCTGGTTGACCTGCTCACCGACGGCCACGCCGACGGCCGTGGCGCCGTGACTGGGGCGTTACTGGCCGGTGCCGGCGGCCTGCGCGCCGTGCGTGCCCGCGCGGTGGTCCTGGCCAGCGGCGGCGCGGGCCAGCTCTACGCCGCCACCACCAACCCGGCCGGCGCCACCGGCGACGGCATCGCCGCGGCCCTTCGGGCCGGCGCGGACCTGGCTGACGTGGAGTTCGTGCAGTTCCACCCGACCGCACTGCACGTCGTGGCCGACCGCGTCCAGCACGAGCTGGGCGCGGCGGGGGACATCGCCGACCCGCGTCCGCTGGTCTCCGAGGCGCTGCGTGGCGAGGGAGCAGTGTTGCGTGACCCGGCTGGCCGGCGGTTCCTGCCCGAGGTACACCCGCTGGCGGAGCTGGCACCGCGCGACGTGGTCTCCCGCGCGATGGCGGCGCGCATGGCCGCGTGCGGGACCGATCACCTGCTGCTGGACGCGACCGGCATTGGCCCGGATCGGCTCGAGCGGCGCTTCCCGACGGTCCTGCGGGCCTGCCGCGCCGCTGGGATCGACCCGGCGCGCGAGCCCATCCCGGTCGCGCCGGCCGCCCACTACCTGATGGGCGGGGTCCGCACCGACCTGGACGGCCGCACCAGCCTGGCTGGGCTGTTCGCGATTGGGGAGGCCGCCTGCACCGGCGTGCACGGTGCCAACCGCCTCGCCTCCAACTCGCTGCTGGAGGGCCTGGTCTTTGGCGCTCGCGCCGCCCGCCTGCTCACCCGCGAGCTGCCTCCCGCCGGCGCGCTGGGCCCGCTGGGCCCCGGACCGCGCCACCGGCCCGGGTCACCAACGCCCGGCGCCCGCGGGCGGCTGCGGCGGGTGATGACCCGCGATGCCGGCGTGCTGCGCTCCCCGCAGGGGCTGGCGCGCGCCGCGGCGGTCGCCGCCGGCCTGGCCGGCGCGCCGGCTACTCCCGCTGTCGCCGCGCTGGAGACCGCTAACCTGGCCCACCTCGCGCTCGCCCTCAGCGAGCTGGCCAGCCGGCGCGCCGAGTCCCGCGGCGCCCACTGGCGCGCGGACCACCCCGAGCCCGACCCGGCCTGGCAGGTCCGCCAAGTGCTGTGGCGGCAGCCGGACGGGACCCTCGCCACCGCCCCAGTCCCGCTCGCCGGCCCTCGCCAGCGGGCAGCCGCCGCCGGGGTGTCGCCCGCCAGCCGGCGGTCGGCATGAGCCAGGCCGGGGCCGAGGTGCCGCTGGAGGCGTTCGCGCGGGTGGTCGGCTGGGCGCTCGACGAGGACCTGGACGGACGCGGCGACCCGACGAGCCGGCTGGTCGGCGACACCCCGGCGGCGGCCCAGCTGGTCACCCGCGAACGTGGCGTGATCGCGGGCCTGCCCGCAGTGCCGCTCGCCCTGGACCGGGTCGCCGAGCGGCTGGGCAGCGGCGCGGTGGTTGCACACTGCCGGGTTCACGACGGCGACCGGGTCCAGGACGGGGCCGTGCTTGCCGAGCTGCGCGGCTCGGCGCGGACCGTGCTCGCGGCCGAGCGGACGGTGCTCAACCTGGTCGGGCGGCTGTCGGGCGTCGCCACGCTCACCGCCGCGTTCGTGGCGGCAATCGCCGGCACCGGCGCGGTCATCCGCGATACCCGCAAGACCACCCCGGGGCTGCGCGAGCTGGAGAAGTACGCGGTGTGCCGCGGCGGTGGCGCCAACCACCGCATGGGCCTGTTCGACGCGCTGCTGGTCAAGGACAACCACATCCGCGCGGCGGGGTCGCTGGCCGGGGCCGTCACGGCGGCGCGGCACGCCGCGCCGGACCTGCCCCTGGAGGTGGAGGTCGAGACGCTCCAGGAGCTTCAGGCCGCCCTCGACCTCGGCTGCGAGCTGGTGCTGCTGGACAACATGCCGCTGGCCGCGATGGCCGAGGCGGTTCGCCGCTCGCGCGGTCGCGCCAGGTTGGAGGCCTCCGGTGGGGTCACGCTCGCCAGCGTCGGCGCGGTCGCCCGGACCGGCGTGGACTACATCGCGGTCGGCGCCCTCACCCACGCCGCCACCAGCCTGGACGTCGCCTTGGACTGGCTGACCGACTGACCGGCCAGACCGTGCGCGGCCCCTCGCACGCTACGGATCGAAGGCCTGACGCTCGGTATCGCGTCGTTGCGACGGCATCTGGCTCCAGGCTGCGCTGTTCGGCCATTCAACCTCGGGTGCTGACCTCCTACGATGCGCCCGTGGAAACTTCCTCGCGATACCACTGTCTGAGGAGGCGGTATGCAGTATGTGCGGTTGGGCTCGTCCGGTCTGAAGGTCTCGCGGATCGCCCTTGGGATGATGAGCTACGGCTCCCAGACCGAACGCCGGTGGCATCTGGGCCAGGACGAGGCCGAGCCGATCGTGCGGCGGGCGGTCGAGGCCGGCGTGACCTTCTTCGACACCGCCGACACCTACTCGAACGGCACGACCGAGGAGATCACCGGCCGGCTGCTCGCCAAGCTGTTCGGTCACCGCGACGACTACGTGCTGGCCACCAAGGTCTTCTTCCCGATGGGGCCGGGTCCCAACGACCGCGGCCTGTCCCGCAAGCACGTCCTGGCCGGCATCGACGCCTCACTGCGCCGGCTGGGGACCGACCACGTCGACCTGTACCAGATCCACCGCTGGGACTCCGAGACCCCGATCGAGGAGACGATGGCGGCCCTGCACGAGGTGGTGCGGGCTGGCAAGGCGCGCTACCTCGGCGCCTCCAGCATGTACGCCTGGCAGTTCGCCAAGGCGCAGCACACCGCGCAGGCGGCCGGCTGGACCCGGTTCACCTCGATGCAGAACCACTACAACCTGCTCTACCGCGAGGAGGAGCGGGAGATGATCCCGCTGTGCCTGGACCAGGGCGTCGGCTGCATCCCCTGGAGCCCGCTGGCGCGCGGGCTGCTGGCCGGCAACCGCGAGCGAGGCGGCCAGCAGCGGACCATCCGGGCCGGCAGCGACCCCCTCGCCGAGCAGCTGTACGTCGACGACGACTTCGACGTCGTCGACGTGGTCCGCGCCGTCGCCGCCGAGCGAGGCCTGTCCCAGGCACAGATCGCGCTCGCGTGGCTGCTTGGCAAGCCCGCGGTGACCGCACCGATCGTCGGGGCGACCAGGCTGCGCCACCTCGAGGACGCGATCGCCGCGGCCGAGGTGACCCTGAGCGAGGACGAGGTGGCCCGCCTGGAGGCCCCCTACCGCCCCCACTCGGTCCTCGGCCACCACTGATTGTCAGCCCGGTCGCGCACACGGCCATCCCGCCTGCTCTCACCGCGCCTTCATCCGCTGCGCAGTACAGCTCGACTGTGAGACGGAAGCGTACGTAGGAGAGGCCGGCGTGATGGCGATGCGGGCGACGGCGTGAGCCGGGCGGTGCGATCCTGCGTCCGGCTGGTCGGTCTCATGGTCGCCTTCACAATGGTTGCCAGCGTCGCGCTGATCCCCGTGGCCGCCTCCATGGAAGCACTCGGCGATGCGGCCGACCGCCAGACGGGCAGCGCGTCGGCGCTGGCCCGCCTGCTCGCCCGCCCGCCGACCGACTCCGTGATCGACGCCGCCGACGGCTCCACGCTGGCAATGGTCCACGGCGACCAGGACCGCGTGGTGGTGCCGCTGGCCGCCATCCCAATCGAGGTCAGGCAGGCTGTCCTGGCCATTGAGGACGCGCGCTTCTACCAGCACGGTGTGCTCGACCCGCGCGGCATCGCCCGGGCCCTGCTGGCCGACCTGCACGGCGGCGAGGTCGTTGAGGGCGGCAGCACCATCACCCAGCAGTACGTCAAGAACGTCGTCACCGGCGACCAGCGGAACCTGCACCGCAAGCTGGTCGAGGCGCTGGACGCGGCCCAGCTCGCCCGGCACCTGACCAAGGACCAGATCCTGGCCGCCTACCTGAACCAGGTCTACTTCGGCGACGGGGTCTACGGCATCGCCACCGCCGCCGAGCACTACTTCTCCAAGCCGCTCGGGCGCCTGGACCTGGCGCAGGCCGCCGCCCTGGCCGCCACGATCGCCAGCCCGGCCCGGTACCGCCCGACCGCCGGTACAGAGCTGGCCGTGCGGCGCCGGGACGAGGTCCTCGACCGCATGGCAGCGGTCGACGTGGCCACGCCGGCCCAGGTCGCCGCGGCCAAGCGGGAGCCGCTACGACCCCGCGTCCACAAGGAGACCACCCACTACCCCTACTTCGTCGACGACGTGACCCGCCAGCTCCTCGGCTCGCACACCTTCGACCCGACCCTCGGCCCGGCCGGCTCGCCGGCAAGGCCAGGGCAGTCTTCGAGGGGGGCCTGCGGGTCGCCACCACCCTGGTCCCCCACGACCAGGCGCTTGCCGAGACGGCCGTGCGGGACCAGCTCGCGGGCGTCGGCGTGGACGCCGCCCTGGTCAGCATCGACCCCCGCAGCGGCGCGGTCGTGGCCATGATCGGCGGCCGCGACTACGCCCGCTCCCAGGTCAACCTGGCCACCGGCCAGGGCGGCGGCGGCTTCCCGCCAGGCTCCTCGTTCAAGGCGTTCTACCTGGTCGCCGCGCTCGAACAGGGCCTCCCGGTGAGCACCAGCTTCGACACCACCCCGCCGAAGACGGTCGTGGCGCCCGAGTGCCAGGACGGCTACACGGTGCGCAACGCCGAGACCGGCGGGCTCGGCCGTATCGACCTGGCCAGGGCGACCGCCGAGTCAGCCAATACCTACTACGCCCAGCTGATGGTCAAGGTCGGCACACCGGCCGCGATCGACGTGGCCAGACGCATGGGCATCACCACGCCGCTGCACGACTACTGCTCGCTGGTGCTCGGCACCGAGAACGTCAGCCCGCTCGAGCTGGCCTCCGCCTACGCCACCCTCGCGGGAGGCGGGGTCCACTGCCAGCCCGTGGAGATCACCCAGATCACCGGACCGTCCGGCCAGGTCCTCTACCGGACAGCGCCGTCCTGCCGGAGGGTCGTCGACCCCGCCGTGGCGGCCACCGCCACCGGCATTCTGCGCGGGGTGGTGGCGCCCGGAGGTACCGGGTTCCGAGCCGCCCTCGGCAGGCCGCTGGCCGGCAAGACCGGGACGACCACCAGCTACGCCGATGCGTGGTTCACGGGGTTCACCCCGCAGCTGGCCACCTCGGTGTGGGTGGGCGACCCGGACCGGCAGACGCCCATGACCAACCTGTTCGGCGGCGGGCCGGTCTACGGCGGCACTTTCCCCGCGCTGATCTTCCACCAGTACATGGCGGCCGCCCTCACCGGCGCGCCGGTCCTCGGCCTGCCGCCCGGCCCGCCCAGCCCTGCCCCCGCCGGGGCGTCCGTGCTTGGCCCGCCGCCCGGCCTGCCCGCCCCTGCCCCCACCGCGG
>JBKPDO010000121.1:0-1588 GCA_046727955.1 bacterium | reverse complement strand
CACGGTGCGGGCCTGCACCTCGCTGCCACAGTGGATCACTGCATCATCGCAGTACCGCTCGAACGTGACCGCCGGGAACTGGCGGGCCAGCCACGTATCGACCGCGTAATGCAGATACAGGTTCGCCAACACTGGTGAAATGACTCCTCCCACGCAATAGGCAACTTCGAGTTCGAGGCCCTCCTGCCGTATGTGCGAGGGGAGCGACTGCGCCGGTGTTGACATTAAGAGTAGCATGTGAGTGTCATGACAGGCAGGCGGCGGGCGCGGGCCGACGAACGAGCGCAACGGGTCAACACCGCCGCCGAACTGCTGGACGCGGGGATGCCGGTGGTGCAGGCGAGCCGAGCGCTGGCCGACCGCTCCGGACTGTCGGAGCGGCAAGCCCGCCGCTATGTCGAGCGGGCCCGCGCGCTCGGCCCCGTCCCGGTGCCCGCTCCGACGGTGGTGTTCACCGTCAAGCTCCCCGCCGACCTGGCCCGCCACATCCGCGCCACCGCGGCCGCCCGCGGCCAGCCGATCAGCACGCTGGTCACCCGCGCGCTGGTCGAGTTCCTGGACCGCGCCGACCCTGGTTCCCGCCGGTGAACCAGCCGCCGGTCGAGCTCGAGGCGGTCTTTGACCGGCTCGGCCCGGCCTTGCTGGCCCAGGCCTACCAGCTGCTGGTCCCCCAGCGTCGGGGGCCACGGTCATCATCGTCCCGCCAGCCTGGAAAGGACGCCTGCGATGCCGACCGCCGCGATCTACGCCCGGGTTTCCTCCGCCCGGCGAAAAGACCAGCAGACCATCCAAAGCCAGACGGCGGCGCTGCTGGCCCACGCCGCCGAGCAAGGGCTTGACGTCCCACCCGAGTGGGTGTTCCAGGACGAGGGCTACTCGGGCGCGACCCTGTACCGTCCGGCGCTGGAGCGGCTGCGGGACCTGGTCTGCCAGGTCCCCGTCGAGGTGGTCTTGTGCTACGCGCCTGACCGGCTGGCCCGCAAGTACGCCTACCAGGCGCTGCTGGTGGAGGAGCTGGCCCGGGCCGGCACCGAGGTGGTGTTCCTCAACGGTCCCACCGGTGACCGTCCCGAGGATGCGCTGCTGGTGCAGTTCCAGGGCATGATCGCCGAGTACGAGAAGGCGCAGATCATCGAGCGGACCCGCCGCGGCAAGGCCCACCGCGCCCGCTCGGGGGTGGTCAACGTGCTGTCGGGCGCGCCCTACGGCTACCGCTACGTGCGCAAGTCCGACCACGCCCAGGCCCGCTATGAGCCGGTCGAGCCCCAAGCCAGCGTGGTCCGGGAGCTGTTTCGCCGCTGTACCGAGGATGGCTGCTCGATCGCCGACCTGGCCCGCTGGCTGACCGCCCAGCAGATCCCGACCGCCACCGGCAAGGCCCGCTGGGACCGCTCCACGGTGTGGGGGATGCTGCGCAACCCCGCCTACGCCGGCCGGGCCGCGTTCTCCAAGACCATGCGGACCGACCAGCCCGCCCGGCTGACCCGGCCCGCCCGGCTGCAAGGCCGCCGCACCTCCCGCAACCCGTTGATCCTGGACCGGCCCGCCGAGCAGTGGCTCCAGATCCCGGTGCCCGCCCTGGTCAGCG
>JBKPDO010000120.1:0-6409 GCA_046727955.1 bacterium | reverse complement strand
GTGTAGGCCACCTGCGGGTTGGCCTCGTGCAGCACCTTGGTGATCGCCGCCGTCAGCGTCGTCTTCCCATGATCAATATGCCCCATCGTCCCAATATTCAAATGCGGCTTCGTCCGCTCAAACCGCTTCTTCGCCATCTCGAATCCTTTCCGCTCTCCTACTCGCCCCTGACTCGGGCGACGATCTCGTTCGCGATGTTCTCCGGCACCTCGGCGTAGTGGCTGAAGTGCATGGTGGCCGTGGCGCGCCCCTGCGTCACCGAGCGCAGGTCGGTGGTGTAGCCGAACATCTCGGCCAGCGGCACGGTGGCCCGGATCACCTGGGCGTTCGCGCGCGGCTCCATCCGCTCGATGCGGCCACGGCGGCTCGTGAGGTTGCCCATCACGTCGCCGGCGAACTCCTCCGGCGTCACCACTTCGACCTCCATCATCGGCTCGAGCAGCACCGGGTCGCCCTTGCGGGCGGCCTCCCTGAAGGCCATCGAGCCGGCGATCTTGAAGGCTACCTCCGAGGAGTCGACCTCGTGGTAGGAGCCGTCGTGCAGGATCACGCGGAGGTCGACCATGGGGTAGCCGGCCAGCACACCGGAGCTCATCGCCTCCTGGATACCGGCGTCCACCGACGGGATGTACTCGCGCGGGATCTTGCCGCCGACGATCTTGTTGACGAACTCGTAGCCACCGCCGTCGCCCGCGGTCGGCTCCACGTCGATGACCACGTGGCCGTACTGGCCACGGCCGCCGGTCTGCTTGACGTGACGGTAGACCACGTTCTGGACCGGCTTGCGGATGGTCTCGCGATAGGCGACCTGCGGCTTGCCCACGTTGGCGTCGACCCGGAACTCCCGCATCATCCGGTCGACCAGGACCTCGAGATGCAGCTCGCCCATGCCGGCCATGATCGTCTGGCCGGTCTCCTCGTCGGTGTGGACCCGGAAGGTCGGGTCCTCCTCGGAGAGCCGGGCCAGGGCACCGGACAGCTTGTCCTGGTCGGACTTGGTCTTGGGCTCGATCGCCACCTCGATGACCGGGTCGGGGAAGGTAATCGACTCGAGCACGATCGGGTGCGCCGGGTCGCAGAGCGTGTCGCCGGTGGTGGTGGCCTTCAGCCCCACCGCCGCGACGATGTCGCCGGCGAACACCGCGTCCTTGTCCTCGCGGTGGTTGGCGTGCATCTGCAGCAGGCGGCCGATGCGCTCGGTGCGGCCCTTGGTCGCGTTCATCACGCGAGTGCCCGCCCGCACCGTCCCCGAGTACACGCGGAAGTAGGTGAGCTTGCCCACGTAGGGGTCGCTCATGATCTTGAAGGCGAGCGCGGCGAACGGCTCGGAGTCGTCGGCCCTGCGCTCGATCACGGCGGCCTCGTCGCCCGGCTTGGTGCCCTGGACCGGCGGCACGTCCGTGGGCGAGGGCAGGTACCAGACGACGGCGTCCAGCAGCGGCTGCACGCCCTTGTTCTTGAAGGCGGTGCCGCACAGCACCGGGGTGACCCGGCCCGCGATAGTGGCCCTGCGGATGGCGCGGCGAAGCTCGTCGGCGCTCGGCTCCTCCTCGAGGACGTACTTCTCCATCAGCGACTCGTCGACGTCGGCGAGCTGCTCGAAGAGGCGATGGCGCCACTCCTCGGCGGCCTCGACGTACTCGTCGGGGATGGGCCGGTTCTCCCACTGCTCGCCCATGCCCTCGCTGGGCCAGTAGTGGCCGACCATCTCGACCAGGTCGATGACGCCGTGGAAGCTCGACTCCACGCCCCAGGGAAGCTGCACGACCGCGGGCGTGGCGCCCAGCCGGTCTCTGATCATGTCGACCGTGCGGTGGAACTCGGCCCCCACCCGGTCCATCTTGTTGACGAAGCAGATCCGCGGGACGCGGTACTTGTCGGCCTGCCGCCAGACGGCCTCGGACTGCGGCTCGACGCCGCTGACCGCGTCGAAGATGGCCACCGCGCCGTCCAGGACGCGCAGCGACCGCTCCACCTCGACGGTGAAGTCGACGTGGCCAGGCGTGTCGATGATGTTGATCCAGTGGTCCTTCCACCGGCAGGTGGTGGCGGCCGAGGTGATGGTGATGCCGCGCTCCTGCTCCTGCTGCATCCAGTCCATCACTGCGGCGCCCTCGTGCACCTCGCCGATCTTGTAGGTGCGACCGGTGTAGTAGAGGATCCGCTCGGTAGTGGTGGTCTTCCCGGCGTCGATGTGGGCCATGATCCCGATGTTGCGGGTACGCGACAGCGGGAACTCGCGGATCGCGAGCCCGCCCTTGGCCCCACCGGCCTTCCGTTCAACTGCCGTGTTCGTCATGTTGCGTTCTTCATTCCATCTCTTGCGTTCTTCATTCCATCCCTATGGTTCTTCTGGTGCCCACGACTGCGCCCGACAAAATCGCCGGGCGCTTCACCAGCGATAGTGGGCGAAGGCCCTGTTCGCCTCGGCCATCTTGTGGGTGTCCTCCTTGCGCTTGACCGCGACGCCGGCGCCGTTGGAGGCGTCCAGCAGCTCGCCGGCCAGGCGGTCCGCCATGGTCTTCTCACGGCGGTTGCGCGAGAACTGCACGATCCAGCGCAGGGCGAGGGTGGTCGAGCGGGCCTGGCGCACCTCGACGGGCACCTGGTAGGTGGCGCCGCCGACGCGGCGGCTGCGCGTCTCGAGCACCGGCCGGGCGTTCTCCACCGCGCGCTTCAGCGTGGTGACCGGGTCGTTGCCCGTCTTGCGCCGGCACTGCTCCAGCGCCGAGTACACGACGCGCTCGGACAGCGACCGCTTGCCCTTGAGCATCACCTTGTTGACCAGCTGGGTCACCAGCTGGGACTGATACACCGGATCCGGCGCGAGCGGCCGGCGGGAGACAGGACCCTTACGCGGCATGCCTTCCTTCCCCTTACCCCTAGCTCTGCTTTGCCTTGGCGCCGTAGCGCGAACGGGCCTTCCTGCGGTCGCGGACACCCTGGGTGTCGAGCGTCCCGCGGATGACCTTGTAGCGGACGCCCGGCAGGTCCCTCACGCGCCCGCCGCGCACCAGCACGATGGAGTGCTCCTGGAGGTTGTGACCGATGCCGGGGATGTACGCGGTGACCTCGACGCCGGTGGTAAGCCGCACGCGGCAGACCTTGCGCAGGGCCGAGTTCGGCTTCTTCGGCGTGGTGGTGTAGACGCGCGTGCAGACGCCCCGTCGCTGGGGCGAGCCCTGCAGCGCCGGCGTCTTCGCCTTCGAGGTCTTGGTCTCCCTGCCCTTGCGGACCAACTGGGCGATTGTCGGCATCCAGTCTCCTTGCTTGCCCGTTCCGCCTGCTCATTCAACTCCACGGCCCCGGGCGTTCAATACACTCTGGCCGTGCTCGGTCCAAGTTCCAATACGGTCGACTATCAGATCTGCGCGCCACTCGAGGCCGACGGCGAGGCCATTACCGGCCCTCGCACGGCGACCACCGCGTTGCCTCTACCCGACGGGCAGGCCCACCATGCAGCGGAGGCGCGATGGAGGATGGTAGCGAACCACCTGATTGGACGTCAAACATCTGCACGTCCGCATGCGGCTCGCTCTCACATGATACGCGCGACTCGCCAGATGGTCGAGGCTCGTCGAGGCTCATCGGTTGACATGCCACCGGCTTGGGTGCGTAATGCTTCAAACGGTGTTCGGCATCATCGAACAGCGAGTTGACGGGAAGTCCGGACCCGGCAGTTCGCCGGGCGGCGGCAAGGAGGCCGGCACATGGCAAAGGAATACGTCCTCGCGATCGACCAGGGCACCACCAGTTCCCGGGCGATGCTGTTCAACCACGACGGCACCGTCGCCGGGGTCGCGCAGGAGGAGCACGAGCAGATCTATCCCCGCGCCGGCTGGGTCGAGCACGACCCCAAGGAGATCTGGGCCAAGACCCAGCGGGTGACCGGCCAGGTCCTGCGGGACAAGGGCATCACCCACGACAACGTCGCCGCGGTCGGCATCACCAACCAGCGCGAGACCACCGTGGTCTGGGACAAGAACACCGGCGAGCCGGTCTACAACGCCATCGTCTGGCAGGACACCCGCACCCAGCCGATCGTCAGCAAGTGGAAGGAAGAGGGCTACGAGGACGAGATCAAGCCCAAGACCGGGCTGGTCATCGCCACCTACTTCTCCGGCACCAAGATCGCCTGGATCCTCCAGAACGTCGAGGGCGCCAGACAGCGGGCCGAGCGCGGCGACCTGCTGTTCGGCAACACCGACACCTGGGTGATCTGGAACCTCACCGGCGGCGTCAACGGCGGCCAGCACATCACCGACTACACCAACGCCTCCCGCACGATGCTGTTCAACCTGGCGGCCACTGACTGGGACGACCACATCCTCGAGCAGCTGAGCATCCCCAAGTCGATGCTGCCCGAGCTGCGGCCCTCCTCCGACCGCGACTACTACGGCATGACGGAGTCGGGCGGGGCGCTGGGCGGCGCGGTGCCGGTGTGCGGCGACGCCGGCGACCAGCAGGCCGCCCTGTTCGGGCAGACCTGCTTCGACGTCGGCCAGGCCAAGAACACCTACGGCACCGGCAACTTCCTGCTGCAGAACACCGGCAACCAGGTGGTGCCGTCCAAGTCGGGCCTGCTCACCACCGGCTTCTACGCGCTGGAGCGGGGCAAGAGCTACTACGCGCTGGAGGGCTCGATCGCCATCACCGGCGCGGCGGTGCAGTGGCTGCGCGACAACCTCAAGCTGATCTCGAGCGCCGACGAGACCGAGGCGATCGCCCAGTCGGTGGAGGACTCCGGCGGCGCCTACTTCGTGCCGGCCTTCTCGGGGCTGTTCGCGCCCTACTGGGACGAGAAGGCCCGCGGCGCGATCGTCGGGCTGACCCGCTACGTCAACCGCGCGCACCTGGTCAGGGCGACGCTGGAGTCGATGTGCTACCAGAGCCGGGACGTGGCCGATGCGGTGGAGCGGGACTCCGGCAAGCCCCTTCCGGACCTGCGGGTGGACGGCGGCGCGGTCAAGAACAACTTCCTGATGCAGCTGCAGGCCGACATCCTGGGCATCCCGGTGATCCGGCCGCAGGTCCAGGAGACCACCGCGCTCGGCGCCGCCTACCTCGCGGGGCTGGCGACCGGGTACTGGTCCAGCCTCGACGAGATGCGTGAGAACTGGCAGGTGGACAGGGTGTTCGACCCGCAGTGGTCGGAGGACCAGCGGGAATCGGGCTATGCGCAGTGGAAGAAGGCGATCGAGCGCACCCGCGGGTGGATCGACTGAATCCGGACCCCGACGGCACCCGGGTGCCCGCCCGGGTGCCGTCGGCAAGCACCGGATGCGGGTGACGACCCGGGCAACAAGGAGCTCGTTGAGATGTTCTCGTCTGAACAGGCGGTGGGGTGGATCCGGCGGACGGCAGGGGTGATCGAGGACAACGCCGTGATGCTGACCAGGCTCGACGCCGCGATCGGGGACGGGGACCACGGCACCAACATGGTGAGAGGCTTCCGGGCGGTCCTCGAGCGGGTCGAGGCGCTGCAGGACACCGACTTCACGAGCCTGTTCCGAACCGTCGGCATGGCGCTGATCGGCAAGGTCGGCGGCGCGGCGGGGCCCCTCTACGGGTCGTTCTACATGGGCGTGGGCAAGCAGCTCGGGGCGGCGGACGAGGCCCAGGACAGTGAGCTGGCGGCCGCCCTGCGGGCCGGCTACGACAGCGTGGTGTCGCGCGGCAAAGCGCAGCTGGAGGACAAGACCATGCTCGACGCCTGGCATCCGGCCCTGGAGGCGCTGGACCAGGCCATCGGCGACGGCGCCCAGCTCGGGGAGGCGCTCGACCGCGCCGCCGCGGCGGCCGAGGAGGGCATGAAGGCCACCATCCCGCTGGTGGCGCGAAAGGGCCGGGCGAGCTACCTCGGCGAGCGCTCCAGGGACCACCAGGACCCCGGGGCGACCTCGACCTACCTGATCGTCAAGGCCCTCGCCGACACCGTGAACGCCCGCTGACGGTTCTGCAGCTCGTCAAGTCGCTCCCCGGCAAGTGATTACGCCGGGCGGCAAGCGGAAATACCCTGATGATGACGAGCGCCCCGGACGGAGACGAGCGATGAGGACCGCCCCGGCGGCCGTCCCTGACGCCGGCTCAGTCCGGCGCGTGCTCGCGGAGGTAGGCGACCTGGATCTGGGAGGTCGGTCCGCGCCGGATGGCCTCCTCGATGGCGGCGCCGGCGTGATCGGTGTGGACGTGGACCCGGTACAGGCCGTCGCTGCGGGCGACCACGATGCTGTCGCCGATGGTGGCCAGGTAGCGCTTGAGCTCGTCGGCGTCCTGCTCGCTGGACGCCAGCAGGTACTGCACCTCGAAGGCGGGGGTGTGGGGCTGGCGGCCGGCGCCGTCGTCGACGTGGCCCGTGGCGTGCTCGGCCCGGGGCGCCTCGGGCGCCTGTGCCCCGACTGCCCCGGCG
>JBKPDO010000119.1:0-21067 GCA_046727955.1 bacterium | reverse complement strand
CTCACCCCGCCGGCCCCAGGCTCCTGACCAGCGCGAACGCTCGCGCCTAGATACACGCCGCCTGCGCGTGCCATCGCCCATCTCCGCAGGTCACTGCCCAGATTCGTGGACTATGCGCGACCCGAGCTGCGGAACCCGGGGCTCACGGCGCGCCTTTTCCGCAACGCTCACCACGAGCGGCGCTTGACCGACGCAGCTTGCGGTGGTTTGCGGCCTCCCCCTGCATGGGCGACCGCGGGGGGCTATCCCCCATCTCTTGGGCAGCACCGCTCCAGAGTGGTCTTCGTCTACATCGAAGCCCTCCTTCACGTTCGTGTCACACGCAGGCACGCAACCTGCTGCTGGTACTCGGCGAGCAGGGGCGACATGTTCGGTATGTCCTGCGGGATCGGGACGCAAAGTTCTGTCGTGGCTTCGACGACGTCTTCCGCGCCGAGGGCGCCGAGATCGTGCTGACTCCGGTCCAGGCGCCCAACGCGAACGCCTTCGCGGAGCGCTGGGTCGGCACGGTGCGCGCTGAGTGCCTGGACTGGCTGCTGATCGTGGGACGCCGCCATCTGGAGCAGGTTCTGCGCGTCTACATCAAGCATTACAACCAGCATCGGCCACATCGGGCGCTCAGGCTTGAGCCACCGGCTCCACCTGCCGATCCTGATGCCGTTGACGAACTCCGTCGGGGTGGGGTCCAGCGGCGTGACCTGCTTGGTGGGCTCCTGCATGAGTACCGGCGAGCTGCATGAACGAATTTCCGCACCCCACGAGCAGTCGGAGGGTCATTCGCCCATCATCGTGGCGCGACTGCCTCGTCGACGAATCCGCAGCTCAGTGGCCACGACCGACTTTCTGGCACCCACACGTCCGGAAGAGTTCGCTTGCCGCCACCGTGGCCGTCACACCCACGTGATGTCCACAGAGGACAGTTCAGGTTTCGTCACGGGTCGGCCGGCGGCTCGCTGGCGATCTCGCTGAGCCGTTTCCAGGCTGGGGAGGAGGCGCCAGCCGACCCGGCGAGCAGCTTCGCGATGACCGGGTCCGGCTGCCGGCCGTCCCCGGACCTGTGCCGCTCGGTGAGCCAGCGTCGGGTACGGTCAGCCAACGCGTACAGACGTGGGTCTTCCGGCGACCAGTCGAATGCCGCGTCGTGGTCGAGGTAGATGGCCTGGAACTCGGGATCGTTGATCGCCTCGCGCTTGTCGGCGATCAAGGCGGCGGCTTGCTGTGGCGATACCGACTGCAGCACGATCCACAGGTCGCGCTCCATCTGCACGGTGCGCTGGCTCACGCCGAGGCGGCGTAGCTGGTCGAGGAAGTCGGCGACCTCTGCGGAGACGAACAGCCGGTCCCCGCCGCGCAGCCGGGCGATGCGTTCCCGGGTACGCCCCAGCTCCGCCATCCGTTCCTGCAGACGATTGTCGATGTCGGTGATCGCTGCGGCGAACCGGTCGGGATCGGCGGCGAGCAGCTCTTTGATGCGGGCCAGCGGAATGCCGGCTTCCGCGAGGGTCCTGATCTTGACGAGGTTGACGGCATCCTCGGCGCTGTAGCGCCGGTACCCGGACGAGTCGCGCGGCGGTTCGGGGAGCAGGCCACGCGCGTGGTAGTGGCGGACAGCCTTGATGGTCACGCCGGCGTACCGGGCGAGCTGGCCGATGGTGATCATGCGTACGGTCCTCCTTCGACCAGCTCGCCGCCGGGAGATCATTGTCGGCGACTCATGCGGCCACCCGCGCAGCGGTAGTCCGGGCGCCCGTCGCGGAAACCGTGGTATGAGACGAGCATCTGCCGCGAGTACCCGTTGAACGCCTGCGGCGGTACACCGGCAGGCGCGAAGAGGTCCTTGCCGGCGGGGACGAAGCGGCGCGATGGTAGCGGGTAGGTGCCACCGGAGAACCCGTTGAAGATACGCTCCTGCACGCCGTCGAGCGGTTCGTAGGTCATCTGCTCTTCGAGCTGGCCGTCCACCACGCTGACGTCGACGCGGAGCTGATTTGACCGGTATGTGCCGGCATAGGGGGTGAGGTCGCTGGCCGCGGGCGGATCCGACACCAGATCGGGGATGACCAGGCCGAGGTGCTGGCCAAGGAGCCAGAGCAGGAACTGGTCGTGCAGCGCCATCGCCCGCGGATCGTTCCCGAAGGCCGCGAAGACGAGGTCGTGTTCGGGTACCGCGGCCAGCAGCGCGACGCCTCCTGGCGACGCTCCCGAATGGGTGAGCAGGGTCGTACCGCCGAAGGGCATGAGAGGCCAGCCGAGCCCCATGGGTGGGACGTTGGGCGTCCCCATGTCGCGCGCGACGGTCCGCATGCGCGCGGTCGACTCAGCTGACAGGACGCGCTGCCCGGACGGCGACACGCCGCCGGCCAGGTGGGTGCGGCCGAAGGCGAGCAGGTCCTGGATGGTGCCGATCGGCGTAGCGCCGGCCGGCGCCCACGAGTCCGGCAGCATGAACATGTTGGTACGCCGGGCGCCCCCAGTGGCCGGATCGGGGAAGTGGCCCACGGCGGTGCTGCGCAGGATGGCCTCCTCGGCGGAGGTGCACGCGCCGTCCATGCCGACCGTCGCGTACACCTCCCGCTCGAGGAGGTCGTGGTACGGCACGCCCGCTAGCACCTCCAGCAGGCGTCCCGCCACGATCATCCCGCCGTTGGAGTAGCTGACGTAGGCGTCCGGCTCGAAGAGGGCCCCGCAGTGCTGGCCGAGCTCCTCGACGAAGACCTTCAGGGCAGTGCGCCCCCTCACGTCAGGGAAGAACAGATCCGCGTCGATCCCGTTGGTGTGCGTCAGGAGATTCCGTACCCTGATCTCCTCGGCGACCGAGGGCGTCGTCAGCGCGAACCCGGGCAGGTACCTGATGACCCGCTCGTCCAGGGCGACGGTGCCCCGCTCGACCTGCTGGAGAAGCAGGGTGCTGGTCATCACCTTCGTGATAGACCCGAACAGGAAGCCGGTGTCCTCGCGCATCGGCGCCCCGGTAGCGGCGTTCGCCACGCCGTGGGCCACGACGGTGTGCGCTCCGTCGTGGTAGACGCCGGCAAGGTACCCGGGAACCCCGCTGGACCCGCAGTAGGTGGTTGCCTGTGCGCGTAGGTGCTCCGTGACGGCCGCCAGTGCGCTACCCGGGCCCCGGCCGGGATCGCCCGTCGGCGTGGAAAGCGTTTCGTGTGGCATGCAATTCCCCTTCCGTCATGCACGGTGCCGGCTCGCGCGCGTGTCCTGCACCGTGGAGCGGTTCATGCCACACATGCTCCAACCCTTCCCTTGGGGCAACGTCAAGCCTGGCGCGCTCGCCTGCGTGCGATGCATCCGGCCCGGCCACCAAGCGGCCCAGGCCGGCCGTCGAGGACGACGAAGCGGCCGCCGTCCTTCAGCGCAGCCCGAAGTCGTGCTCATCGGAGTTGGGCGCGCATGCCGTCCAGGATCAGCCTCAGCCCGTGCTCGAACATCGCATCCCGGTCCAGCACGGTCTCCCTGGCGGCGGACAGGGTCGGACCCAACCCGACCGCGCCGTGGACTTCTTCCGCGTCGTCACGTGGGCCGCGTTGCTGCTCGAGCACGGCGCCCAGTACGTAGTTGGTGATGGTGAAGAAGCCACGCATGGCATCGACGGGCGAAAAGCCCGCCGCCACTAGCGCCTCCAGCAGTCGCTCCAGGATGGCCACCTGGTCGTTGGCCGGTCGGGCCGCGGTCAGCAGCAGCGCGCCGTCGCGATGCGACAGCATCGCCTGCCGCCAGGCGTATGCCGTTGACCGCAGCCAGGCATCCCAGGCGAGCGCTCCGGTTGTTGTCTTCTGCTCGGTGGGGGTGGTTGCGGCTACCGCCCGGGCCATCTCATCCAGCAGTTCCTGCTTGTTGCGGAAGTGCCAGTACAGCGCCGAGGCGTGGACGTCGAGGTCGCTGGCCAGCCGACGCAGCGACAGCGCTTCCAGGCCGACCTCGTCAAGCAGGCGCAGGGCGGTCTGGACGATGCGGTCGCGGTCAAGGGCCATCGGGGCTGCATCCTACCCGGACGCGGATTGACAACTCAACAGTGTTCAGGTGAGACTCCACCCCGGACTGAACACTGTTCAGGCAGGCCCTCTCGACCATGACTGACTATCCCTATCCACCCACACCGACGTTGAGCGAGATCCGCTTGGGCGTCGCGCGTGGAGTCACCTTCGGACTGCTCGGCGCGCCGGAGGTCTTCCTGCCCCAGGTGCGGCAGCTGGGCGCCCGCACCGTCCGCATCAGCCTGTACTGGTCGCAGGTCGAGCCTGAGCCCGGCCGCTTCGTCTGGCGGGTGGTCGACGCCTTCCTCGACCAGCTCAGCGACGACGACGAGGCCTGGATCCAGGTCTGCTCCAGCTCCACCTGGGCCACTAGGCGCCCGGCGACCAGATGGTTCCTGCCGCCCTCACCAGCCAACGACCCCGACCAGTACCGCCGCTTCGTCAGCGAACTGGTCCGCCACTGCGCGCCGCGGGTCCGCTTGTGGCAGTGCGAGAACGAGCCGTGCACGCCGCTGCTGTGGTCGGGGACCGCCGCCGAGTATCTGACCCAGCTGGACACCTTTTGGCACGTGGTCAAACAGGCCGACCCCACCGCCCTAGTCATCCTCGGCGGCGCCCCGCCCAACGCCATCAGGCAGGCCGCCGTCGCCGGGGCCGACCCCCAGGCGGTGGCGTTCTTCGAGCACCTGCTGCGCGACGGCGCCGACCGCTTCGACGTCTTCGACGTGCACCTCTACGGCGACCTCTACACCATTCCCGCCACCATCCAGGCCTGCCGCGCGTGGATGGCAAGGTTCGGCTACCAGCGCCCAGTCGTCGCCGGCGAATACAACGGGCCACTGCCGCTCGCCTTCTCTGAGGTCTGGCCACACCTCACCGACGTGCTGCCAACCCTTCGCGCGCTGGTCACCGCCGAACCCGGCGTGCTGTCCAAGCTGAGCTTCGAGGCGCCGCAGGGTCCTGACGAGCCGGCCATGCTCGCGCTCTACCAGCGCATCAACAGCCTGCCGCCAGCATTGCAGATGTTCATGGGCGGCTGCCCGCCACAGCTTGCGGCCAAACGCGATCGCGGCAACTGCCGCGACCTGGTGGTGCGCAACCTGCTGGCGCTGGCGGCCGGCGTGCGCCGCACCGTGTGCTTCCAGCTCGCCCAGGAGGCGCCCGGCACGGTGAGCCCCTACCACGTGATGGACCTGCTGTTCGGCAAGTTCAAGCTCCTGGACTACCAGGGCGCCACGCTCGCCCACCCCACCCCCGCCGCCGACACCCTTGCCCTGCTTGCCCGCCAGCTCGACGGGCTCACCCAGGTCCGCCGCCTCCACACCCCCCAGCAGCCCGACACCTACGTGTTCCAGGTCAGCCGCGCCGGCCGCGGGCCGCTGCTGGTCGCCTGGCAGCGCCACGACGGCTTCGACGCCGAAGACCAACCGCCCACCCCCTACAGCCTGGACTGGCCATCCCCGGGTGCCGTCGCGCTCGATGTGTTCGGCGCTCCCGTCCCCGCACAGCTCCGCAACGGCCGCCTTCGAGTCCCGCTGTCGGCGACGCCGGTGTTCGTCGAGGCTGCCGCATGACACCGCCAGACCAAGCAGCCACTCGCGTGCATCACCGGATCGTCGTCGCTTGTGAGCCCTGGCGGGCGGGGTTGTGCCCGAGCTCCTCCAATAGCGAGCCGGCGGCAAGCGCCGTGCCGTGGATCCCATCCCGTCCCCAATCCCGCCAGACATGCGGGTGAAATGAAGAAGGGAAGGTCACATCACATGGGAGACATCGTCGCATCCACCTTCGTCACCATCGACAACCTCATGGTGGGCGACAATGAAGACATGAGCTGGGTCCTAGACAACTTCGACCCGGCGATGGGCCAGGACATGGGCGCCGAAGTCATGAGCTCGATGCAAGCCATCCTTATCGGTCGGACGACCTACCAGATCATGGCCGCACATTGGCCAAATGTCACCGAAGCTGAGGCTCCCGGTGCTGACCAGATGAACCACACCCCGAAGTTCGTGTTCTCACGGACGCTTGAGAAAGCTGAATGGGGCAGCTACGACAACGCCACGATCGTCAAGGAAATCGTCCCAGACGACATCAAGCACATGAAGCAGCAGGCACCCGAGAAGCTGGTCATCATGGGCAGCGCCAGCCTGGTGCAGCAGTTTACGGCGCTGGGCCTCATCGACCAGTATGTGCTGTGGCTTCACCCGGTGATCCTGGGACAGGGGAAGCCCTTGTTCAAGAACATCAACGACCGGCACAACCTGCGGCTTGTCAACGCGAAGACCTACCAGAACGGCGTCACAGCCCTCACGCTTCGACCCAACACCTAGGCAAGCTTGGGCAATCCGAGCATCCTTGGTGCCGCGCAGCCAGCGGGCGCGCCCGTTGCGCGTGCGAGCCAGTGCCGCATCCGCTCGACGACCCCGCCCAGAGCGCGGACTCCAGCTTCGCTGAACGCCCCGGACGAGGCTGGCGGAGCGAGCTTGCGATGAGCCTGGACGAGCTGGCCCGCTTGGGTCCCCACCGCGATCGGCAAGCCGCTGCCCGCTTGGCCTCCAGCCCGAACCACGCGAGAGAGAGGCGTATGAAGAGGAACCGTTCCGTCCCTGACGCGACCGTCATCCCGGTGCTCACCTACCCCGACGTCCGACAAGCGGTCGCCTGGCTCACCGAGGCGTTTGGCTTCACGGAGCGGCTGCGCATCGGGGAGAACCACCGCTCGCAACTCCGCTTCGATGACGGCGCGCTGATCGTCGCCGACGTGCGCGGCGACCGCCGCCCCCCGCGCCAAGGGGAGGTCACCCACTCGGTCACGGTGCGGGTGGACGACACCCGCGCCCACTGCGAGCGGGCCCGCGCGCACGGCGCCCGGATCCTCATGGAGCCCACCGACTTCGAGTACGGCGAGCGTCAGTACAACGTGGAGGATCCGTTCGGCCACCAGTGGACCTTCACCCAGACGCTCACCGACGTCGCCCCGGAGGAGTGGGGCGGCGAGACCGTGGCGCCGTAGCGGTTTGACGATTCCTCGTGCCAGCTCATTGCAGGGCACCTCGTGTGCCCGAACTGCAAGCAACGAACGGGGAGGCGCCGAGCCCCTCCCCGTTCTGTGTTGGGCTCAGGCGCGGGCACGCCGTCCTTCGATCACCAGCAGCCCGATCAGCAGTCCCTCGATTGCCCTTGTCCGCCAGGCCGAAGGCGTCGAGGTGACCTTGGGCCAGCGCGAAGTAGGCGAGGATGGTGAGCGCGGTGTACCCGATCAGCGCCCGTCGGGCGCGCCGCTGGAACCGCTGCAGGGCGGGGTGGTTGTTGGGTGCGCAAACTCGTATGTGGCCGTGAGCTGCGGGCTCGCGCCGAAGCTCGGCTCGGTACTGTGACGCTTCGGCTCCCCACCGCAAAGGTCACCTGGTGCTGTCGAAACTCGCCTACCTCACGCTGTGCCGCTCGATTCAAGTGCTCGTACTGCTTGTTCGCGGCGACGCCGCCAAGGACCTGGAGATCCTGGACCTGCGCCACCAACTTGCCGTCCCCCGTCGCCAAACCCCACGTCCCAGGCTGGAGCCAACTGATCGGGCCCTGCTCGCCGCGGTCAGCCGCGTCCTGCCCCGAACCCGCTGGTCGTGCTTCTTCGTCAAGCCCGACACCCTACTGCGGTGGCACCGGCGGCTGCTCGCCGGCGCGTGGACGTACCCGCACCGCCAGATCGGCCGGCCGCCGCTGGACCAGGAGATCCAACTACTGATCGTCCGCCTGGCCGGGGAGAATCCTCGGTGGGGCTATCAGCGCATCAGGGGAGAGCTCCAGCGGCTTGGCATGTGCGTGTCAGCGACCGCGATCCGTTCGACGCTTCGGCGTCACGGGCTCGACCCCGCACCCGGGCGGGCGAGCAGCTCTTGGCCGGCGTTCCTGCGCCAGCAGGCCGCTGGGATCGTGGCGTGCGACTTCTTCACTGTCGACACCGTGTGGCTCCGGCGGCTGTACGTGCTGTTCTTTATCGAACTGGACACCAGGCGGGTCCACCTGGCCGGGGTGACCCGGCGGCATCGCTGTGCGCCCAGGCAAGCTTGGTCAGCTCGGCCAGCGACTCCCAGCCCGGGGTGCCGGGGTCCAGCAGGAGCCCTATCCGCCTGGTGCCGTTGAGGATCGCGGCCGGGTTCTCCCGCATGGTGCGCAAGAAGACCGCCATGAGCTCGACGAACTTGGCGTTGGAGGCGGTCAGCCGCGGGCGATGGCGCACCCGGATCTCCAGCGTGCGGCGCACTCCACTGCTGGCCCCGTCGATGACGATGTCGTCGAGCAGGTGACGGCGTAGCGCTGCTGGAACCGGACCTTGGTGACCGGCAGGTCGAGCCCGGGAATCTCCTCCCGGGCGAGGAGCGCGACCAAGGCGCACGCACCGGCGAGCTTCTCGAAGGTCTCACCGCCGCCACCGGTCGAGAAGGGCGAGGCGAGCACCATGGACAGCTCCTCAAACAGCAGGACAAGGGAGGACGGGAGGGGGCCCTGCTCCCGTGGTCCGCTGTCGCGGTCGGGATGACCGTCTCGTCTGAGCGCATGGTAGCCTCGGTTCGGCTCGCCAGCACGCGCGGGTCCACCAGCAGCCCCCCTCGATCCCCCAACGCCAACCGCGCCCGTTGCTCGAGCCAAGGTGGATGGCGGCGCCATCCGGCAGTCGGTGACCGATGAGTTCGACAAGTAGAGTCCGCCGATCCGCCATGTCGGGCCGCATCGGCAGCGAGGAGGGAGTCAACGGTGGTCGGCGAGCTCACGATCACGTATGCGACCGCGCGGCCCACAGACGCCACCGCGTGGCCGTTCGCGCCCTCCTTGCCCGTGCAGACCCCCACCGGCGAGAAGGTCGTCACCGTGTCCGCCATCGTGAGCGCTTTCGTCGCAGAGACCAGGCTGTTGCCGCGGCTGGACGACCGGCAGGATGCCGATGAAGCGCTGCGCGAGGTCCTGGTGCGCTGGAGTGTCAGCCGCCTGGCGCGGATCCTGGCCGACCCGCTCGCCCGCCAAGCCCTGCTGACCCAGCGGGCAGTGTCGTGGAAGATCGGCGACACCAACCCCGGCGAGGTCGCCGAGCTGCTTACCTTGATCGATGCGAGCAAGGCCTGCACGCACCAGCAGGCCGAGGGCCCGGACCTGCTCTGCCTGGCCGCCAGCAGCAAGGACCAGACGGCGATCGGGACGACCGCGTGGCGTCGGGTCGCGCCGACCTCCCGGCCGCTGTGCGCTGGCTGCCAGATGCCAGACGCCGCGGTGGTGTGCTCGCAGTTCTCCCACCCCCAGGTGAGCGGGCTAGGAAGCATGGGCGGGGTGAGACGGCAGCTCGACAGCGCCATGTGCAACCTGGGCCGGGAGGAGATCCAGCAGCCTGCCGGCTGCCACGCCGGTGGTCACCGGTGCTGGCAGCGGGTCGTTGGGCTGCAGGTGGCGGCGCCCGTAGCTGCGCATCCGCGTGCCCTGGCCGAGGTCCTGGACGGCCTGGGCGCATGGTGGCGGCTGGCGGTGGTCAACAAGCCCCTGCTGCGACTGGAGAGTGGGACCTCGATCACCGGGCTGGCGTTGCCGTGCACCAGCCGCTCGGAGTTCGCCCAGCGGCTGTCGGAGCTGGCGGTGGTGCTGGGTAGCCTGCGGGTTGACGACGACCAGGTGCGGCCGGGCCTCGACGCGGGCGCAAAGCTTCCCGTGAAGGATCAGAGCGTGGCTCGGCTGCGGGCCTGCCTGAAGGCTAAGATCGCCGACCCGGACAGCCTCGAACGGGCTAACCAGGCATTGAGCAGGTTGGGGCGCCTGCAGCGCATCCGCAGCTTGCTGCAGCATCCAGGCGGCCACGAGGAGCTCGTCCGGAAGGCGGCGGCGCTGGGGCTGGCGTGGCCGCCGGCGGACTGGGCGGCGGCGTGGGAGCAGGTTCGCGCCGAGGCGGCCGACACGCTGGCCGCGCTCCGCGACGAACTGCGGCTGGTGGCCGAGGCAGGCTGAACAAGCGCTGGGCCGCCGGGATGAAGAAGCCGTCCACGATCCGCGCGGCCGTGCCGGCGAGATCACCGAGCAGCAACGCCACCAAGAGCAGGATGACACCGAGCCGACCTCGCTGATGAATTCGGCATGACCCTCCGCGAGGCGGTCTGCGCCTGTCGACTCCCCGAACTCGCCGTCAACGACGACGATGTCGTCCCGCCACCGCCATAGATCCTGCTACGGGAAACCTCAGGAACCTCAAGCGGTCCCTCGGCGCAGTCGGGTCCGCCGCATCGCGTCCCTCAAGCCATGCGGAGCCGGTCCAGCCAGCACCGGCCGCATCGGGCCCGAGCCAGCCGGCGGGCTCCACCGTCGCTCCTGACATCATCCGCGAGCCCACAAGGCCCGGCGGCATCGACATGACCTGCCCGGCAATCTTGCGCACGAGCACCCAGCCGGCGAGCCGCACGAACACCTCCCTGCAGCCCACGGCTGCCGACGCCTGCGATCTCCTGCGAATGCGCTCGGGTCACTGCCGGCGGTCCCAGGTCCACACCCGCCGATCGCCCCACATCGGGCTGCGACTAGCCGCCCTGGTCACGGTCCCGGCGCGGCGCGCGTTCGCGCCGCGTCCTGGGAGGGAAAACGGAGGTAAACCTGCCCCGGCCAGCGGGCGCACCAGGGCGCCCACAGACCGCGTTTCCGCAGCTCAGCTATGTGGCAGGACCAGGATTCGAACCTGGGTAGGCGCTAGCCGGCGATTTTACAGGCCGCACCACCGGCTCCCCGAGGGTCACCTCCCATCCCCACCTGGCCCCGGTCATCGGCCGTGAGCTGCACAAACGGCCTGTCCACAGCTTCGCCCGTCTCTCGGCGTCCCCGCCCGCGCCGCCCTGTCCCGCGCGGCCGAGCGTCGGGCGGAGGGAAAGTGGAGGGAAATCCGGCCGCCGTCCGACCCGAGTTCCGCACCATATGGCAGGCAGCCCATGGGCTCGAGTCGGTGGCCGACTGGACCCCTGGGGCCTGCCGGAGTTCACCACACCGCTGGCGCTGTAGGGTTTGTGTCCGAAAGGTCGCCGGTCACAGGTGCGCGGGTTCGAAATCCTGCCGAACGCGGGAACAGATCAGTGACAGATCGGGAGTAGCAGCAGCCATCGTCCAGGTGTCCCTGATCTGTTTCTCGCGTGTTCCTCCCTGATCAGAAGTCGATGGAGCGCCTGGTCACGACGCGAATTCGAGTTTCCGCGCCCCACAGGCTCACCGAACGCAGCAGGGTTACAACCGTTGCCGGGCCAGGCTGCGCGCGCTGATCGAGCACCTCGTTGATCGGCCACCCTTGCAGGCGCCTGGTCGCTGCGCTGCTGACAAGGCCTGCTCTCTCGCATTCGGGACGTCTGCCGGGCCGCCGCCACGCTCATCTGCCTGGGCCGTTGGCTCCACCGGGTACCCACATGACAAAGCATCACGGACACTCTGACTGAGATCGGCCCCATCGACCTGCTCATCGTCGGCGGCGACGTCACCACCGCAGGCACCGCCGAAGATGCCATGCGCGCGATCGAGCACTGGCGCCCGCTCACACCGCGGCTACTCGCGCTCGCCGGCAACATGGACTCCCCAGCGATCGAGGCCCGCCTCGCCGAACTCGGCGTCAGCCTCAACGGGCGCGGCATCGTGTTCGACGTCGGCATCTTCGGCGTCTCGGCCGCACCCAGATCACCGCTCCGCACCCCTACGAGCTCGACGACGACGAGATCCAGCGGCGAATCGAAGCTGGCTTCAACGACGTCAAGCACTGCCGGCACAAGATCTTTTGCCCACACGCGCCGCCGATGGGGACCGCCTGCGACCGACTCGCGAGCGGCGAGCACGTCGGCAGCACCGTCATCCGGACCTTCATCGAGCGAGAACAACCAGACCTCGTGCTCTGCGGCCACATCCACGAATCCCGCGGCACCGACACCATCGCCGCCGCCCGAATCATCAATCCCGGGCCAGCGTCTGCCGGGCACTACGCGCTCGTCGAGATCGACGGCCGAGTCGAGGTTCGTCTCGACAGCTAGGAGCGATGTCCTGGCTCCGGTGGCTTGCTCCGGTGCTCGAGCGGTTCTCCACCGAATGAGATCGCTGCCGCTCAACGGCTTCTGACGGCCGTCGTCCAGACCCCGACGCGGCCCGCGAAACGTCTAGCCCTTGTCGTACTCGTCGTGGCGGCGAAACCACGGCCCGGTCTCGTTGCGTCCCCTTGGCGCCCGGTCGAGCCATTGGTACATGCCCCAGAGGGCGTCCACGCCTCGGGCGTAGGCAGAGTAGGTGTGGTAGACGGCGCCGTCCTCGAGCGCGAACGCGCTCATCCCCGGCGCCTCCCGCGTATAGGTCGCCGCGTCGGTTCCGACCATCGCCGCGAACTCGGCGACAGGGCCTTCGCCGCCGGCTTCCAGCACCGGCGTCACGTCCATTGACCTGTAGTTGTATTCGACGGTTCCCGCGCGCTGCTGCTCCTCGGTGTACGAGGCGTTGAAGTCGTAGTTGAAGTCGCTGCTGAGCGAGGATGCCCAGGGGAAGGTCCATCCCATCCGCTGCTTGTAGGCCTGGAGCTTGTCCAGCGGCGCGCGCGAGACGGCGGTCATCGCGACGTCGTGATTCTCGAGGTGGACGACGAAGCCGTTGAAGCCGTCCGCGATCGCCGAGCAGGCCGGGCAGCCCGCCGTGTACTCCGGCCCGAACATGAAGTGGTAGACGAGCAGCTGGGAGCGACCTCGGAACAGGTCTGCCAGCATGGCGAGGCTGCCTTCGTCGATGTCGAAGCGGTAGTCCTTCTCGATCCGGACCCAAGGGAGCTGCTGCCGCCGCCGCGCCAGCTCGTCGCCGCGGCGGGTCAGCTCCTTCTCGGCCTCGAGGAGCTCGAGCCGCGCCGCAAGCCACTCCTCACGCGTTCCAGTCCGGTGCTGCGTCATCGCCTTTCCCTCCTTCTCGCCGCTACGGGGGACCGGAGCCCAGGCACCGACGGTACATCCACGATCCACCGCTACCGCGTGGACTCAAAGACCACAGCGGCGCATCGACCACCTTTCTATAGAGGGCGGGTCAAGACTCCGTCGCGCAAGCCCAGACGCCTCCGAACGCATCTTCTATCAGGGCTTTCAGGGCTTTCGAGCCGCGAGGATGGCGCGTTTAGGGAGCCTAGCGGGCGCAATCAGTGGCAACCGGTGGCAAATGGTCGGGCCTCGCAAATGGCGGAAAAAAGCCAAAACCGTTGCCACCGGTTGCCACCAGTTGCCGATCGGATCGCATGGTAGGAGGGAGCGCAGGGGGCGCTGTTGCATTCGCGGTGACCGCCTTCGAGCAGCGAGACGGTCGGCATGAGAACCCGCCGCCCCCGCCCCGCTCCCCTCCCGCTCCGCCTTCGCCGGCTTCCGCTTCCCGCCCGACGTGATCATCCTCGCCGTCCGCTGGCACCTGCGCTTCGGCCTGTCCTACCGCGACGTCGAGGAACTGCTCAACGAGCGCGGCGTCGAGGTTGACCACGTCTCCGTCTACCGGTGGGTGCTGCGGTCACGCCGCTGCTGGCCGATGCCGCCAAGCCATGCCGCCACATCGTCGGGGAGCGATGGTTCGTGGACGAGACCTACGTCAAGGTCGCCGGCCAGTGGCGCTACGTCTACCGTGTGGTCGACCAGGCAGGCCAGGTCATCGACGTGTTCGTGTCCGCGCGGAGGATCGCCAAGGCGGCCCCCCGGTTCTTCGAGCAGGCCATCGGCACGACGAAGGTGGCACCCGCTGAGGTGGTCACCGACCGGGCCGCGACCTATCCGATCGTGCTCGAGGACCTGCCGCCAGCAGCCTGGCATCGCACCGACCGCTATGCCAACTGCCAACAACGGCGTCGAATGCGACCACGGCCGGCTGAAGTCGCGGCTGCGGCCGATGCGCGGGCTCAAGCAGGACCGTTCCGCCAGGGTGATCATTGGCGGCCATGCCTTCGTCCAGAACGTTCGGCGCGGCCATTACGAGCTGGCGGTCGGGGAGCTGGCGAACCGGCGGGTGGCCGTCGCGTTCGACGAGCTGGCCTTGGCGAGCTGAGCTCGGAGTCGCGTCGCGGCTTCAGCATGCACTGGCTTGCCGCAATGCAACAGCGCCCTCGGACAGCGCCCTCGGACTTCACACAGGCCCTCGGCCGGCTCCCAGCCCTTGCGACATTGCCGCCACAGCCGCCAACATGCCGACCACCTGCGACGGTGCCCGCCTTGGGGCTTGCAGTGCCGCATCACCTCAGAGGCCGCATCTGGTTGTGACCGCCGACACGCTGCGGCCGTGATGGGTGGCACAGACCTTCGCGCGCCCAGGATCCATGCTGATGGGGCACCTCGGCCCAGGGTGGCTGCCACCCCGGCCGCTGCGGCCTACCGTTCTGCGTCAGTTAGGGAGGCTGATGAACGGATCGGACGCCGAACCCGAGATCCGGATCAACGCTCCCGCGGCCTCGCCCTGGTGATCGCCGCACTTGCCACCCTGGGCACCGCGGCGTGGGGCACGGTCGCAGGCACTGTCGCAGCTGCGCGGAAGGCGTCACCGACGAGTACCTCGTGCAGCTGGTTCCACTCTGAGGGCCACGAGAACGGCTCAACAAGGCCGATCGTGAATGCCATGTGAGGCCTTCCAGCCTCCAAGTGGAGGGCACCAAGGGTGCTGATCGCCAGATGCAACATGCCCACCGAGCGTCCCGCTCCCGTAGTGGCAGGAGAACAAGATGAACGTATGGCTGTCCAGTCAGGCGGTCGCTCGGATCACCGAGCTGTTGGCCGTCGTGGCCGCCGCACCCCACACCAGCGACCAGCACCGCCGCGAGCTCGACGACTGCCGCAGCCAGGTTGGGGAGCTGATGCCGACAAGCGAGGTGCTCGCGCTGGCCGGGGTCTTACGCGAGGCAACCGATCGGCCTGGGCTGTCGGCGGCGGCACGGACAGACTGCTGGTCGTGGAGCTCGTACCTTACGCGCCTGCTGGCTGCCAGCCCAACCGCGACCACCACAACCAACCAGCCGGTTGCGCAGGCACGCCCTGCGCGGAACGCCGTGCTCGTTGGGAGTGTTGATCGCGGCCCGGTTGAGGTCGCTTCGCGCCGGCCGCGACGCTCCCCCCTCGTCATGTCGTGACCGCTCCAGGTCGCGCTGCTGCCCTGGACCAACAACGGTCCGCCGCATCAGGGGAAGTGGAGTTGACCCGTGTCGCGGGACAACCCCAAGGCTTGCTTGGCTTACGGAACCTCACTTGCCGGCTGTGACCGCCGGCACAGGCTGCCCGACCCGACCCGTCATCCTGAGCAAGCTCAGCATCGCCGTCTTGTATCAGCTGCCGGCCAGAACGCTCCTGCTTATGAGGAGGTATCCGCCGATGACGCTGTGGGACGAACTAGACGGGAGAACCTGGAGCATGCGCGCCCGCCCGCGATCGGCGAGCGCGGAGCCACGTCGCCGCCGCCCGAGCCAACGCCGCCGGATCGTGCGGCCTGGCCGCCAGGCTCGAACCCCCACGACGCCCGGCGCCTCGACACATTCGCGGTAAGTCCTCGGGTTATTCGCCCTCCGACACGCACCCACCGTCACTGGAACGACTCCAATCAGGATCGGATCCCCATCCTACTAACGATCGCGCCGGTCCTCGGCAACAGATCGATCTCCGCCGTGAAGCGTGCTGATGGCCTTTCTGGGATCTGGTCAAACTTCGTGTCGCCGCAGCCACCGTGCAGGTTCCTCGCGTGGCTCCAATCAGGACGCCGACCCATCAGCGCCGTGGTGAGATCTGACGCCTGTCAACACCTGTCGCTGGCAAGCTTGGGACCACGATCGATGTGGTCCGCCGCCTGGTCGGCCAGGCCGGCATTCAACGATCGCCGCAGCCGATCCGCAGCGCCCGCCAGCGCCGCCGCGCCACCGACCAGCGCCTCACCCAGCGCGCCGCCCAGCTGGGCTTCGCCAGCCTGCGCGCCTATCTGGTTGACCGGGTGACCCAGAAGGCGTGGCCGCTCACCCAGGTCGCCGACGAGCTGGGCATCGACCGGAACACCGGCGTGATTAGGTGGTCGGCTCTTTGTGACCGGACCGAGTTCGATCAGCCGTTGGAGCGATGCCGGTCGTTAGTCGTGCCGTGACCAGCACCGACCATGCTCGGCAGCGTGCACCCTTGCCGCCCACTCGCAAGAAAGGTAGGTCGCCATGCGGCTAGTTCGGATCATCTTCGCCCTGTTGGCCATGGCCGCGCTGCTTCTGGTCGGCTGCATGAGCCGTTCCAGCACCCACCCGGCGCCGGTAAGCACCCCGGCAGCCTCCCCGACCACTCGCCCCCTGACGGCAGCGACCACGCCTCCAGGGTCGCAACCGTCCCCTCGCTCGCCCGACCCGACGGCACGATCAACCCCGCCGCGGGTTCCCGCCACGCCGTTCCCGGGAATCTGGGACATCCGCACCTGGCAGCAGGCTCGCGAGCTCCAAGACGCGGTAGACAACGGACACCAGCCCTGGCGGTGCGGTCCGGACAGGCTGGTGACCCTGTACGCCCAGCAGGTCCTGCACGTGGCGCAGCCGGTCGTGCGTCAGGTCGACCCACTCACCTTCAGCGTGACCGGGCCCGGTCAAGGGCTGATCGCGACCGTCACGGTCACCCAGCCCATCAGGCAGGGCACCTGCGGCATCTGGGTGATTACCAAGGTCACCCGGAGCGCCACGGCCACCTGCGCCGTCTCGCCAACGGCTGGACCAGCGGGCTCCAGAATCACCCTGAGCTGCCGCAGCTTCGCTGCCTCCGAAGCGGTCACCATCACCTTCGGAGCCGAAACGCTGGCAGTGGCGGGGGCCACCGCCAGCGGTGGCGTCGCGGCCTCGTTTGCGGTGCCGGACGGCTTTGCTGGCTCGCACTACCCGGGAAGACGGGACATCTTCCACGCCAAGGGCCAGCGCAGCGGCAAGGTCGCGTCCGCGACGTTCACGGTGACTGGCTGAGTGCCGAAGAGCTCCAGGAGCAAGAACGGGTTGCCGCCAGTCGCCCGCTGGCAAGCGGTGACGAAGCTCGGATCGGGCTCAGCGGCCAGCAGCTGTACCGCGAGCATGGTGATCGCCTGCTCGCTCAGCCCGCCCGGCTGAAGGACGGCGACCTCCGGGATGACGAGCAGCTCGTCGAGCAACTCCTGCACAGGGCCGGGCTCGGCCGGCCTAGTCGCCAGCACGAGCGCCAGCGGCACGCCCGCCAGCCGGCGGGCGAGATAGATCAGCCAGCTCAACGAAGCGACATCCGCCCAGTGCGCGTCGTCCACGGCCACCAGCAACGGTCGTGCGTCGGCCAGATTGATCGTGAGCCAGTAGAGCCCGTGCAAAGCGGAAAAGGACGGCTCGACGCCGGCTTCCGGATCGGCCGCAAAGAGGACAGGCTTTGCCAGCGCCGCCGCCCCAGCCAGCAGGGCTTCACGCTCCTCCGCGTCGCAGCCCACCACCACCGGTTCCAGCAGCTGCCGGACGATTCCGAACGGCAACTCGCGCTCCAGCTCGCCGCCCCGCGCCAAGAGAACGCGTAGCTCGTCCGCTGCCGCCGTCCGAGCAGCCGCGAGCAGACTCGACTTGCCGATCCCCGCCGGCCCTTCGAAGACCACAGCCCCGCCCGAGCCCGCGCCAGCACCGGCGAGCAACCGCTCCACCGTTTCGAGCTCGCGCTCGCGCTCCACGAGCGGAGCTAGATGCACTCCCACGACGCGATTCTAGAGCGGCGCCGGCTGCGCTCCAGGCATCGCCGGGACGCTCAGACGGTGAGCTTGAGTCGGTTGCCGTCGGGGTCGAGGACAACGCTCTCATAGCGGCCCAGCTCGCCGGTGCGGTGCGGCGGCTCGAGCACCCGGTGGCCGGCCGCAGCGATGACGCGAGTGAGTTCGTCGACGGCGTCGGCGGATCCGAGCGCAAAGCCGATGTGCACAAGCCCCGACGACCGCCCGTCGCCTGCCGCACCTTCGCGGCTGCCCGGCCGCTCGAACAACTCCAAGCGGACGCCGCAGAAATCCAGCACGCAGCTGCGAAGACCGGTGTCGGGGTCTGTGCAAGGCGGCGAGGCCGTCGCCCCAAGTTGCCGGTAGAAGTCGCACAGGCACTCAACATCGTTGGTCGCTAGCGCGATCTTGCGGGCTGCCTGCGGCCTGCGCTCACAAACGGCGAGCGACTCGGCCGGGAGTAGGATGCTGTGCAAGGCTGGCGTAGGCGTAAGGGTGATGAAAGGCATCGAGCGCCCGCCCCGGCTGCACTGGGATGGCGAGTGCCCCGCCGGTAGGTCTGGATGCGCCCCACTGGTTTGGGTGGTTCGTGGTCAATGTCACGCCTTCGCTCTCGAGCCTTCCCAAAGCACCGGTCTGTCTCTTTCGCCCAGGATCACGCCGCGCCGCGACCACTACCTCACCGACAACCGGTGAGAAAGCCCGTGAGATCGCGACCCGCGCAGCCAACTCCGCTTGACAAGGCTCCATCCACGTGACCGCCCCGCGCTCGCCATGACAGCGGCGAGCGAGCTCGGATACGAGGCGGTCGCCACGAGATGGGCCGCGGGCACCGACGTCGGTCGAACGATCCGCCACCCACGACCTTCACGTCGTCGAGAAACGCCGCCGGTGAGGCGACTGCCGGTCGCACCGACCGCTCAGCACGTGTGGCCCTCCGAGAAGCCAACGCCTGGCCTGGTCGCCACCTCTACCTCGGCGACACCGAGCCGATCGCCGGAACCAACCACATGGGCGCCGGCGCAGCGGCCGCTCCGACGATCACCGCTCCCACGATCGAGTACAGCGTCGCCCGTTTGCCGACCGCGGCCTGGTGGTAGTTGGAGCTGAGCGGGCACTGTTGCATCTGGCGATCAGCGCGATCGACAGCCTCCACTGGACCCTCTGAACGCCGCCGATCACATCCCTGATCGGCAGCTTTGGGAAGCTCTCATGGCGCTCCGGGCGGGAAGAGCCTCCACTTGGGTCCTCGTCGGCGACGTCCTTGGCTCAGATGCAACAGTGCCGGCAGGCTAGCCGTGCGGGGACCCTTAGAGCCGGGGTGAGACAGCGGAACGCGGCGGGTCGCTTCGGCCATTAACTGGGTGACAGGACCCTGACGATCAGGAGCGCGCGACGGACGACGCCGAGCTGATCGTCGCGTCGCTGGTCGAGCCCGCTCGCTTCGCGGAGCTGTTCGACCGGCACTACCCGGCGATCCTGCGCTAGCTGCGGCGGCGGGTCGGCCACGAGCTGGCCGACGACCTTGCCGCCGAGACGTTCACGCTGGCGTTTCGGCGGCGCCACCAGTACCGCGCCGAGCATGCCGATGCCGCCGCCTGGCTGTACGGGATCGCCGGGAACCTGCTGCGCCAGCACGCCCGCGCGGAGGTGCGACGGCTGCGCGCCTACGCCCGCGTCGCGCCCGACCCTGCCGGACCGGATCTCGGCGACGGCGTTGCCGAGCGGCTCGACGCCACCGCAGCCGGACGCCGCGCCGCGCTGGCGGTGGCCGACCTCCCAGCCGAGCAGCGCGAGGTGCTGCTGCTGTTGGCCTGGGCAGAGCTCGACTACGCCGGGATCGCCCGCGCGCTGGGCGTGCCGCCCGGCACCGTCCGTTCCCGCCTGCACCGCGCCCGCCAGCGCCTGCGCGGCCAGCTCGGCTTGGCGGCCACGAAGGAGCCCATGCAGCTGCAGCCCACCCCTCCTGGAAGGATCGACCCAGGATGAACGAACTCGACCTGGTTCGCACCGTCGCCGCAGACACCTCGGCGCCGGACGCGGCTACCACCCAGGCCGCGCGTGCGCGGCTGCTGGCCGTAATCGCCGCCGAAGCCGCGGCCGGCCAGCCACAGCCCACCCACCACCGCATAACCTGGCTGGCTGGCAGGGCACGGCCGCGCCGGCTACTGCCAGCCAGCGCCGTCGTGGCCGCCGTATTGGCCGCGGCGCTGGCCGCCCCGCTGCTGCTGCTGCAGCCTGCCACGGTTACCCACGGGCCTGGCGCGGTCACGCCACCGCCGGGGATGATTCCCGGCGCCGAGCCGACCGCGGTTAACGTGCTCACGAATGCGGCGCTGGCCGCGGCCCACGCGCCGATGCCCGAGTTTGGCCCCGGCAAGTACTGGTATGTCCTGGAACGCGGCGTCCAGCTGGGCACCAACCTCGACCAGGCCGGGTCGAAGCAGAGCTTCTTCTACCGGTTCGGCTACCAGAGTGAGACGTGGTGGGCCCTGGACGGATCGCTGTCTGGTCACGTGCGCAACGGCCGCGCCGAGTTCCTGGACGCCACCGAGCGGGCCGCCTGGGCCGCGGCCGGCCGCCCCAACCTCGGCCTGCCCAACACCGAGGTTTACTCACCCAAGGACAAGCAGCTGGTTGTGGGCGTCGGCTGGCTGCCTGCCACCTACCAGGACCTGGTCCGGCTGCCGACCGATCCCACGCGGCTTGCCGCCGCGCTGACTGCGCGCGTGCGCGCCAACCCGCAGCTCGCCAGCGCCAACCGCGCGCGCCTGACCATGGAGCTGTTCGGCACCATCAGCTACCTGCTGGAGCACTACCCGCTCCCACCGCAGCTACGGGCTGCGCTGTACGGGGTGCTGACCCGGCTGGACGGGGTCAAGCTGATCGGCAACGTCACCGACCTGGCCGGCCGCCGCGCCGTCAGTGTCGCCGTCGACATCGTCGGCCGACCACTCCACGAGCGCGACGAGCTGCTCCTGGACCCTGCCACGGGCCGCCTGCTGGGGGCACGCAGCGTCCTGACCCGCAACGTGCCCGGCTGGCGCGTCCCAGCCGGGACCGTGATCGACCAGCGGGTATTCCTGGAGGCGTCGGTGGTCGACTCCCGCACCACCCGGCCGCAATCCCGCCCGCAGGGATCGTGACCGCAAGCTGCCGAACCTGATCATCACCAACGCATCGGCGAGCGCACAGGCGGCCGACCATCCCGGTGATGATCCAGCGTGGGTGGCGACCAAAGGTGGTGGGCGCCGCCCGCGCAAGGGGGCGGCCGGGCCTGTGGTGCGTAAATGCATTCACGCAGCTCAGGGCATTCACCGACCGGGCCGGTCACGGCGTTGCCCGTGCGCTTGGTCTCGACGGTC
>JBKPDO010000118.1:0-5369 GCA_046727955.1 bacterium | reverse complement strand
GGGGGTGGGGGAGGGGGGTGGGCCGCGCCGGGCGCCCCCGCCCGCTCCCCCCCCCCCCCCCCCCGCGCGGGGGGCGCCCCCCGCCCACGCCCAGTGGGGGGTACGAGACCATCTACCCGGACCCTGGGGGCAGCGGCAGGCACGTCGAGTGACGGCCCGGCAGGCACGTCGAGTGACGGCCCGGCAGGCAGCGCCGGGGCCCAGCCTCGCCGGGCCGTTCGCCCACTGGAGGCTGCACCGCACCCGCACGATCGACCAGCACACCTGGGCTGAGCTACCTGATCCTGATCGCCGCCAGCGGCGATCAGATCCCGGACCCGACCGACCACGGCCGCCCGCGGGAAGCGGCGCCAGTCACCGGCCTCGCTGCCCAGCGTCAGCGCCCCCAGCCGGGTGATGCCCCGGTAGGCAGCCAGGCGGTGCACGGCGTCGGCGAACGTTGGCGCGTCGTCCCAGCCGGCCAGGTCGGCCTGGATCGCCGCCAGGGCCGCGTCGCGGGCGTCCAGCACCGCCCGGTCGTGCGCATAGGTGGCCGCCAGCGCCGGGTCGCTGAAGCGCTGGGCAAGCAGCCAGCGCTCATGGGTCAGCGTCCAGGCGTTGCCGCCCCGCCAGACCCGCCCGTGACGCAGCAGGAACTTCCAGAGCCGATGCCGCGCGCGGGTGCGGTCCCCGACCATGTCGGCACGGGCGCGGCACAGGTCCCGGACTGCTTCTTCCTCAACGGTGGGGATGCGGATCGCCACCAGCTCGCCGGCGCGGTGCAGCCGCGGTGAGCCACCGGCAGTCGCGCCGGTCGGTCTTGGGCCTTGTCGCCGGGCGCCTTGGGGATCAGCGAGGGCGTGATCACCTGGCAGCGCACGTGCAGACGGTCCAGAGCCGGGCCAGCTCGTAGCCGGTCGGGCCGGTGCTGGTAGCAGGCTCGCAACCAGCAGGGATCACCAAGGCGGCCGACGAGCCTGCGCACCGACGCCTCGTCGTGGGCGATCCGCTCGACGTCGGGGCCGTCACGGTCGGGGGAAGGATCGCCACCGAGATGGTGTCCTTGTGGACGTCCAGGCCAAGATGGATCGGAGCAAGATGGGCGACACTGGGCACGGCCGGCTCCTTTTCGTATGTGGCTTGCGTCAGCGCCATCGTGGATGACCCACGCACTTACTACCTGCGGAACGGAGCTGGCCGCTCCATGACGCTATGTAGGTCGGGCCCCCATCCCCTGCTCAGCCCGACAGCCATAGGCTTCGGGGATCACATGGACCTGCTGCTTGGTCCCTGGCAGCGTTGGGGTTCTGCCAGCCCGACGGCACCTTCATCACCACCTTAGCCGACCTGCGCCGATGGCTTGCGGAGATGGCCGCAAGCGGCGAGGCGGTGTGCGTGGACGGGCTGGCGACCCGGGTGCAGCGACCCCGGGGGTGGGCCAACCAGAAGGTGCTGTACGACGCCAAGCGGCACGCCCACACCGCTCAGGGCGTGGCCGTGTCGACCATCCACGGCGACCTGCTGTGGTGCGACGGCGGCTGGCCTGGGAGCTGCCACGAGCACGAGCTCCTCGTGCTGGCAGGGCTGGACCAGGCGCTGGACGACGTCGAGGTGGTCAGCCTGCTGGATCGGGGGTTCCGAGGGCTGGCGAAGGCGCGCGAGCACTGGCATGCGCCGGTCCCCGACCGGCGGACCATCGACCGGCTCACCGAGGAGCAGCGGACGTTCAACCGCCTTCAGGCGGGGCTGCGCGCGCTGGTGGAACAGGCGATCGCCCACCTGGCCTACGCGTGGGCGCTGCGCCGCTGGCGGGGGCTGCTGTACCGGGTCCGGGATGTCTTCCGGGCCGCCGGCGCGCTGGTTTGTCTGGGCCGATGGCTGCACCGGGTCCCGGTGTGAAGAGCATCGCGGATACTGTCCATCAGACCACCTGGTCGTTCCGGGCGACCACGCGGCCACCCTTGAGCACCAGCTCACGGACCGGTCGGGTCACCACCGCCTCCGCGGCGGTGCGCGCCGCGACGACCACCAGGTCGGCCGAGGCACCGACCCTCAGCCCATACGACTCAAGGCCCAGTGTCCGAGCACCGCCGTAGGTGGCCGCGTCCAGGGCCAGCTCGATGTCCTCGTCGCGGCGGAAGGTGCCGCGGTAGGCCACATGCATGGCCCGCTCCAGCATGTCGCCGCTGCCGTAGGGCCCCCACAGGTCGCGGATGCCGTCGTGGCCGCAGGCCACGTTCACCCCCGCCGCGCGCAGCTTCCTGATCGGTGGCACCGGGAAGCTGTACGCCGCCGCCGTCACCAGCGTCACTCCGGCCTCGGTGAGCTGGGTGACGAGGCGGTCCTGGTGGGCCTCGTCGACCTGGCTGAGCGCGTAGGCATGGCTGAGCGCGTAGGCATGGCTGACCGCGACCCGGCCCGCCAGCCCGGTGGCCATGGTCCGCTCAGCGATCAGCTCCAGCTCCCAGGCGCCGAGCGAGCCGCCATCGTGCAGGTGCAGGTCGATCCCGGCGCCGTAGCGGTCGGCGAGCCCGAACACCACGTCCAGGTGGCGGACCGGGTCGCGGTCGACGCCAGCGGGGTCGATCCCGCCGATTGTCTCCACCCCGCCCTTGAGGGCCTGCTCCAGCAGCTCGGCGGTGCCGGGGCTGGTGAGCAGCCCGCTTTGGGGAAAGGCGACCTGCTCCACGGTGATCCGCCCGTCCAGGCATTGGGTGGCGGCGCGGACGGTTTGGATTCCGACCAGCCCGACGCCGGGGTCGACGTCGGTGTGGCTGCGCACGTACGAGGTACCGGCGGCGACCATGCGCTCCAGCAGGGCCGTGACGTAGCTCACGTTGGGGAGGCCGAGCTCGCCGCGCCGCCGACGCTCGTTGGCGATCCGGTCGCTGAGGGCCTCGCCGGCCGAGTGTGGCACCCAGGGCCCGCCATACAGCGTCTTGTCCAGATGGCAGTGCGCCTCGACCAGTCCGGGCAGCACGACCCGGCCGGAGATGTCGACCACCGCCACATCCTGGGCGTCCAGATCCGGCCCGATCCGGTCGATCACGCCGCCCCGCACCAGGATGTCGGCGGGGCCGTCGTAGCCCCACGGCCGACCTCCGCGCAGCAGCAGATCGGTCACGCTGGCCCTCCCTCGCATCATGCCGCCGGACACGGTCACCTCCTCGCCCCAGGCTGTCTTGCCATGACAATCTAGGAACGCGGGACGGCGCCTTGAATGGCCAAACGACGGAATGTGAGACAGATTGGCTTCACATCGCAGACGATTTCAGCAGGAGGACATCAACATGACAGCCCGCCTCGACGACGTCGACCGTCGCCTGCTGCGCGAACTGCACCAGGACTCCCGGCTGACGATCGCCGAGCTCGGCCGGCGCGCGAGCCTGAGCAGGCCCGCCACCGCGGCACGTCTGCGCCGCCTTGAGGAAACCGGCGTGATCAAGGCCTACACGATCCAGGTCGATCCCGCCAAGCTCGGCTTCCCGCTCCTCGCGGTCGTCCGCATCCGAACGATGGACCCCACAGGACGGGCGCTTGGCCCATCCTTGACACCCTGCCCGAGGTGGTCGAGTGCCGCCGCCTGACCGGAGAGGACTGCATCGCGACGCTGGTCTGGGCGCGCTCGGTCAAGCACCTCGAGCAGGTCACCCAGCGCCTGGCCAGTGCCGGGCACACCATCACCGCGGTGGTGTTCTCCACCTGGTTCGACAACCGGCTCCCCCTCACGCCGCCGTCACACCCGCCCGGGGGCGAGGGGTTCGGCACTGACCGGTGAGGCCCGCCAGCACTGCGGCCACCCTCGCACCGAACGCTCGCCGGCCTCATCAGTCAGCGAGAGCGCCGCGGCTGCGGCAGGCCACCACCAGCAGCTACTCGTCGACCCAGGAGACCTGGCCCGCGTCCCCGCAGAAGAGCATCACGGACACCCTCAATGAGGGTGTCCGTGATGCTGCGTGCGCCGGACATGAAGACTGGACCAAAAGGGTCTCAGGCGTGCGTGGTCGCGGTGATCGTTCGGAACGGACTCGCTGCTGAAGCGCAGCCGTGGAGCTGCTTGACCGCGGCCTGGACCGAAGCTCAGGGTCGCCGCGGTGTCGCCTCGTCGGCAGGCAGAAAGGCCTCCAGTCGCAGCTCGGCGACGGGGCCATCCACGGCGGTTCCTGAGACCAGCCAGCGTCGATGCGGGCTGCAGTTGGTCGGCATGGCGCTCAATGCCGTTGAGCAGCGCCGATGTCGCCCGTGCTGGCTACCAGGGCTGAACAGCGGCCGGCGGGTGGTGGTCAGCGGCCTGAGGAACAAGCTGCTGGTGCGGTCGGTCGGCATGTCCCCGCGCCGCGTTGTGACCATGGTCGGGCGCAGGTTATGGGAGAGCGCATGAGTGGAGCGTCCCGTCATGGTGGATCAGGGTCGGCGCCCTGGCTACATGGCGGGACCTTTCAACCGTGGTTGGCGGACGCTGTGGTCGTCAGGCCCTGCGGCGGCTTGGGGTGTTGGGTACGCGAATCTTCGTACGCCAAGTGCCGCGCTCACGCTGACGCCTGCGTAGCGGTCGCGCGCCGAGCATGGTGGCATGACAGAACTACTGGTCGAAACCACGGACCTGACCAAGCGTTACGGCCCTCGCGCCGCGGTGGACCACGTCGGGTTGCAGGTGCGCAGGGGTGAGGTCTACGGCTTTCTCGGCCCCAACGGCGCGGGCAAGACGACCACGCTGCGCCTCCTGCTTGGCCTGGTCCGCGCCAGCTCGGGCACCGCCCGCGTGCTCGGTACCGCGCCGGGTGATCCCGCGGCGCTGGCGCGGATCGGCATGCTGGTGGAGTCCCCAGCGTTCTACCAGTACCTGTCGGGGCGGGACAACCTGCGCGTGTTCGCGCGCTACGCAGGCGTGCCGGTCGCCAAGGTGGATAAGGTCCTGGAGACCGTCGACCTGGCTGATCGCGCCAAGGGCCGCGCGTCGAGCTACTCGCTGGGCATGAAGCAGCGCCTCGGCGTCGTCGCCGCGTTGCTCAAGGATCCCATCGTGTTCAGTGATGCCGCCGCCCCGGCTCACCACCAAGCCAAGTTGGAAATGCTCAAGAAGGTCACCGACACAGTGGAGGGCTCCTACCGCAGCAGCGAGACCCAGATCTTTCTTCGCGAGCAGCGGTAGGTCCCCGTGACTCGACCACCTCTCGGCGATTACGGGAGTTCACGGCGATCGGTCACTACCGGGCTCCCGCGGTACGCGGACGGTCCGTATTTATTACTGCTACGTTCGCTAAATCCGGTAGGTGAAGGTGCGGCGGCGGTGGCGTGGGGACGGTGGCGGGCGGCCCCACACCCACGGGCGGGCACGGGCGTTGAGCCGACAGGTCGCCACCCTGGTCGCCAGGGTGATCTCCTCCGGG
>JBKPDO010000117.1:0-1652 GCA_046727955.1 bacterium | reverse complement strand
GGAAGGGGGAGCAGGAAACGGGGCACTGCTACCGCGCCTGCTCCCTACTTCACTGTCGTCGGGGAGTTACGTCCCGCCGCCGGTGAAGGCGGTGGAGATACCAAAGCCGCATGGCGGTGGTACCAGGACGCTCGGGGTGCCGACGGGCACCGCATACTGCGCGGTCGCGCTCGTCTTTTGAGGTTTCGGATTCGTTTGTCACGGTCACGCATCCGTTCCACCCGCTGGCTGGGCAGCGGTTGCGGGTGCTGTTCGAGCGCAAGCTGCCGACCGGCCCGGCGGTGAGCTGTGAGGGCGGGCCGTTGGGGTCGCTGCTGCTGCCGCTGGTGTGGACCGACCGGGGGCCTGGGGCGGCGTCGATGCCGCTGAGCTACGAGGTCCTGGTCGAGTTGGCCGCGGTGGTGTCGGCGGTCACCTCGCGCCAGGCCGGGTGAGGTCGTTTTGACTCTGGTTGCCGTGTCTGCCATGGTCTTGTGCGATGAATGCGCACAAGAATGCTGGGCTGCGCGAGCTGACCACGCCCCAGCTGCGCTCGCGCCGCGCCGCGCTGGTGGCCGCCCTGCCACCAGTAGACGGCGTGCTGCACGGGACGCTGGTCGAACAACACCGCAACTGCGGGAAGGAGGGGTGCCGGTGCAGGCGCGGCGAGCCGCACGGGCCGTATGTGTATCTGCAGGTCGCTGGCCGGCTGCTGTATGTCCCATCGGGGCTGGCGGAGGTGGTCCGCGCCCACGTGGAGGTCTCCGAGCGGCTGCGGGACGCGCTGGCGGAGATCTCGGCGATCAACCTGGAGCTGCTGGCCCGCCGGGAGCTGGGATAGCCGATGCCAACCGCCGCCGCGTTGGCCCTATCACCGGCTGCGGTGGCCGCCGAGGTGTCGGCGCAGCTGGCCGTGGTGCTGGCCAACATGGTCGAGGCCGCGCTGGCCGGCGGCCTGCTGGCCACGCCGACGCCAGCGGCGGGCGCGGCAGGGGAGGTGGGTGGTGATGGGGCGCGGGGAGCAGAAGGTGACCGCATCGCACCGCCAGCGCACCGCGATCGTCTACGTCCGCCAGTCGACGCTGGTGCAGGTCCGCGAGCACACCGAGTCGACCGCCCGCCAGTACGGGCTGGCCGACCAGGCGGCCCGGCTGGGCTGGCCAGCCAGCAGCATCGAGGTCATCGATCAGGATCTGGGCCTGTCAGGGCGCAGCGCCACCGGTCGCGACGGGTTCAAGCAGCTGATCGGCCGGGTCTGCATGGGCGAGGTCGGCGCGGTGTTCGGGCTGGAGGTCTCCCGCCTGGCCCGCTCCAACGCCGATCTGTCCCGGCTGCTGGAGCTGGCCCGCCTCACCGACACCCTGGTCATCGACGCCGATGGCATCTATGACCTGGCCGACATCAACGACCGCCTCCTTTTGGGTCTTAAAGGCCAGATGAGCGGTGCGACGCGAGGGCGCACGTTGCGAGTGAACTCGCCGACTGGAGGATCGATGCCGAGGGTGTAGTTCCGGGCCAGTGTCCGAAGGTCCGTCCCCACCCTGACGTGCGTCGCGGGTAACTGCGGGGTGCGAAGCTCAGGGTCAAGCCCAAGGGTGCCCGTTCCATCCGGGGGCCACAGGTGAAGGGGAAGACTGGACGGCTGAACGCGAGTGAACCTCTGATGATGCCTC
>JBKPDO010000116.1:0-13168 GCA_046727955.1 bacterium | reverse complement strand
CTGAACGCGCCTGGTTCGATCCGCCCGGCCAGATGCGGCCAGCGGTCACCAGCGGTCAGATGAGCTTGGCCCCCACCCGCGTGCCGCGGGGGTCGATGTAGGCGCCGGCTCTGGTCATGAGCAGCCCGGGCGCGGTCATGGTCAGTCGCAGCCGTCCGTCCAAGCCAGCCCGGGGAGGTAAGCGCTTTACACCTCGCCGTCCTGTCCGTGGTGGCCCGATGGGCCGACGAGACCGAGGTCGTCACCGCCCCGTACGGCCTCAAGGCCCAGGGTTGACTCGTAGACGTGGGTCGAGACCGGCCCCGTGCGACAGGATCTCCGCCCAGCACTCGCGCCTGCACGGCGAGCCAGTGATCCGCCTCGCCGACATGCAGGAGAGTGTCAGATCCGACGGGCATGCCGAACGCCATTGCTGGCGAGCGTGCCCACTTTGCGCCAACCGGGCTGGCTCTACTCGCGTGCAGCGCCCTCGGGCCACACCACGGCGACGGGCACGCCCTTCTGACGGGCGTAGCTGACGATGTCGGCGGTTCCGCCGATGCCACGGGCGGGCTTGCCGTCCCACACCGCCACCAGGCGCTCGCTGCGATCAACCACCACCTGCCCCGCCGCAAGATGCGCCCGCTCGGTTGATTCCACGAACGGCAGCCGCTCGACGAGCTTCGCCTTGGCGAACAGTTCGTCTTGGCATCCCCCCGGCCTGAATCAAGCCGGGGATTCCTACGCCGAGCAGCGCAGGGGCGGTTCGCGGTTCGCCGGCTCAGGCAACCCTGGGCCTCCCCGCGCAGTCACGGCGTGCCCCGCCGCGATGTTCCTGGCCGCGTTTACGTCGGCGTTGCCGGTCCAGCCGCAGGCCACGCAGGCGAAGAGGGCTTGGCTTGCCGTTGGCGCTCAGCACGCCTCCGGCCGCTGACACGATTGATGCAGGTACGGCCGCAGTATCGCTTCCCAGCTTGCCGGCTCGACGGAAGCGGCGTTCCGCACTCCTCGCATGCGCGTGTGGTATCTGCAAGACGCGAAGCAGCAACGTGAGTCCACTTCTCACCGCGCCAGATCTCGCCGATAGTGGTTGCGCTGATGCCAAACTCGGCAGCGATTCGACGCGACGGATGGCCAGCCGCTAGGCGCTCACAGATCTGAGCGACATCCGCCTCGTCAAGCACTGCCCGACCGTGCGCGCTGCCGATGGCATCGCGGCCGTCCTCGCGTCGGTCAGCCATGTTGTCCTGGTGGTTCCCGGGGTCAACGTGCCGATGGTTGACGCACCCAAGGTGTCCATTGCCGCACGAATGGCAGGCTTCCGGAGCAGGGAAGGGCACGCCGTACACCGCTTCCCAGACGACGCGGTAGGCGGAGTCTATACGCTTGGTCCGAGGGCTCCAGGCCCGAGCGTGGCCGGTGTTGGTCACCGAGAACGGCCACCAGATACATCCGTTCTGTGGTGGGCGGGCCGTGTAGTGTGCGATCCACTCTTGGACTTCGCCGTGCCGGGTGGTCATTCAGACCGCCTTCCACACGTACCGAGCCTGAGCGCAGTGGTTGAGCAGCACCTCTTGCTCCGGGATGGGGTACAGGCGGTAGCGGCTCATAGTGATAGTGAAGCAATTATCCCATGCACCCCGGACAACCTAATCGCCTCTAATAGCACAGCCCACGTCATCAGGCTCACGCTGCGAGTCGGACCATGCGGGCGCCCTTCCAGCAGATGGTTGTGACGCGATGGCCAACCTGCCGCCAGGCGTCATCGAGTGCGAAGTCGCCCAGGAGGGTTGAGGTTGCCCACCCGGGTAGGTCCTTGACCCCGAGGCCTTGGCGATATGCGGTATGGGCGAGATAGCCGGCAGCGGCTGCCAGGGCACCAGGATACGAGGGCTCCCGGCCTGTCCGGCGCTCGTACTGGGTGGCGAAGTCGATACCTGAGGGGCCGATCTTCGGCGTATCGGCGCTCGGCCACCAGTGCACCGGTCCGAGCACGCCCTCGGCCGCCTCCCCGAGTTCCCGCCCGAAGGCCGATATTCCAGCAGCCACGGCGGCCAGGAGCGCTGGCGATTGGCCTCGGTCGCGGAGTCCCCGCACCACTGCAGCGTCATGCTCGAACGGACCGGCAACCAGGATGGCCGTCTCTGCAACGTCTTCGGCCTCGACGGCCGATGCCTCGATCGCTTGGCTGTCGATTCCGCGTTTGGACGCCCGGGTCCGAGCCCCGTCAGCAACAGCCCGGGCGAACGGCCCGGACGCTTGGACGACGATCAGCCGGCTGACCTTTCGGTCGGCTGCCTCGTCGACGACGCCATCGAAGTATGACGATGCAGGGGCGGGTAGGGAGGCTATGCCAGGCTGCGCGAGGTCGTCAGCCGAGCCACCGTGGTTCCAGAGGACCCGCCCGCCATCGCGCACCAGCGGAGCTATCGCCCGCACCAGTCCGCTCGCATACGGGCCAATCAGCAAGTCCGCGGTGTCGATCCATGCCCTGTATGCCTGGAGCGCGGTCTCCCTTGAGCCTCGGTCGTCGACAACGATCAACTGGACGCCGGCCGCCTCCGCCCAGAGCCGTATCGCCTCAGCGGCTAGGGTCCCTTGGCGCTCATATCGCCCGGTCAGGCTGAGCGTCAGCGCCGCGGTGATCGGTGGCGACTTCACGCCTGACCAGCTCCCTCCCGGGCGGGTTCACAACTCGATCTCGAACCGGTGCGACACCACCTCGCCAGCAGCACCGAATGGAACGTCACACTTCTGGGTGCTGCTGGCCCTCCTCGCGCGCCACCAAAGTGACGGATCGTCACGCCCCACCAGTCGCCGGGTGACCAACGGATCGTCACACAATCCGCCCGTCTGTGACGATCCGTCAGTTAGGTGGCGCGCGCCACCAGGGCGTGGACGTGGTACGCAAGCGTCCGTGGCGTTGTGACGAGACGGCCGCTGTCAGGATCGGCGCGGGGTGGCGGCCGGGTCTGGCGCACGAGTCGCTTATGGGTGGCCTCGGCATTCAGGGCGGCTCGCCGCTCGCGCACCAGCTCTTCGGTCCAAGACGGATGAAGCATCGTAGCCTCCTCAGCTGACGGGTCTTGAACTGCTCACAGTGATGGGTCGGCTCGCATACGGCAGTGCCGCCCGTCACAGTCGGCGAGTGCCATCCAGCACCTGCGCCTGCGCGTGCGGCTTTGACCTCATGCATGCCATGCAGGGCGTGCCCAGCGGGCGCTGCTGCTCCCGAGCGTTCACGCTAGTTACCGTAACGTAATGACGGCTCAAGTCTGGGCGCGTGACGGGCGAAACGGTCACATGCTCGGTGCAATACCCTCCGGCATTCCCCGCCGCGATTCCGCCTACCCGGCCACGATATGCGCCGTCGGATTGGAAGCGCCTTCGGCGCGTGCTGCTTCGCTGGCAAGCTCCGCAGCCCTACCCCGCTCACCCGGAGGACCACCTCACCCGGCCCGACGCGGGCACCTTCACGGGTACGTCAACCCCTACGTCAATCCCCCCGCCACGGATGGCGTACCCGCTCCAGGCCGGACGGCGGCATCACCGCAGGGGTAGTGGTGCTCGCGCGTTTGATCCATTCGTCGGCCGGCCGGCTGCAGGGAGCCGCCTTCGGCGGCGATCGATTCATTCAGCCGACCGGCCGCCGCATGGAGCGCTCGCAATCTCCGCGCACCTTCGGTGCGCCGCCGTCTTCGACGGCGATTTCATTCCGCACTCCTATTCTGGCTGAGTCTGCGTGCTGCGAGGGTGTGACGATCCGTTTGAGCACCGAAAGGACCACCGCTAGACCCGGGCTAGGGCACGAAGGGTGGCGCGGGCAAGAAGCTCTCTGCGATCGCGTTCAGCGTCGGGACGTCCTCCGCGAAGCCGTCGGCCGGAGCAAACAGATACAGCGCAAACAGGGTCGGGCCTTCCTCGAACTGGATGTCGACCCCGTGGCTGGTCCCGACGGCCCGGGTCCACTGGAACGCCGGCAACCCGTGGAACGTCGTCGAGACCACCGACCCGCCCTGGTGGGCGGCCTGGCAGTGGATGCGGCTGCTGACGTCGCCGGCGAAGTCCGGCGTGACGTCCACGATGACCCCGAACTCGGTCACCGACGGGTCCGTGAGGTGCGTGTCGAAGAACGCCTGCGCAGGGACGCACCGGTCGCCGACGTCCGGCGTCGCCTTGTCCACGTGGCCGACCCAGTTCCCGGGGACGCGCATCGAGAAGTACCGGCTCGGGACGGCCTTGGTCAGGGGAAGGGTGGACGCAGTGGCGCTCGCTGGTGGGAAGGATTGGCTCGTCGGTGTCGAGGACAGTGCGCTGGGCCGTGTCGTCGCGGGCGTGGTGGGAGGCGTCGTCGCGGCCGTCGCGGCCAAAGCGACCGCGACGGCCGTGATGCCCGCGTACAGCCAGCCGCGCCCTCGCCGGGGAGGCTCGCCCGGCCCGGCCGGACCACTGCCCTCCGCCGGGCCGGTGCGGATCGGGGCCGTCTGGGGAACGGGACCGGCCGCCGGAGCGGTCGAGGGGGCTCCGTCGGTAGGCGCGCTTTCGCCCATCGGGATCACCGGCGCCGGGGTGGCTGCGCCCACATCGTCCTGGTCCGGTCGCAAGCGGCGACCCCACCGCCCGCCATCGTTCCGTGCTCGGCCATCTCCGAAAGCGACAGGGCGCTCGCCGCGGCAGCGATCATCTCCTGGCAGGTCCCGTAGCGCTCCCCCGGCTCCTTGGCCATCCCCACCAGGGCCTCAGCGTCGGCATCATCCGAGCCGACGCGGATGAGGTCGACCTGCGTCGTGACGCTGTGGTCGGAGCCAATGGTCGCTCTCATGCCGACCTCCTTTCTTCTCCGCCTCCACTTCGACCTCTGTCCACTTGCGCCACCGGTAGACGCGGTTCTTGGTCCGGTTGCCGCAGATCGACATCGCGCACCACACCGCCGAGCGGTTCTTCGAGTGATCGAAGAAGGCGTACCGGCACCGACGGCATGCCTTGAACCTCGACCAAGCGCCCGTCACCTGCGCTTCGTGGATGATGCCGAGGAGGGTCGCGACCGCCGCGGTGATCCCGCCCCGCGCTGGCTGGAGCGCGGTTCGTCCGCTGGGATCGACATCCACGCGCATGGTCGCCTTCGAGGAGGCGGCGCGGAGGGTTCGGACGGCTGCCGGGTCAGGGGCGACCTCCCCTTTCGTGACGGCGAGCTGGCGAATGGCCTCACGTATCTCGCGGAGCCGGATGGCGTCCCCAGCACTGACCGGTGTCCCGGCCGAGATGAGCCCATGGGCGAGCAGCCACGAGACCGCTTTCCTTGGGGTGCCCAGGCGGTCCCACTCCGATGGGAAGTCGTGGTTCCACGTATTGACGAAGCGCTGAAGGAGCTCGAGCCGCCCTGGTGCCTTCGGTCGCCCGGCCGGCTCGAGCTGCTCTCCGATGCGGCGTTTGTCGCGCTCGTCCACGGTGGTTCCTGGTCGGCCAAGATGCGAGACCAGTATAACGCTTACGGTGGTCGTGCCTGGGCACATGCCAGTCGGACGAATGGGGCCGATCGAATCGAGATCCCGGAGTGCCGGTTGCTCAGGTTGTAGAGCCTCTGAACGACTCCTCGGTCGTCATCGGCATAAACACGGGTTCGAGGAGCACGACGGGGCCGGTTCTCCGACCCCTTTGAGGTTGCGAAGGCCGCCTGACCGGCGCTGCCCGCTGTTCAACCCGCCGACGTCGGTCGGCGTCAGCCTGGCATGCCCGCTGGGTTAAGATGGCGTTTCGCTCCTGTTGGCTGGTTAGAGTGGATACGGCAATGAGCTGGTCTGAACCCGTAGGGTGCGTAAATGCGTTCATGCAGCTCGCCGGTACTCGCGCAGCAGCCCGCCGAGCAGGTCATGCCGGTGCACCTGACCCGGCCGAGCCTCGGTGAGGATCGTGACATCGGCTGAAGGGTCCGGCGGCTGCAGTTCAAGCGCGCGATGCGGACGGTGCCGGTTGTAGTGCGCCACGTACACGCGCAGGACCCGATCCAGATGCCCGCGCCCGACGATCAGCAGCCAGTCCAGGCACTCGGAACGGACCGTGCGCACCCAGCGCTCCGCATAGGCATTCGCATTGGGCGCCCGCACCGGTGTCAGCAGCACCTCGGCGCCTTCTGCGCGGAACACGTCGTCGAAGCCGCGGCAGAACTTCGCATCCCGGTCGCGGAGCAGGAAGCGCACGCGTCGCCCGCGCTCCTCCAGCGCGAGCAGCAGGTTGCGGGCCTGCTGAGCGACCCAGGCGCCGTCGGGGTTGGCGGTCACCCCGGCCAGGTGGACCCGTCGGCTGTCGAGTTCGATGAAGAACAGTACATACAGCCGGCGCAGCCAGACGGTGTCGACGGTGAAGAAGTCGCACGCCACGATCCCAGCGGCCTGCTGGCGCAGGAACCTCCGCCAGGTGGTGGTCGTGCGTCGCGGCGCCGGGCCCAGCCCGTGGCGGCGCAGCGTGGACCGGATCGCGGTGGCGGAGACGCGCACGCCAAGCCGCAGGAGTTCGCCCTTGAGGCGCTGGTAGCCCCAGCGCGGGTTCTCGTTGGCCAGACGGATGATCAGCTGCTGGACCTCGTCGTCCAGCGGCGGTCGTCCATGGCCGCGATGCGGGTAGGTCCACGCGCCGGCGACCAGGCGGCGATGCCAGCGCCGCAGGGTGTCCGGGGTGACGAAGAAGCACGACCAGCGGTCGGCGTGGCAGGACGCGGCTGACTGCGGCGAGCAGGGCGCGGTCGGCGGGTTCCAGCCTGGGTCGTGGGAGCTGGCGTCGGAGGACGGTGAGCTGCTGGCGCAGGACTAGGATCTCCAGGTCCTTGGCGGCGTCGCTGCGGGCGAGTAGGGCGAGGAGCTGGATGGAGCGGCACAGCGTCAGGTAGGCAAGTCGTAGCAGCACTGCGGGTGGCCTCCGGGGCGGCAGCGGAGGCGCCACGTTAGCAACCCGAGCGTCGCTGCGAACACGCAGCTCACAGGCCTTGTTCGAGTATTCGCACCCTACGGGCACTGCGGCCTGTCCCTGTGGTGAGCAGCGAGCACGTCGCTGGAACAGGGCGGACCCTCTACCCGCCTACGCACCTGCGCGCAACCCGGTCCAGGCGCTGGGCCCAACCGCAACGGGGGAGTTGGCCGCCACGCCGGCCTCGTCCTACGGAACCTCGGGCCGCCCGTCGTCTCTGAGCCGGTACAGCGGGTGGCGGATGACCTCCCAGACGTGCCCGTCGGGGTCGGCGAAGAACGCGTAGGATCCGCCCAGCGGGGTGGCGGCGGCCCCCTTGACGACGACCCCGCCGGCCTTGGCCGCCTCCTCGACCGCGGCGGCGACCTCCCCATCGGTGGCGACATGGATGGACAGGACCGCCTCGCCGGTCGGCTCGCCCCCCAGCGCCGCGGCCACCTCGTCCCCGCCGAGCTCGGCCAGCAGGTCGTCGGTGCACAGCAGCAGCAGGCTGCCCGCCGTCTTGAACAGGGACATGGCCGGGGTGGAAGCCGGGGACAGCTCCCAGCCAAGCGCCGCGTAGAACGCGGTCGACCGCTCCAGGTCGACGGTGCGCAGGGTGATGACACTGACTCTGGGCGGTATCGGCATCGGGCAGGCTCCTCGGCACGGCGATACCCCTAGTCTGGGCCTTCGGACCCCGCCGCACATGCCCTCGGGCAATCCCGGCTTGCGAGCGCCCAGCCACCAACAGCGCCCGGCCCCAGGTGGACGCGTTCGAACGCCCGGCAGGCACGGACACTCGCAGCGTTGCGGCGGCAGGCGGTCGGTCTCATGCCGTCATGCGGGCCAGGCCCCTGATCATGTCACCGGAACAGACGAACTTCTTTTATGATAACTAACGCGCGCGCACTGGGTAGCGCAGATGTGTGACGCCGACGCCGGCGACCACCGCCGGATTGCCGAGGAACACAGGTGCGTTCTGAAGCCCGTCGAACAAGGAGACCCCAGAGCCCAGCAACACCGGAGCGAGATCGATGTGAATCTCGTCGAGAAGGCCGGCGTCGAGGCACTGTCGAATTGTCTCGCCGCCATGGACGCCCACCGCGTGGTCTCCCGCGGCAGACGTGGCTTGTGCCACAGCGCTTTCCAGCCCTTCGGTCACGAAGTGGACGGTCGAGCCGGGGCGCGGCCAACCATCCGGCACGTGGTGAGTGACGACGAACGCCGGTATTCCCCACGGGTGCTGGCCGCCCCAGCCTTCGGCCAGGTCGAAGGTGCGGCGGCCGGTGAGCATCGCACCGACCTCGCTCATCAAGGCGCGCAGGTGCCCGGCGCTGGGCGCGGAGACGTGAAATGTGAAGTCCGACCTGGTGGGCACGTCGACATCACCCGCCGTGTACCAGTCGAAGACTTCCGCGACGCCGTCGCCGGTATCAGCGACGTAACCGTCGAGCGACATGGACATGATTGCGATGACTTTGGCCATTGGGTCTGCTCCTCCCTAGTTACTTCGACCAGAGTGAAGAAGTAAGATCAACGATCGGTGGATTCGCTGGTCAGTATCGGTCGGCGTTTCTTCCTGGGCATGGTCTGTGTGCAGGGATAATCGGCTGGAAACGCGGTCACGGGTCAAGGCCTCGCGCTGGCCAAACGCCCACAGCTCGTGCTGCTGGACGAGCCCGTGGCCGACCTGGACCCGCTTGCCCGGCGCGAGTTCGCGCGGCTGTGGGACCAGGCGCTCAGTCGGCGAAGAACACGATCTGGCTCTGGCGACCACTCGGCCGAAAGTCAGCGACCTCGGGCCCTCCCTCGCCGAGCCACTCTTGCAACCGCATCCCGCCAACTCCAGCCGGGTTCCCTTTGTCGTCACCCGGACCGGTGATGAATCCGTCCAGGGACATCGCCATATACAGGATCAGACGAGACATGACTCCTCCAAGGGTTTCGGGTCAGATGGATTGCGGAACTCGAACAGTCGGTCGGGGTCGTAGGCCTCTTGGCCGCTCCACGGTCGGGAGGTGATGTCGCTGTGGCGGGCATCGTGCTCCCTTCGGGTTTCGGTGAGGTCTGCAACTGGTCGTGGCCGCTGGCGCTGGGAGTCAGCTAGGAGAGGGAGGTGTACTGCACGGCGGCGAGCCGCCATTTCTGGTGGTCGGTGACCCACACCTGGGTGACCCGGAAGCGACCGGCGATGGTTTCCCCCTTGTAGGTGCATTCGGAGTCCACGACGTCGAACCGGATGCCGGCATGGTCGTAGGTGTGCACGTCGGTCTCGCTGGTTTCGAGCCTGACCTGCTGGTAGTCGCTTTCCTTGTGAACGCCGATCCATTCGTCCCTGGTGATGATGAAACCCTTGGGGCCGATGATCCGGGCATTGGGGCTGACCAGCTCGTCCAGCGTCTGCCAGTCGGATCCCAGCAGCGCGGCGTTGACCCGGTCCTGCAGGGTGCGGACCGTCTGTTCCATGGCATCCTCCCTCGGTCGAGCTCGTGGTCTTCCCTGCCGTCAGGGCGGGTGGATCTCGCGGACTGCAGGGGTGGCCAGCGCCTGCTGGGTCCATGGACTGGAATGGCCGACGCCCATTTCGAAGACGGCGCGTCGGTCACGCCGGGAGCGAACGACGACTCCATGCTCCATTCGCCGCAGGGAGATGTCGTGACCGATCGCGGTCAGCCAGCCGCACGCGTCGGCCACGAAGGCGACCTGGTAGCTGTCGCGGTGGGCGTGCAACGCCGGGGGCACCCGCACACCTCGGTGCCGATCCCCGCGGTGATCAGCTGACGTCGGCCGATGGCGGAGAGGGCTTGGGCGACGGCCGGGTCGGCCAGCGGGTCGATGATCCCGTGCCGGTCGATGCGGCTGGCATAGGCGGCGGGCAGGACCTGCTGCAGCGAGGGTAGCAGCGCGCCGTTCTCTCCCTCCTCCTCGCTGGCGGTGAAGATCAGGGGCATGTCGAGGACGGCGGCGGCGCGCGCGAGCCTGAGCACGTTGGCCTCGACCGCCTCGCGCGGAGGCGTCGTCATCACGCGCTCCAGCACGCCCGTCTGGTGGTCGATGAGCAGGAAGGCCGCGATCGTCGGGGGAGAGCGGTTCCGCCGTCATGGCTCCTCCGGTGTTGCCGGGCGGGCGAATGGCGGCATCGTGCCCGGAGGGATCAGCGGGCCGCTCAGCTGGATGTTGGCCAGCACCCATCGGCCTTCCTGCTTCACGGCGACCACGACGAGCCGGAACGAGCCGCTGGTGTCGCGTCCCATGACGGTGGTCCGTTGCTGCTGGACGGCCTCCACGATCGCCGTGTCCCCACCGTAGATGCGCACATGCGGGTCCTGGACCTTGAACTCCTCGTTGTTCAGGTCGCCACGGTGTCGGTCGGCCCACTGGTCCTTGGTGAGCACGAAACCGACCGGTCCGATGCCGACGAAATCCGGGGCCAGCAGGTCGCCGTAGCCGTCGGCGTCACCTCGAAGCTCGACATCGGCCCAGCGCTGGACGACGTCGAGGACCTCTCGCTCACTCACTGTGGCGCTCCTTTCGACTCGGTGCGTTCCGTCGCTGCCATGGCATCCCTGCCGTCAGGGTGGCTGGATCTCGCGGGCCGCGGGGATGACCTCTGCGAGGGTGGCCAGCGTCTGCAGGCTCCTTCCGACGGCTTGGACAGTACCCCACCGCGCGCCGCGCGTAAACTGAGTGTAAATATTTATCAGGTGTAAGATGGTCGCTATGGAGGACCAGCCAGGGCTCCGCGAGCGCAAGAAGCAACAGACCTGGGGCCTGATCGCGCAGACGGCGCGCCGCCTGTTCCAGGAGCGCGGCTTCGACGCCGTCACCGTCGCCGACGTCGCGCGCGCAGCCGACGTCTCACGCAAGACGGTGTTCAACTACTTCCCGACCAAGGAAGACCTCTTCTACAGCGGCCTGGAGTTCTTCGAGGCGCGGCTGCTCAAAGCCATCCGCGAGCGCCAGCCCGGCGAGTCGATCCTGGCGGCCTTCGCGCGCTTCGTCACCGAGTCACCCGGCCTCCTGGCCGCCGACGCCCCAGACGCCGGCGAACGCCTGCTCGCGATCAACCGCCTGATCACCGACAGCCCCGCGCTGCTGGCGCGCGAGCAGCAGATCTACGCGGGCTACGCCGCCGCGCTGGCGGCGCTGATCGCCGAGGAGACCCGCGCCCGCCCCGACGACATCGCGCCCTGGGTCGCGGCGAACGCCATGATGGGGCTGCACAAGGTGCTGGTCGACTACGTCCGCCGGCAGGTGCTGGCGGGCGAGCGCGACCGGGCGCGCATCGCCCGCGGGCTGCGCGCGCAGGCCAGGCAGGCGGTCGCGCTCCTCGAGCATGGGCTCGGTCAGCTCGGCGCCGCCGGCATCACGGCGGGGTGATCGTCACCGAGTCGGCCCAGCCGGCGTCGACTGAGCTCCCGGCGGCGTCCAGGCGCTCGCCGGCCCCGTCCAGCCGCAGGTCGACCGCGCCCAGCAGCCCCTCCAGCTGGGCAACGGCGCTGGCGCCGGTGACCGGGATCATCGGCGGCTGCTGCTGCATCAGCCACGCCAGCACCACCTGGCTGGGCGTTGCGCCCAGCTCCGGTGGGGCCCGGGCGGGCCGAGGTCACGGCAAGCCCGCACGGCCGTGCGGCCCACCCCGCTGCACCGCCACACCTACGCCCCATGGCCGTGGCCACCCGGCCGGCGGGCAGGCCCGTCACCGCCGAACCCTTCCCATGGCGGCTCCCGACAAGGCCGCACTGCCACCGTTGCGACCTCGACCGGCGTGTGCGATCGTCCGGGCTGTGTGGTCTGTCAGGCTGGTCTGGTCGGCCTGCCATTGGCCTTGACGGCGGCGCATCGCCGCTCCCGCTCCTGCCCGTCCTGGTGCCCGCGTCCATGCCGGCGTTCTTGGCAGTGCTGGCGGTCGGGGTGGCGATGGGAGGGTGGGCGGCAAGCCATGCCAGCACCTCGATGATCGCCTCGGTCTGCTCCTGCTCGAGCTGGCGGCCCTCCTCACCGCCCACCAGCTGCACCTCGAAGGTGAACCCGGGCGGCCCCGGTCGGGCCCGCCGGCCCTGGCCGCCGCTGGCAGGGCGGTCTGCGGCGGGCTCGCGTGGCTGCCGGTCGGGCCGAGGGCTGGGGTTGGGGGTGCGCATGCGCGGCTCCTTGCTCGCCTCAGCGGCGCCGCCAGCTGTGCCCTGCGACCGCCGAGTTCCGGGGGGACTGGTTCCGGCGAGGCTGAAGGTCTCGCGTGGAGTGTCGCACCCACGCCAGATCGTGTCTCGATCAAGATGATTGGAGCTTTCGCGCTGATGACGCCGGCATCCGCGCAAATCCGGTACTGAGCATAGCGGGGGGCTGGTGGTGGGTGTGAAGAGGGGGCGCGGCGTTGAGCTTGGAGCGACGAGCAACTTTGGGCAGGCAAGACAAGGGCGCGCCATCGTGGACCCGCCGTGGCAGGGTTGCGGGGGATGGCGGAGGTGGCGATCTAGCCTGCCCCCTCCCGCGCCCCTCTGGTGCCCCTCCCGCGCCCCTCTGGTGCCCCTGCCGCGCCCCTGGCTGCTCGCCGCGAACGCGCTCATGCGGCGCCTCGCTGCTTGCTGTGTGGGAACCTGCACCGTCTGGCTCCAGACGCTGCCCCCGCCGGCAGCCCGGCCGAGCCGGTCGGCCGTCATCACCGCAGCCCGAGCCGCGCCATCTGCGCCACCAGCCAGTTGCGGCCGACCCCAAGCTCGGCCCGCATCCGCTTGATCGGCCGGCCCTGCTCGACGTACCGCACCTGCAGGTAGCCGGCCAGGTCCGCAAACCCCAACTCGGCCAGCCGCGCCGCCCGCCGGGCCTGCCAGGCCACCGACTGCACCCGCCGGCCCCGCTTGCCCGCCGCCACCTGCCTGGCGGTCCGCCGCACGCGCTGCACGCCGGCCTGCCGCATCAGGCGCCGCACCGTGTCCCGGTGCGCGCCCAGCTCGCCGGCGACCTCGGCCAGCAGCCACTCCCGCTCGAGGAGCCGATCCGCAAGGTAGGCCCGCACGTCCGCGAAGCCAAGTTCGCCGACCAGCTTGGCGATCCGCTGCTGGGCGAACCGTCGCCGCTGCCGGGCCAGCTGCTCAGGTGAACCTGCCCCGGTTCGTTGGACAGGTTATGGCTTGGTGAAGGCTACCTCCTCAGGGTGAGATTGGTTGTCTGAATAGAACACTTGTTCATATTCGAGCGGCGTGAGATAGCCAAGCGTCGAGTGGCGCCGGCGCGGGTTATACCAACA
>JBKPDO010000115.1:0-8800 GCA_046727955.1 bacterium | reverse complement strand
TGGGACTTCGGCGACGGCAGCAGCTCCACGGCGCAGAACCCCAGCCACAGCTACACCACCGCGGGCACCTTCACGGTGGCGTTGACGGCCAGCAACGCCGGCGGCAGCGACACCGCCACCCAAACCGGGCTGATCTCGGTGTCGGCGTCCGGCAACGTCGGCTACCAGGACGGATCGACTTCGGGGGCCGGAAACGCGGCCACGGGCGAGAAGCCGGAGAGCAAGCTGTGGTGGAACGACGGCTCCTGGTGGGCGTCGATGTTCGATGCGACCAGCCAGACCTACCACATCTTCCGGCTCGACCGGTCGCACGAGACGTGGGTCGACTCCGGTACGCTCCTGGACGATCGTCCGAAGTCACGCTCGGACGCGTTGTGGGACGGCTCGCACCTCTACGTCGCGTCCCACGTCTTCGCCAGCTCCTCGGGCACCGCGGCATCAGGCAACCCGGCGCGGCTGTACCGATTCAGTTACAACCCGGCCACCAAGACCTACAGCCTGGACGCCGGCTTCCCGGTGCAGATCAACAACTACTCGTCGGAGACCTTGACGATCGACAAGGACTCGGCCGGGGTGCTGTGGGCGACCTGGGCGCAGAGCTCAACGATCTACGTCAACTCGACCACCGGTGGCGACGCGGTGTGGGGGACGCCGTTCGTCATCCCCGTTTCCGGGGCGACCGGGCTCCACGCGGACGACATCTCGGCGGTGGCCGCGTTCGGCGGGAACAAGATCGGCGTGATGTGGAGCAACCAGGCGGCGTCGGCGATGTATTTCGCGGTCCATAACGACAACGACGCACGCGACGTCTGGGGCGCCAGCCGCACGGCGGTGCAGGGTCCGGCGATGGCTGACGACCACATCAACCTGAAGCAGCTCGAGGGTGACCCGTCCGGACGGGTCTTCGCCGCGGTCAAGACGAGCCTCAACGACGCCGGGGCTAACACTTCGGCCCCGCAGATCCTGGTCCTTGCCCGCGACCCCGCCACGGGCAGCTGGTCCAGCTACGCGTTCGGTCGGATCAGCGACTGCCACACCCGGCCCGTCCTCGTGCTCGACTCCGAGCACGGGATCCTCCACGTCTTCGCCACCGCTCCGGACAGCGGTTGCCCGTTCTCGGGATCACCCGGAACGATCTTCGAGAAGACCTCCCCGATGAGCAACATCTCCTTCCCGCAAGGACGCGGGACTCCGGTGATCCGCGATGCCGCGTCACCCAACCTCAATAACGTGACCGCGACCAAGCAGAACGTGACGAGCGCGACCGGTCTCGTCGTGCTCGCCAGCAACGACGTAACGAAGCGGTACTGGCATGCCGACATCGCCCTTGGAGCCCAATGAGGGCGGCGCGCCGTACGCGTAGGACGCCCACGTCCGCCTCTGCCACGAGTCCTGATCTCGGCTCCACGCCCCGGCCATGTATCGTGGGATCCGCGCCGACGGAGCCAGACGCAAGACCGCGGCTCGACGCCTTCGCTCGGTCACCCTCCCGAGGACGGCAGCCAAGTCCACATGGCGTCGTTGAGACACACAGGGCGAGCAAGGGCCCGTAGCTCTCCGGTGAGGACCGGAAGTCTGGGGCCCTGCATACTAGCCCGGAGACCTGACTGTGACTCTGGCGAAGTTGTCAACCGCGCACGTCGAAGGTGGTGTCGATGGCGTCGGTGAACCGCCGGCTGAGGGTGGCCGTGGCATCCTCCACGGTCCAGCCGGGGGCGGCGGAGAGCTTCATGCCCGGCGGGGCGACCACGTCGATGCGGAGGCCAGGCGCCAGGATCAGCACCTGGGGATCGGCGGTAAGTCGGTAGCGGAATCCAGCCTTGGCGTGCGCTGCCTTCGGGGTCAGATAGCGCACGGTGAAGCTAGTGGACTGACCAGGAGCGAGATCGATATCAACCCGGACTAGAGGGCGGCCGTTCTCGCTGACCACAGAGGGCCGGACCGGGCGGCCATCACGGGTGGTTTCCTCCAGGGTAGCGCCGGGAGGGAGGTAGTTGGCGAGGACGGCGGCGGCGCGACCCGAGGTGTAGCCGACCTCGGCACTGTCCTGGATGGGCTCGTTGGGCGGCACGTCGTTATCGATGGTGATAGTTCGGGTAACCTCGGCGGACCCGTCCGGCCGGAGTTGAACGAGGTGGTGGATCGAGCGGCGCTGGAAGTAGTCCATCCGGCTGCGGTTGGTGTTGAGGGTGTAGACGGCCAGGTAGTCATGCCCGGCCTGGGACAGCCCGCCGTACATCCCATTGTTGGCGAGCACCCGTTGTAAAGCGGGGTCAGCCGCGTAGATCTGCATCTGCCTTCGAGCGCCGGCGGCGCCGAGGACCTTACCGGTTGCGACCAGGTCGCGGCCGCTCAGCAAGCGCTCGACCAGCGCATTGAGCAGCGCATCGTTGTAGGGGCGGCGCTGCTCTCGGCTCGGCCAGCGCACGTAGGCGTCGTGGGTGGTCTGCTGGACGCAGTTGTCGGCGGTGAGCCGGCCGTAGCCGGGGACGGTGATCGGCCCGGTATCCCGCAGCAGGGCCCGCATCGCCAATGGGTCCAGGGCGATCACGCCGTCAGGCGTCGACCGGCCTGTGGCCGTATAGGCGCGCAGCAGCTCCTGGCCGGAGGTCGGGAAGTGCGGCGAGGAGTCGGCCAGGGAGAACTCGGTGAACCTCCCCCCGCGGGCCCAGGGGTCGCCAGCGACGGCCGACCAGGTCGCCTGGGCGCTGTGGACGTTCTCGGCGATCTCCCCCTGGGGGGCCTTAACCTCAATGACGCCCTTGTCGAGGGCCACCTCGAGCACGGCTAGGGGAACACCGCCGCCGGGACGGAGCTCGGCGGGACTGGTAAGGACGACCAGGTAGGTCCGGGCGCGGTCGGCCCCGACTGCGGCAGGCAGAGCCTGCAGGGTGGGCACGACCGGCTGGGCCCGGGCGACGGCCTCGTCGAGCCGTTCGAGCGCCCAGCGCTTGGTCTGGTCCGCGCCGGGGGCGAGCGGCCCGCCGCGCACTCGCGCGAGCTCGGCGCGGACCCGGTTGAGCTCGTCGACCAGGCCCTTCGCCTGAGCGACCGCGTCGTCCAGGGCGTTCAGGTCGAAGCGACCGTGCTCGAGCACCGCGAACCGGCCGGACTGCAGATGGACCGAGACCGCGACAGCCCGGTCAGCGGCGCTGATCAGATGCCTTGAGGCCGCGAGCAGATGCCTGACGTCGCTGACGCCACCGCCGAGCACGGGCAGGCGGGCAGCTACCCGCATCGGGCGACGGGCAGTGATGGCCTCGGCGACGTCGAGGTTGCGGGAGGCAGCTCGTATCGCCGTCTTGGCGGCGTCCGGGTCGCCGCGGCGAAGCGCTGCCTCGGCCTTGGTGAGTTCGGTCCGCAACCCGGTGGCCTGGACGCCCAAGCCCGCCCTTGCTTGAAACAGGCCGAGCGCCAGCCAGCCCCCGACGACCACCACCACGACCAGTGCTCCCCACAGGGCTCCCCACAGGGCCCCGCGGGGGATGGTCAAGTGCCGGCTCTTCGGCGACAGCTTGGGCGGCGCTCCCAGTCGGTCGTCCACCGGTGGCCGGCTGGGCCGAGGTGGCTCCTCGGCCGCTGGCTGATGACCGTCCAGTGCTGGCCGGGTCGGCGTCGGCGGTTGGGGGGCCTCCGTCTCGGACGCGGTCTCCTCCGAGCCCGCCAGGCCTCGTGCAGTTTCCTTTGGTGGAGCGGCCGGCCGAGCGGCCTGGGCGGCCGGCCCCGTCGCCGGGACCGCCCCAGTAGCGGGCCCGGCCACCAGCGCGTGGGATCCCCCCGTCGGGGCGGGACGCGCTGGGCCCGACCGGGACCTGAGTCGGAGCCTGCGCTGCTTGGTGCTCGTCTGCTGCAAGTCGGAGTTCGCCGGTTCCAGGTCGGTTATAGGCGGGGAGACCTGACCGGAGGGGGACCTACCGGCCGGGCCGTTGGCCGCATCCACGCCGGCTAGGATCTCGACGAGATCGGGGAGGCTGAGTGGCCGGCGAAGCACCAGCCGGTCAGGGTCCGGGGGCAGGCTCGGTGCCTGCTCGCCGGGCGTGAGCAGCACCACCACGCGGCCCTCGTGGTGCTGGCGGACCCAGGAATAGGCGGCAGCCCGCTCCCCGGCGCCCAGGTCCAGCACCACCGCGGACATCCTCCAGCTCGGCCAGATCGACGACCGGTGCGACGCGTCGATGCGGGTCACCCAAAGGCGGCTTCCCGCTAGGACCTCGAGGCTCTTGCCGAGGAGCGGATCACTGGAGACCAGCAAGACCGAGACTGCCACTGTCCCCCTCTCGGACCTTCGAGGGCCACGGGAGGATATCGTGCCGAACCACCCCAGCAAAGGGAACGGGCGATGCGGTAACCATTGTACGTATGTGCTCATTGCGGTGACGGGCGGCGTGAGGCCCTTTTACCTCGCAGTGCCTGCTGCAGAGACGTCGCATCTCGCCGCCGGTTGGCCGGAGAACTGGAACTGGCCATGGCGGCGAAGCGGATGATCCGTCTGGTCCTGGGAGGGCGGCGTGGGCTGTGTCTGGTGCCTCGTACCGGTTAGGGGTCCCCGCTCGACAACTTTGCCGGGGTGAACGTGAGAGATCTGCGCGGGTTCGTGCTGGTGAGGAAACGTTGCTGCGCGGGGGCCCCTTAGCCAAGTGGTGGCCGTAGTCGTGCGCTGAACCGCCACGGGGTTCCTAGAGGCTCAGGCCTCGAGTCTCCGTCAAGGGCCGCAGCCGGCCGGCCGGTTTGCTTCGGGTGAGGATCGATGATAGAAGCTGCCACACGTGTCGGTCGCCCCCAAGGCCGGCATCGGGGTTGTGCTCGGCGGCGATCCCCCCTGCCGCGCGCCGAGGAGCTGGGAGGGTTCGTCATGCCCAGACATCACCATGGTCGACACACGCGTCGTTCCCGTCATCTTGCCGGTGCCGGCCGCGCGAGTAGGTCTCCCCGGCACCTGAGACCGCATCGTCCGGCATCTGCGAGCACGTCATCGAGGCGGGTGCTGCTGCTCCTGACCTGTGCGGTGGCCCTGGCCGGGCTGCTTGCGTCGCTGCCCGATGCGACCGCGACCACGGTCACCCTCCGCTTCAGCCCGAGCGCCGATGCCTATGTCAGCCAGGCCAGACCCACCGTCAACTTCGGCTCTGCCAAGGAGTTGCTGGCTGGCGGCACGCCCAAGGTCAGGCGAAGCTACCTGCGCTTCGACGTGGCGAACCTGAGCGGCACGGTCACCGGGGCGACCGTCCGGCTGTACAGCAAGGACACCAGCCCGACCGGTTTCGAGGTCCGCGCGGTCGCCGACGGTAGCTGGGGCGAGCAGATGATCACCTACAACAACGCTCCTCCGCCTGGTCCTGTGGTTGCGAGCGCGCCGCGCGCCGCCGCCGACGCGTTCGTCAGCGTGGACGTCACGCCGCTGGTGTCTGGGGTCGGGGCGGTCAACCTGGCCGTGACCGCCGCCAATCGGCTGCGCTTCGCCAGCCGCGAGTCCGGCGGGCTTGCACCACAGCTCATCGTCGAGGTGGCGGCAGCTGCGACGTCGAGGTCGACGTCGACGTCGACCTCGACCAGGCTGAGGTCGACCTCCACCACCCTGGCGCAGACCACCACCTCCACCACCCTGGCGCGGGCCACCGCCACCACACGTGCGCCGACCGCTACGTCCGAGCCCACCACCACAACAGCGGCTCCGAGCCCGCCTGGTCAAGGGCTCACCTCTCTGACCTGGGCGCCTCCGCTCCTCACAAACCCGGTCACCTATCGGGTGTCTGGTACGCCGACCACCATCACGGCTGCTCCCGGGCAGGACTCGCTGGTGCGGTTCGCCGGCCCGGTGAATAAGCGCCTGATCCTGCAGGGCGGCCGCAATTGGGTGATCATCGGCGGAGAAATCAACATCGACCGGCCCTGGGAGAATCTGGACGATCGCAACGCGATCCTGGTGAAGGATGCGACGGGCGTCGTGCACATCGAAGGCGTCTTCATGCACGGCTCCTACATCAACGACGGGATCAAGGCCTGCGCGAGCGACGCGACCTTCCAGATCGAGAACGACCGGATCGTGGATCTCCTAGGCACCCTGACGGGCTACCACGCCGACGTGATCCAGCCCTACTGCGGATTCCGGGAGCTACGGGTGGACGGCCTGAGCGGCTACTCGCAGTTCCAGGGGCAGATGTTCAAGGCCGATTGGGGCCGGTGGCGTACGACGACCCTGAAACGGGTCAACCTGGTCGGCATCGCACCGCAGGACGGATATCCGATCAACGTCGTCACCGGCTGCTGCAACCACGACAACAACAGCTACGTGACCGGGCCGATCGCATTGTCGGACGTCTACATCAGCCCCGATGTCTCCCATCACGACGGCACCTTGTCCGGGAACATCAGTCCCGCCGCCAACTTCACGTTCAGTACCAACGCAGTCAGCGGCCGAGAGTACGCGCAGCACAACACCGACGTCAGTCCGCAGATTACCGGGCTGATATGGAAGGGGTTGCCGCCCGCCGGCGACTACGTCCCATACGGGGTCGCGGGCATGGCGTACGTCGCGCCTCCATACCTGCACTGACCATGCCACAGCGATGACAGGAACGGCAGGCGGATCGATCAGCGTCCTTCCAGGTCCGCCGCTGCGGTTCGACCACCCATCCGCGCACGCCGGTAGGGTCCACACCTGGCCTGGGTGCAGGCTGCGCGAGGCCGCCCGGCTGCTGGCCGAGGGCTAGGAGGTGCCACCCACCGCCGTCACGTATTGCGAGGCCGCCGGCCATTCGACCCCGTAGCCGCTGTCGCCGGACGAGACGGTGATCGGGACGCCGGGATGGTCGGCCGGGAGAGCGCCGAATCCGATCACGGCTAGCATCGTCACAGTCATCGATGCAAGCGATCTCATGCTTTCCTTCTGACGTTCGCCGGGCTCTCGCCTATGCGGGACAGCGGTGCTCCGCGAGGGTGCCGAGGTAGTCGTAGGGGTCGGCCGGCTTGACCTCGTCGCCCACGGCGCTGAGCCCCGCCCCGCCGGGTTCTGCCGCGACGCTGGACAAGCCGCCGGAGCCCGGGGCGCTCACCTGCGTCCACGTCAAGCCGTCCCAATGCGCAACAAGGGGCGTCGTCGACGAGAAGGTGTCCAGGACGCCGCCGACCTTCCCGACCGCCCAGACGTTGCCTGCCGACACCGCGATGACGCCCCACAGGGCGTTGCCATTGGTCGATGCCGGATCGGGGCTGGGGACGATGCTCCAGCGGGCGCCGTTCCAGTGCGCGATCAGCGTCCGTCCGGCGATCCCAGACTGCGGCGAGTCTGGACCTCGATAGAAGCCAGCCGCCCAGACGTCGTTCGGCGCGGCGGCGGTCACCGAGGTCAGCCAGTTCTGGTCGTCTTCGAAGGCTGTCAACGGGCTCGGGCTCTGGACCTGCCGCCAGACGTGCCCGTTGAAGTGCATCGCCAGCGTGTACTCGACCCGTCCCGCGCCCCAGTAGTAGCCGACAGCCCAGACGTCGTCGGGCCCGAGCGCGGTCACGCTGCGCAGGATGCCGTTGAAGTGGCCGAGGGCTAGCTGGTATGTCGCCGTCCACGAGCTACCGTCCCAGTGCTCGATCAGCATGGGTCCTGGGTACCCCCGCGTCCCGACCGCCCAGATGTTGTTAGGGCCGAGCGCGACGACGCCGTAGAGGATCCCAGGGAAGGAAGCGGGAGACACGATCGACCACGAGGCCCCGTCCCAGTGCTCAACGATGCTGTGGTGCGGCTCGAACACGGCGCCGCCGACCGCCCACACGTCGTCGGAAGCCACCGCAGCGACGCCGTACAGTGCGCTGTCGACCGGCAGATCCGGGCTCGCTACGGCCGTCCAGCCCGCCGCGGTTCCGTCCCAATGCTCGACGAGCGTGTGGAAGTGGTACGCGTCGGGGTACCGCTCCCAGCTCCCGACCGCCCATTGGTCAGTGGACGACAGCGCAGCCACCGAGTTGAGCGCGTCGATCTCGCCCGACTGCTGCGACTGGTCAGCGCTCGGCACGACGTGCCACTGACCATCACACGTCAGGGCGTCGCTGCCGTCGAGCGCAGCGGCGCCGCCAGCCGCCGATACCATCAAGGCGGCGGCGAGCACCGCCACCGATGCGATCCTCACGAACATCGCGCTCTCCCGTTCGAGTGTGCTGGTTGATCTCGATCTTCGGGGAAGGATAACCCGCTGCGCGGTTGCCGGTGCGTCGTGTCAGCGTCAGCGGCGTGAAGACGCCTGGGACGCCCGTGGCCGCGATCCGCCGCACGCCATCGGTGCGCGCTGCAGGGCGTTCGGCTGAGTTGATTCACCGTCACGATACGTTCCCACCCCGTTGATGGTGCGACCAGGCAGAAGACCGGCAGCTTCGGCGTCGGGCATGGTGCCTACGGTTCTACGGCAGCGGCGTAGCTCAGGTCGTGAGCGGGCCGATGAGCTGCTGCGTGGTGCGCCAGACCTCGATGGGCGCGTGCCAGTACCGGCGGGCTTGGCCAGCCCCTGGAACTCCCGGTCAACCAGGGTGGCGACACTGATGGCACCCAGTGCCACGCCCAGCCCCGACAGCCAGAGGAGTTCGTCGTCATGGCAGCTTCCAGGCCAGCACCAGGCACACCGCACCGAGCATCACGGACCCTCAATCACCCGGCTCAGGGTTCTTCAGGGGGAAGTAGCTACTTCCTCATGAAGAACTCGGCGTCGAAGTAGCCGCTGAGCTGCAGGAATACGACTGGGTACAGACTGGGTTGTGGTCGAATGACACCGTTGTCGCTGTTATTGGAGTTCCCGCTGCTTCGCACCACCACCCCGCC
>JBKPDO010000114.1:0-6178 GCA_046727955.1 bacterium | reverse complement strand
GAGACGACGCCGACCACCCACCCGGTGCCGCTCACCACTGGCAGCGCGCTGATCTTGTGCACGGCCAGCAGGCGGACCATCTCGGTGAACGGCGCCTGCTCGGTGACGGTCACCACTTCCCGGGTCATGACGCTGCGGACCCTGCGGCTGAGCATCGTCTTCGCCTCCACTCCACACGCGCATGCGTGGCTTCGGCTCGACCCTACGGCGGGTAGCGGCCGCCCGGTACGCCCACACGACCCCCTGGATTCGGGACCTCTGTCCTGCCACCGGTCGGGCAGCGCCTGCTACGACGCCTTCTCGCCGCGGTGAGGGCCAGGGCGAGCCCGGTGGCGACCTGCTGAAAGGTGCTGTGCCGATGGTCCTGACATGAGGGGGCCACCCGACTGGTGCCGCCGTAGGGGCCGGGCGGCACCCTCGGGGACGAAGGGACCGGGCGCGCCGACCGCACCAAGGGGGTTCGAGCCGTGGTCGACCTGCACACCCACTACCTGGGGCTCAGCCTGCGCAGCCCACTGGTGGCAGCGGCGTCGCCGCTGACCGGCAACCTCGACGACCTGCGCCGCCTGGAGGCGGCGGGGCGGGAGCGGTGGTCCTGCCCTCGCTGTTCCCAAGAGCAGCTCACCGAAGAGGCCCGCGTGCTCGAGCAGATCGCCGGGGCGCGCACCCTGCTCACCGCCGCCGGCGTCCGCGAACCGGGCTGACTTCGGGACAGGGCGGCGGCGCGATGATCGCCTGGATCTGGAGGGAAATAGGATGCGGACGCTGTCCAAGCAAGCACTGCTCGAGCTGGCCGACCGGGACGATGGCATTGTGGTGTCGATCTTCCTGCCTACCCGAGGGGCGGGCCCGGATGAGCGGCAGGACGCGATGCGGCTGCGCAACCTGCTTCGCGATGCCGAGCACCGGCTTGGTGTAGCTGGCGTGCGCGGCCGCTGGTCGCGTCGCCTGGTCACCCCGGCGGCTGCGCTGGCCGAGCAGCCCGGGTTCTGGCAGACGCCCAGCGGCGGTCTGGCGCTGTTTCTGGCTCAGGGTGCGGCCCGCCACCTGCGACTGCCCTACCAGCCACGCGAGCTGCTCGTGGTCGGCCGCCGCTTCCACGTCAAGCCGCTCCTGCCCTTGCTGTGCGGCGACGGGCGCTTCTACCTGCTGGCCCTGAGCCAGGGCCGGGTGCGGCTTTTCGAGGGCGACCGCGACGGGCTGCGCGCCATCGACCTTCCCGGTGTGCCGGCCAGCCTTGCCGACGCGATGCGCATGGACGACCGCGAGGAGCAGCTGCAGCTCCACGAAGCCGGCCTGGCCCGGCCAGGCGGACGGCCCGCGGCGGTCTTCCACGGCCACGGCGTCGGCTCCGACGATGCCAAGGACCGGATCCTGCGCTTCTTCCGCGAGGTCGACCGCGGCGTTCACGCCGCGGTCCGGGACGCCCACGCCCCGCTGCTGCTGGCAGCGGTCGACTACCTGGTGCCGATCTACCGCACGGCCAGCACCCACCCGCACCTTCTGGAGCCGAGCCTCCAGTCAAACCCCGACCGGCTCGACCCAGCCACGCTGCACCAGCGGGCCTGGGCGGTCGTGAGCGACGGGTTCCGGCAGCAGCAGCGGGCGGCCGCCGCCCGCTGGCGCGGGCTGGCCGGCACCGGGCTGGCTGTCAGCGATCTGCCACAGGTGGTCACGGCCGCCGTCGGGGGGCGGGTCGAGACCCTGCTGGTCCCCATGTACGGCGAGCAGTGGGGCATTGCCGACGCGGCCAGCGGTGCCGTCGAGGTGCACGAGGAGGCGCGGCCGGGCGATGTCGACCTGCTCGACCTCGCCATGGTCGAGACCCTGCGCCGCCACGGCAGTGCCTACCCACTGGACCCAGCAGAGCTTCCTGATATTGGTCGACCCGCGGCCATCCTGCGCTACTGAGCGGTGCAGCCACACCGACCACCCCTCGTGGGTAGCTGGCTACAGGTAGGAGTCGGACCGGTCGGATCGGGGGGACCGATCGCCCGTTGCGACGCGGCCAAACGGCCCGCGGCCATGCTGTCCACGGTTCCACGTCGGTGCCGGCCTACCCGGCCAGCCACGGCTGTGTGCGCGTGACCGTCCCGGCAATGAACCGCGCTTTGTCGTCCTGCTCGGTGAGGGCTTTCCCATCAGCGTCCTCAACGTGTGGGTGCCAGATATTCGGTCACCTCATGCGGCCTGGGCATACTCATGGACCAGTCCACCGAGTCGATCTCGCCGTACGACCCTCCCAGCCGGCACGACGACCGCTGGCTCGCTCGGCCCGAGTGGCGGCACCTGTCCCAAGCCACGATGCGGACGGTGCACGTTGTAATGGTCGGCAAATTCAGCTAACACGAACCGCAGTTGCTGGCGTCCGAAGATCAGCATCCGATCCAGCACCTCACGCCGGACGGTGCCGACCCATCGCTCTGCGTAGGCGTTCGCCCGCGGCGCCCGCACCGGCGTGATGAGCACCTCGATCCCCTCAGCGGCAAAGATGAGCCTGTTCCTGCTCGGCACCTTCTACCTGACCATGGCGGCGGCCGGGCTGGGCGTCGACCTGGTCTTCGAGGCGCTCGGGCTGGTCCCACAGACCCGCAACGCCAAGGTCGTGGAGGCCAGCATCACCCTGAACTACACCAGCGTGCTGAACGTGGTGTTCCTGGTCCTCGCCGCCGTGCTGGTGCTGCGGTTCCTCCGCACCAAGGGCCTGGAGATGCCGCGCATGATGAACGCCGCGCCCGGCCCCGGGGCCGCGGCCGGGCCGCAGTCGAGCCGCTAGGGACTTGGGGGACCCGGATCGACAAAAGGTTGTCTATGCCGCGGCGCTGCCGGCGGTGATGCCGAGGTCGTGGAAGAGGGTCTGCATGCCGATGCGGAGGCCTCGCAGTCGCGGTCGATGCGGGTCCAGTGGGCAGGTTTGCGGCCCAGCCGTGGGCTGCGGACACCGGCCAGGATGGGGCCGATGACCTGATCGCGCAGAGCGAGCAGGGCGGCGATCGTGCGGGCGGCTGTGGCGGGACCAGGTAACGCCGCGACTGGCTCGGCTTGGCGATGAGGTGCTTGCCGCGGAGCTTGCGCAGGTCGTAGGCGGCCTGGCGGATCGTGTAGCCGGTCTGGGTCAGCCCGGTCATCTGCTGGACCCTGGCGGTGAACTCGGCGACGGTGGCTGCCGGTGTCGTCTATCCACCCCTGCTGGTTTTCCGCACTGCGATACGGATACCCAGGTGTTGTTGCTGCATCGCCCGCAAAGGAGGGGCCATGAGCTACGCCAGGCAGCTGCTGGACACCTACCCACGCGACTTCAACGTCGACGCCGGCGTGCTGGCCACCACCATCGACGCGCTCAGCGACTGCGCCCAGGCCTGTGCCGCCGACGCCGACGACGACTTGAGCGAGCACAACGTCGCCGAGCTGGTCAAGTGCATCCGGCTGTGCCTGGACTGCGCCGACATCTGCGAGGCCACCGTCGGGGTCACCAGCCGCCAGACCGAGTACGACGCAGGCGTCACCAGGCCACTGCTGGAGGCCTGCGTGGCCACCTGCAAGAGCTGCGGCGACGAGTGCGAGCGGCATGCCCAGATGCACGAGCACTGCCGGGTGTGCGCCGAGGCCTGCCGGCGCTGCGAGCGGGCCTGCCGGGAGCTCCTGGCCGCCATGAAATAGGAGACCGGCCATTCCGGCGGGCGCTGGCGTCTTACCCGCTTCGGCGCCAGGAGCGCCCCCGACGCCGGTCGCTCTGCGCGATTCCGGGCTTGCCGTGTTGCTGCGTAGAATCCGCTGCACCACCTCGGGACCGAAGGGCCGCCATGCGCCTCAGCGCCGGGATCATGGACCCGGGCGGCGACATGACCCGTGGCGTGCCGTGGACACTGTGGGGGCTGGACCGAGCCTGGGCCTCCAACCCGGCCAGCCCGCTGCTGATTGGGGAGCGCTGGCCGTCCTGGGGTGGGCTGACCGCTGATGCTTGTGTGCATGGCCGGGATGCGCCGCATGCACAGTCCACCCGCCCAGACCCAGGCCCAGACGGAGCCGCCGCCGGCCAGTACCGACCAGCGCATCGCCAAGCTGGCGCGGGAGCCGGCGACACTGCGCGGCGAGCGCCAAGACCCCGGCGAGCCCGCCAACCGGCCCCGTGCGGTACCGACACCCAGGGAGTCGAGCAGCCACCAGCGCCCGCCGAGCGGGTATCGTGACCCTGCCAGCAGCCACTGAACGAGAGGCGCGAGAGGAGCGGACGCGGGTGCCACGAGGCGGATTCGGCGAACTCGAGCAAGCGGTCATGCAGGTGATCTGGGACGCCGACCGCCCGGTCACCGGCCGCGAGGTCGTCGACCAGCTCGCCCACTCCCGACCGGTCGTCTACACCACCGTGCTCACCGTCATGGACCGGCTGGCCCGCAAGGGCATCCTCGAAAAGCACCCTACCGGCAAGGCCCACACCTACCAGGCGGTCCAGTCCCGCGAGACCTACACCGCCCGCCGCATGGCCAGCCTGCTCGGCGCCAGCGGCAACCCCACCACGGTCCTGCTGCGCTTTGTCCAGCAGCTCCCCCCCGAGCAGGCCGACAAGCTCCGCGCCGCCCTCCAGACCCCCGCCCGCCCTCGCCAGGATCACACCGACCAGTAGCCGCCGTGAGCCCGCTGGCCGCCGTGCTGCTGGCCGGCGGCACGCTCGGGGTGGCCGCCCCGCTGGTCCTTGCCCGGCTGGGCCGCCTGGACCACAGCCCGCAGGCGGCCGCCTACCTGTGGCTGCTGGCCGTCCTTGGTGCGGTGTCCGCGGTGGTACTGGCGGGGCTGCTGCTGCTGGTCGGGTCCAGCCGCCTGGCGATCGACCTGGCGGCGCTGTTGGCGACCTGCTCGATGGCGCTGCGCGCGGCTCTGGACGTCCCAGCGAGCATGGCCGGCCCGCTGCTGGGCCTGGCGCTGCGCGCTACCGTTACCGGCGGGCTGCTGGCCGGCGGCGTGGTCGCCGGCACCCGCGCCTGCCGCGCGGCCCAAGGTCAGCGTGAGCTGCTCACCCTCGCCGGCCGCAGCCAGGCTGGCCTTGCCCGGCGTCACCGTCCTGGACCATCCGGCGCCGCTGGCCTACTGCCTGCCCGGGCGGCTGGGGGCCCGGCCCGGCCCCATCGTGCTCACCACCGCCACGTTGGAGCGGCTCGACCCTGGCCAGCTTGCGGCTGTCCTGGCCCACGAGCACGCCCACCAGGCTCGCCGCCACCATGTCCTGCTGCTGGTGGCTGAGGCGCTGCGGGTCGGCCTGCCCTGGCTGCCGGCCGCCCGTGCCGCCCACGGTGCTGTCGCCCGTCTGGTGGAGCTGGCCGCCGACGACGCCGCCGTCCACCACCACGACCGGGCCGACATCGCCAGCGCGCTGGCCACTCTCGCCACCGCGCCAGCCCCCACACTCGGGCTTGGCGCCGCCGGCTCAGGCACCCTGGAGCGGATCCGCCGGCTCAGCGGCCCGCCCGCCACCCACCCGCGGGGCGCGCTGCTGCTGGCCAGCCTGGTCGTGGTCGCGCCGCTGCTGGGCCAGCTCCTCGCCGTGGCCGCGCCGCTGGTGCGCGTGGCCGGCATGCCAGTCTGCCCCCTCGCCTGACACACTCGCGCAGGACAGCCCGGTGGGCGAGTCCTATCGAGCCCGCGGCTTCCTCGTGGATCTGCCGGATTCGGTATTGCCTCCTACGCGCGGTCGGAGGCAGGATTTGGCTGGCGTGAGCGGGGTGACGGGAGGCAGTGCCGCCAGGTCCGGGCCGGTGCCGCTGGCAAGGCGTGTGCGCCGCTGCGCCAGATCAGGGAGGGACGGTGTCGACGCAGCACTCGCTGTCAGCGTCGGCCCCTGCGCGTGGCAGCACCCGGCGCGTGGAGCCGACGCGATCAGCGCCGCGCGCATCCTGGGGAGGCCGCGGCGATGTGGCGTGATCGAGCCCTGCAATGGCTGCGTTCATTCTGGGTGGACATCGCCTGGGTGGTGTTCATTGGGGTCAACCTGGCCGCGATGCGGCTGCTGCCCGCTTGGCGGACCGTCCCGTTCCTGGCCATCTGGGTGAGCCTGACCGCGATCTACGGCTTCCGGCTGTGGCGGCTGCAGCCCACCATCCTGACGCTGGCCGCGGTGACGCTGGCCACCGGCGGGGTGATCGGCGTGCAGGTCGCAAGCGGCCAGGAGGAGGCGGAGTATCTC
>JBKPDO010000113.1:0-12912 GCA_046727955.1 bacterium | reverse complement strand
CCGACGAACAGACCAGATCGGTGGCGTTCAATCCTGTTCCCTGCTCGTCGGACCCCGACTGGCGCCCGCAGGTGGGGGCGGTATGCCTGGAAGCTCCGCCAGCCGGTCGCGCTCGTCCACCGTTACCTTCTCCCGTCGCGTTCCGACATAACAGTGTCGAAGCAAACGCAGCCGTATCGATGCATCCATGAGGGGCAGGGAGACACGCCATGACGCACGACACGCACGCCCCGCGACGAACTCCGCAGTCAGCAGCCCAAGCAAAACTGCGAAACTCCAGGTTCGTCCTGATAGATCGAAACTGGGGCGACCGGGGTCTCTTCACAGGCCATCTGGGGGAGTTTCGGTGGTTTGGCCTGGGCAGTGGCGGCCCGCCTTGCCGCGTGGAGTGCATCTTGCCGCGCAGCGCACCTCTTGACACCCGACCTCGCCGCGTGGGGTGCTCCTTGCCGCGCACGTTGTCAGTCAGATCCCCCAAAGCGGACACCTGAGCGACCATCAGCGCGGCAACGTGCACCCCACGCGGCAAGGCGGGCCGCAAAAGGTGCCCCGGCACGCGGCAACGTGCATTCCAGGCGGCAAGCTGGGATACCAAAAGGTGCGCTGCGCGCGGCAAACTGCATCCCACGCGGCAAGCTGAGGTGCGCGCCGCGCGGCGAGGTGCAGGCCGCGCGGCAAGGTCGGGTGCGCGCCGCGCGGCGAGGCCGGCGAATATACCCAAGGATCTCTGTGGTGGTCTGTCTGTGTTGTCGTTCGTCACAAAGGGGACAGGCAGTGGACGATAACGTCCCGGAACCACTGTCTGCCACCTGACAGCGGCGCTGGCGGGTGGGCTACAGCCAGTCGGGTTTCCGGTCGATCACCATTCTGGGTTGCCGAGTCGTTGGTAGGCCGGGTTACGAAAAAAGAGTGACCGGATCGACAGGCTAGGGGAGAAATTCGTCAATCGACATGGAACCGACTGCGCGTTTGCGGCGTCTTGGTAGTAGTTGACGCACGCAGCGGGGATGCACATGCCGAGGCAGCCCACACGGCCGGAACCGGGTCCCACCGGGTCTGGCGCGGCGGTGGCTCAAAGCGTAGTCAGGCGGGGCCCGCCCTCGCCGCCCTCGCTGCCCGCCCCGCCCCCGCTGCCCGCGATAGGCCAGACGGCTCACCTGCGGCCGCTGCCGGGCTCTGGGCAGCCCTCGGAGGAACGGCCACGCCCCTTGGTGGTGTTCCTGGGCGTCGGCGACGACCGGCGCAGCCGCCTCGCCGCCGCCCTCCTCGCCCATCGGGCCAGGGGGCGGGTGCAGGCGGTCTCGGTGAGCCCGGCCACGTCCGACCCCGACCCGGTGGTGGTGCGAGCACTCGCCGACGTCGGCGTCGACCTGCTCGACTGGCGCTCCCTGCCGCCCTCGCGTGAGTTGCTGCAGCGTGCCGCGGTGGTGGTCGTGATGGGTTACGACGACCGTGCCCTGGACGGCTGCTCCACCCGCGCCGAGGACTGGTTCATCGACGACCCCTGTGGCAAGGACCCGGAGGCCGTCCGCTACATCCGCGACGCGATCGACCGTCGCGTGCAGCGGCTCCTCCTCCGCCTCGGCGGCGCCGGCCCGTCGAGCCCGCCGGCCGGTCGCCGAACCTGACCTCGGACGGTCCGCTGCCGGCGCGCCGACCGACCGCGCGCCGGCCGCCCGCGCGCCGGCCCCGCCGGACGTTCGCCGCCCTCTCGGGTGAGAATGTCGCTATGCAGATCAAAGGCCCTACGGCCACCCTTGTGCTCCTGCTCGCTCTCTGCGCCTCGGCGTGCTCGAGCAGTGGCGACAGCGCATCCGGCGCCGTGGCGCTGACGACCACCACCCCCACGGTGCCAGCGCCAGCGCCGCCCAGCACGACCTCGCCACCGCGGGCCTTGCGCGGCGCAGACCTCTCCAGGGCGCGCATCCGCCTGGACCAGGTCGCCGGCCTCTCATCGCCGGTCGGCATGACGACCCGCAGGGACGACCCTGCCCTGTACGTGATCGAGCAGGGCGGCCGGGTGCGGGCGCTGCGCGACGGCAGGCTCGACCCGAGTCCGGTGCTGGACGTCAGCAGCCTGATCGTCAGCGGTGGCGAGCAGGGGCTGCTGGGCATCGCCTTCTCGCCCGACGGGCGCTATCTCTATCTCGACTACACCGACGTCAACGGCGACACCCACGTCGCCGAGTGGGCCATGCGGGGCGGCCGGCCCGACCCCGGGTCTCGGCGCAACGTGCTCACCGTGGACCAGCCCTACGCCAATCACAACGGCGGCCAGCTCGCCTTCGGCCCCGATGGCTATCTCTACGTCGCGCTCGGGGACGGTGGCAGCGCTGGCGATCCCCACGGCAACGGTCAGTCGCTCGACACCCTGCTCGGCAAGATCCTCCGGATTTCCCCGCGGCCGTCGGGCGGCCGCCCCTACGGCATCCCGCGGGACAACCCCTTCGTGGGTCGCTCCGGCGCCCGGCCTGAGATCTGGGCCTATGGCCTGCGGAATCCCTGGCGTTTCTCGTTCGACCCGGTGACCAGGGACCTTTGGATCGCCGACGTGGGGCAGGGCGAGTGGGAGGAGATCGACCACCAGCCGGCGGGTCGAGGCGGGCAGAACTACGGCTGGAACGCGCTGGAGGGATCGCACCGCTTCCTGGGCGAGGCTCCCGCGGGTGTGGTCGGGCCGGTGCTCGAGTATTCGCACCAGAACGGGACCTGCACCGTGATCGGAGGGTCGGTGTACCGGGGCAGGGCCATCCCGAACCTGACGGGTGCCTACCTGTACGGGGACTATTGCGCCGGCTGGGTTAGAGCGGCGGCCGTCCGGGCCGGGGGCAGGGTCGGCGCCGACCGTGACCTCGGCGTCAACGTACCTTCCCTGACCTCGTTCGGCATGGACCAGCGCGGCGAGCTGTACGCGCTGTCGCAGGCCGGGCCGGTGTACCGGATCGTCCCCGCCTGAGAACTGGCCTGGCCGGACCGGCGGGCTGGCGGCCAGTAGTCCTGGCCGGCCCGCCACCGGCGCCCTGGGGCTCTGAGGCCCTGGGTCCCGGGGCCCCGGGACCCAGGCGGCCAGGGCGCCCGGCGCCGGGCCAGGCGGCCTCCGGCCTTCAGGGAGGTCCCTGAGACGCCTCGTCCCGGATCAGGGATCACGTAGGGGCATCCCCGATAGTACCGGCGCGCCGGCGGGCGCGAGGCTTGTCACCGGTTCGTCGCACCCGTCTCAGCGGCGGGTGCCTCGCACACTGGAGGACGCCTCGTGGACCAGCAGGGCCGCACCGATCGCGCCGGCCAGGTCGCCGAGCTCGGTCAGACGGACCTCGAGCGGCGGCTCCTCGGCGAGCAGGTGGGGCGCTGCCGCCAGCTCGATACGCTGTGCGAGCTCCCCGCCGAGCGCGTCGGCCAGACCGCCGCCGACCAGCACAGCCCGCAGGTCGAGCAGGTTGGCGGCCGAGGCGATGGCGGCTCCGAGCGCCCGCGCCGCCCGCTCCACCAGCTCGATCGCAAGCGGGTCGCCACCCGCTATCCCCTCGGCCAGCACTTCGGTCGTCAGCCGCGACCGGCCGAGCCGTCGCTGGATCTCCAGCAGCGCGGTGGGGCGGCCGGCCGCCACCGCCGCCTCGACCGCCCACTCCATCGGCGCCCGACCCGCGTATGCCTCGGTGCAGCCGCGCCGCCCGCAGGGGCAGGGGTCGCCGCCGTCCACCACCACGATGTGACCGATCTCGCCCGCGACGCCGCAGGGGCCACGGCGCAGGCAGCCGTCCAGCACCACGGCGCCGCCCACCCCGGTGCCCACGAACACCGCCAGCAGGTCGTCGAACCCCCGGCCGGCCCCGACCCGGTGCTCCGCCAGGGTGGCGGCGTTGACGTCGTTGTCGAGCACGACGGCGCCGGGGTCGAGGCGGAGCGCCTTGGCCACCAGCTCCGCGAGCGGGACCGGCCGCTCGAACCCGGGCAGGTTGACGGCCTGGACGACCAGGCCGGTAGCCATGTCCACCTGCCCGGCGGAGCCGATCCCCACGCCGGCGATCTGCTCGGGCAGCACCCCCGCGCTCCTGGCGGCGGCGAGGACGACCGCGGCGACCTGCAGGGCAATGCCGGCTGGGCCACCATCGGACGGAGTCGCGACCACCGCCTGGCCCAGCAGCTCGGCCGTGCCCGCCTCGATCACCACGCCCTGGATCTTGGTCCCGCCAAGATCGATGCCGGCCACGTGTCGCGCCATCTGGCCTCCTATCGAGATGGCTCCCGGGGGCATCGTCTCAAGGACGTGTCAGCGATGTCAGCTCGGGGACAGCCCGATGTCAGCTCCCGGGTGGATGCTTCACGGCGGGACGAGGTCGTCCTAGAGTCTGGCGCTGCGCCGGGCGGCATCCTCCTAAAGGTGGACCGGCAAATCCGCTCGCTGGTCGATGCCACAAGGAGGCAGGTCCCGTACGGTTCAGGAGATTTTGGCTCGCGACGCCAGCGACGGCACGATAGAAAGTATGGGAGTCGGAGAGGAAATGACGAAAAGGAGCAATACGATCATGGCGCCTGCAACCATGGAGCCGACCGTCGAGGAGACTGACCTTGCCGCCCGCGCCGTCGACCTGGTGAAGGTCTACGGGGAGGGACAGACCGCGGTGCGTGCGCTGGACGGGGTGTCGGTGGACTTCCCGGCCGGCCGCTACACCGCGATCATGGGGCCCTCCGGGTCGGGCAAGTCCACCTTCATGCACTGCCTGGCCGGGCTGGACAAGGCCACCTCAGGCCGGGTCTTCATCGGCGGCACCGAGCTTGGCGGCCTCTCGGACAAGCAGCTCACGCTGCTGCGCCGCGAGCGGGTCGGGTTCATCTTCCAGTCGTTCAACCTGCTGCCCACCCTGAACGCCGCCGAGAACGTCGAGCTGCCGATTGCGCTTGCCGGCCACAAGCCCGACCGGGCCTGGATCGACCGCGTGATCGACGCGCTCAACCTGCGTGACCGCCTGAGCCACCGGCCCAGCGAGCTGTCGGGTGGCCAGCAGCAGCGGGTCGCGGCCGCACGGGCGCTGTCTTCGCGGCCGTCGATCGTGTTCGCCGACGAGCCGACCGGCAACCTCGACTCCAACGCGAGCGCCGAGCTGCTCGGCTTCCTGCGCCGCTCGGTGGACGACTTCGGGCAGACGATCGTGATGGTGACCCACGACCCGAACGCGGCCGCCTACGCCGACCACGTGGTGTTCCTGCAGGACGGCCGGGTGGTCGACGAGATGCCGAACCCGACGGCGGACAAGGTGCTCGACCTGATGAAGAAGCTCGGGGGCTGAAGCAGCGATGTGGAACGCGACTGTCAAGGGACTTCTGTCCCACAAGCTGCGGCTGCTGCTGACCGCGGTGGCCATCGTGCTCGGGGTGAGCTTCGTGTCGGGCACGTACGTGCTCACCGACACCATGCACGCGGCCTTCACCGGGCTGTTCCAGAACGTCAACAAGGGCATCGACGTGGTCGTGCACACCAGGGAGACGTTCAGCAGCGAACAGGGGGACGTCCGCGACCCGATGCCAGAGTCGTTGCTCGCCCAGATCCGGCGTGCCGATGGGGTCAAGGTGGCCGAGGGCTCGGTGAGCGGGTACGCGCAGTTCGTCGGTAAGAACGGCAAGCCCGTGAGCCCCGGCGGTCCGCCGACCCTGGGCGTCTCCGCAAGCCAGTCACCGGAGCTGCAGACCGCGACCACCCTGCGCGCCGGTCATTACCCGACCGGCCCGAGCGAGGTCGCCGTCGACGCCCACACCGCCTCCAAGCAGGGCTACAAGGTTGGCGACCAGGTCAAGGTCCTGCTCCAGGGGCCCGCCCGGGTCTTCACCGTCAGCGGGATCGTCGGCTTCGGTGAGGCCGACAACCTGGGTGGCGCCACCCTCGCCGTCTTCGACCTGAAGACGGCGCAGCAGGTGCTGAACCGTCCGGGCCAGTTCGACGAGATCGACGTCGTCGCCCAGCCAGGCGTCACCGACACCCAGCTGCGCGACCGCATCGCCGCGGCCGTCCCCACCAAGTACGAGGCGCTCACCGGCAACGACCAGGCCAAGCGCCAGTCGGACGAGATCAACAAGGGCCTCAGCTTCTTCACCACGATCCTGCTCGCCTTCGCTGGGATCGCGCTGTTCGTCGGGGCGTTCCTGATCTTCAACACCTTCTCGATCATCGTCGCCCAGCGGACCCGCGAGCTGGCGCTGCTGCGCTGCCTGGGGGCGAGCCGGCGGCAGGTGCTGGGATCGGTGCTGCTCGAGTCCGGTATCGTCGGCCTGGTGGCCTCGGTGGTCGGCCTCGGCGCCGGCGTGCTGCTCGCGATCGGCCTGCGGGCGATGCTCAACGCCTTCGGCATCGACCTGCCGACCACGTCCACCCGCTTCGAGCTTCGCACGGTGATCGTGGCGCTGCTCGTCGGTGTCGTCGTCACGCTGGTGTCGTCGTTCATGCCAGCGCTCAAGGCGACCCGGGTCCCGCCGGTCGCCGCTCTGCGCGAGGAGATGGCCACCAGGCCGTCGCGGTCGATCCGGCGCCGCACCATCCTCGGCTCCCTGGTCACCCTCATCGGCGTCGGCCTGCTGATGCTCGGGCTGTTCAGGGACACCGGCAACCGTGTGGCCAACGTCGGCTTCGGCGTCGCGGTCATCTTCATCGGTGTGGCGGTCCTCAGCCCGCTGATCGCCCGGCCGCTGTCCAACTGGATCGGCTGGCCCTTTGCCCGCGCCTTCCGCGTGCCCGGCGACCTCGCCAGGGAGAACGCCATGCGCAACCCGCGGCGTACCGCCTCGACCGCGGCCGCGCTGATGATCGGGGTGGCGCTGGTCACCTTCGCCGGCATCTTCGTTGCCTCGGCCAAGGCGTCGTTCTCGAGCATCCTGGACAGGTCGGTGACCGCCGACTACATCCTCAGCGGCGAAAGCTTCCAGGGGTTCAGTCCTGAGCTGGGCAAGCGCATGGGCGACCTGCCGGAGATGCAGGCGGTCACGGCCCTCCGCGGTGGCACCTGGAAGCTCAATGGGCAGTCCCAGTCCCTGGGCGCGGTCGACCCGACCGCTTACAGCCAGCTCGTGCGCACCGAGACCACCTCGGGGAGCATCGCCGCCCTCGCGGGCGGCGGGGTGGCGGTGCAGGACACCGTCGCCAAGCAGCACGGCTGGAAGCTGGGGACCGTGGTGCCGATGGAGTTCCCGCGCAACGGCGTCCAGCGGGAGACGATCAAGGCGATCTACAAGGACAACCAGCTGAACGGTCCGTTCCTGCTGTCGCTGGCCGACTACCAGAAGGGCTACAGCGACCAGATCGACACACTGGTGATCGCCAAGGCCAAGCCCGGCGTGGCGGCGGCCACGGCGCGCGGCGCCGTCGACCGGGTCGCCGCGGAGTTTCCCAACGTGAAGGTCCAGGACCAGGCCCAGTACAAGGAGCAGACGGGCAAGTCGCTCGACCAGCTCCTCAACCTGGTGCGCGGGCTGCTGTTCTTCGCGATCGTCATCGCGCTGTTCGGCATCGTGAACACCCTGGCCCTGTCGGTCTACGAGCGGGTGCGGGAGCTGGGCCTGCTCCGCGCGGTCGGCGCGACCCGTCGTCAGGTGCGGTCGATGGTCCGCTGGGAGGCGGTCATCATCGCGGTGCTCGGCGCGGTGCTCGGGGTGGCGCTGGGGATCTTCTTCGGCTGGGCGATGTCGCGGGCCCTGGTCAGCCAGGGCTTCGGTGAGTTCGCCATCCCAGGTGGGCAGCTGGTCCTTTACGTGGTGCTCGCGGCCGTGGCCGGCGTCCTCGCGGCGATCCTGCCGGGGCGCCGTGCCGCGCGGGTGGACGTGCTGCGCGCCATCGCCACCGAGTAGGCGGCTGTCGAGACCCTCCGTGGGGAGGTGCAGGCGGCCCTGAGAGCCGAGACTCTCAGGGCCGCCTGCCGTACTCGCGGCCCAGGTCTGCTTTTGGTGCCACAGTTGGGCACGGACACATCACGACCGCGAAAGGAGAGCACGCTGGGCAGCCTTGACGAGGCCGGCGTCGACGCCGACCCGATCGTGCAGTTCGGGCGCTGGTACGGCGACGCGCAAGCGGCCGGGCTGGTCGAGCCCGACGCCATGACGCTCGCGACGATAGGCTCCGGTGGCCGGCCCGCGGCGCGCATGGTCCTGCTGAAGGGCTTCGACCAGCGCGGCTTCGTGTTCTACACTAACTATTCCAGCCGCAAGGGGCGCGAGCTGGCTGCCAGCCCGGCGGCCGCGCTGGTGTTCTGGTGGCCGCCGCCGGTGCACCGCCAGGTGCGCATCGAGGGTCTGGTGGAGCGCGTCAGCCACGAGGAATCCGAGGCCTATTTCCGCACCCGTCCGCTCGGCAGCCGGCTCGGCGCCTGGGCCTCGAACCAGAGCGAGGTGATCCCGAACCGCGACGTCCTCGATAAGCGGCTCCAGGAGCTGGAGGCCCGCTACGCTGACGGGGAGGTCCCGCTGCCCCCCTTCTGGGGCGGCTACCGCCTCGCTCCCGACACGATCGAGTTCTGGCAGGGCCGCCCCAACCGCCTCCACGACCGTTTGCGCTACCGCCGGGACGAGTTCTCCGGCTGGGTGCTCGAGCGGCTCAGTCCCTGACCGCGTCCGGTTCATCCCTATCATTGGGCAGTGCCTGCATCATTGGGCAGTGCCTGCGCGGTCGAGCGGACGGAGGTCAGCCATGACAGACGCAGCGGGAGTCGAGGTCTACGGTCCGGCGCGGGAGGCGTACCCGCACGTCCTGACCACTGAGGCGCTCGACTTCGTCGCCACCATGCAGCGCGAGCTCGGCTCCACCCGCGACGAGCTGCTCGCACGACGATCGCGGCGGCAGGCCGAATTCGAGGCCGGCGTCCTGCCCGACTTCCTCGAGAGCACCGCCGGCGTTCGCTCCGGTGCCTGGCGGGTGGCGCCGCTCCCGCCCGACCTGGCAGACCGCCGTGTCGAGATCACCGGCCCGACCGACCGCAAGATGCTGATCAACGCCCTGAACTCCGGCGCCAGGGTCTTCATGGCCGACTTCGAGGACGCCAACAGCCCGACCTGGCACAACATGTTCGAGGGCCAGGCGAACCTCACCGAGGCCATCGAGCGGACGATCACCTTCGAGAGTCCGGAGGGCAGGCAGTACCGGCTCAACGACGAGGTCGCCGTGCTGCTGGTGCGCCCGCGTGGCTGGCACCTGCCCGAGAAGCACCTACTGGTCGACGGGCGGCCTGCCTCTGGCAGCCTGGTCGACTTCGGCCTGTACCTGTTCAACAACGCCGGGCGGCTGCTAGAGCGCGGCACTGGCCCGTACTTCTACCTGCCCAAGCTCGAGAGCCACCTCGAGGCGCGGCTGTGGAACGACGCCTTCGAGCTCGCCCAGGACCGCCTCGGCATCCCGCGCGGGACCATCAAGGCGACCGTGCTCATCGAGACCATCACCGCCGCTTTCGAGATGGAGGAGATCCTCTACGAGCTGCGGGAGCACTCGGCTGGCCTCAACGCTGGGCGCTGGGACTACATGTTCTCGGTCATCAAGAAGTTCCGCACCAGGCCAGAGTTCACCCTGCCCGACCGCAACAAGGTCACCATGACCGTGCCATTCATGCGGGCCTACACCGAGCTGCTGGTGAAGACCTGCCACCGGCGCGAGGCACCCGCCATCGGCGGCATGGCCGCGTTCATCCCCAGCCGCCGCGACCCCAAGGTGAACGAGGTCGCCCTGGCCAAGGTGCGCGAGGACAAGCAGCGCGAGTCCGGGGCCGGCTTCGACGGCACCTGGGTGGCCCATCCCGACCTGGTGCCGGTGGCGATGGAGTGCTTCGACGCGGTGCTCGGCGATCGGCCCAACCAGATCGAGCGCAAGCGCGAGGAGGTCCAGGCCACCGCCGCCGACCTGCTCAGCGTGGCCGCGACCCCGGGCGAGGCGACCGAGCAAGGGCTGCGCAACGACGTCAGCGTCGCGCTCCAGTACCTGTCGTCCTGGCTCCGCGGCACCGCGGCGGTGGGCATCCTGAACCTGATGGAGGACGTCGCCACCGCCGAGATCGCCCGCTCGCAGGTGTGGCAGTGGGTGCACAACAGCGTGAAGCTGGCCGACGGCCCCATCGTCAGCCAGGAGCTGGTGCGGCGGATCGCGGAGGAGGAGCTGGAGAAGCTGCGCCGCGCGATGGGCGACGAGGTCTACGCCTCCAGCCGGGCCAAGGAGGCGCGGGAGCTGTTCGAGCGCGTGGCCCTCAACGACGATTTCATCGAGTTCCTGACCATCCCGGCCTACGATTACCTCGAATGAACGGGACGATCTTGACACTGGGAACTAGGGCTTCCATGGCACAAGCGCTCTTGGGGGGCCGCGGGGGGAGCGAGCTCCCCCCACATGGATCGATCTGCCCCGGCGCGCGGAGCGCGCGCCGTGGGGGAGTTCGCTCCCCCCACAGACAGGAGGAGATCCCCGGTGGATAGGGTGGCGCTCATCAGGCGCATGACCTCGGTGATCGGTCCGCAAGGGGTCATCTCCGAGCGCAACCAGCTCCGCACCTACGAGTGCGACGGCCTGGCCGCCTTCCGGGTGATCCCCGGCCTGGTGGTGCTCCCCGAGACCGCTGACCAGGTGCGGGGCGCCGTCAAGGTCTGCCACGACCTGGGCGTCCCGTTCGTCGCCCGCGGCTCGGGCACGGGCCTCTCCGGTGGGGCGCTGCCGGTGGTCGACGGCGTGCTGATCGTGCTCTCCCGCATGCGCCGGATCATCGAGCTGGACATCCCCAACCAGCGCGCGGTGCTCGAGCCGGGCGTGATCAATCTCGAGGTAACCAAGGCGGTCGCGCCGCGCGGCTACTACTACGCGCCTGACCCCTCCAGCCAGCAGGTCTGCTCGATCGGCGGCAACGTGGCCGAGAACTCCGGCGGCGCCCACTGCCTGAAGTACGGCTTCACCACCAACCACGTCACCGGGCTCGAGGTGGTCCTGCCCGACGGCGAGCTGGTCCACCTCGGCGGCAAGGCGCCCGACCCGCCCGGCTACGACCTGGTCGGCGCCTTCGTGGGCTCCGAGGGCACGCTCGGCATCGCCACCAAGGTCACCGTCCGCATCCTGCGCAAGCCCGAGGCGGTGCGGACGCTGCTCGCCGCCTTCGGCTCCACCGACGAAGCGGGCGAGGCGGTCTCCGGGGTCATCGGCGCCGGCATCGTGCCCGCCGCCATCGAGATGATGGACGCCCTGGCGATCGAGGCGGCCGAGGCCGCGGTCCACCCCAACTACCCGGACGCCGGCGCGGTGCTGATCGTCGAGCTGGACGGTCCTACCGCCGAGGTCGAGCACCAGTTCTCCGAGGTGGAGCGGATCTGCCGCAAGGTGGGCGCGACCGAGATCAGGATCGCGCAGAGCGAGGCGGAGCGGGCGCTGTTCTGGAAGGGGCGCAAGTCCGCGTTCGCCGCGGTCGGCCGGATCAGCCCGGACTACTACGTCCAGGACGGTGTCATCCCGCGCACCGCGCTGCCGGAGGTGCTGCGACGTATCGCCGCGATGGCCAGCGAGCGCGGGCTGCGGGTGGCCAACGTGTTCCACGCCGGCGACGGCAACCTGCATCCCCTGGTGCTCTACGACGCAGGCGTGGAAGGCCAGGCGCACCGCGCCGAGGAGCTGGCCGCCGAGATCCTGCTCCTCTGCCTGGAGCACGGCGGCTCCATCACCGGCGAGCACGGCGTCGGCTTCGACAAGAAGCAGTACATGGCGAACCAGTTCAGCGCCGGCGACCTGGACACCATGCAGCTGGTGCGCTGCGCCTTCGACCCCGACAACCGTTGCAACCCCGGCAAGGTGTTCCCCACCCCGCGGCTGTGCGGCGAGGCGCCCGGCCCGCGCCGCGTCCATCCGGTGGAGCAGGCGGGTCTGGCCGAGGTGTGGTGAGCGTGGGCGCCGCCTCGCGCCCTGCGGGCGCCGCCGACGCCGTCGACGGCGTCCAGCCCGAGGTGGTGGTCGAGCCGGCCACCGTTGCGGAGGCCGGCGAGGTCCTGCGCGAGGCGACCGCCCAGGGTAGGCGGGTCGTCTGCCGCGGGGGCGGCTCCAAGCTCGGCTGGGGCAACCCGCCCGCCGTGGCGGAGGTCATCCTGAGCACCGCGCGGCTCGACCGCGTGCTGGAGCACGCCGAGGGCGATCTCATCGTCAGGGCAGAGGCGGGGGTGCGCCTGGACGCCCTGCAGGAGGTGCTCTCCAAGGCCGGCCAGTTGCTCACGCTCGACCCGCCGGAGGCCGGCGCCACCCTCGGCGGGATCGTCGCGGCAGGCGCCTCCGGGCCACGGCGGCTTCGCTACGGCACCGCCCGCGACCTGCTCATCGGCATCACCGTGGTGCTCTCCGACGGCACCGTGGCGCGCGCCGGCGGCAAGGTGGTCAAGAACGTCGCCGGCTACGACCTCGGCAAGCTGTTCACCGGCTCGCTCGGCACCCTCGGCCTGATCGCCGAGGTCACCTTCCGCCTGCACCCGACCCCCGACGCCGTGGCCGGCGCGGCGCTCCAGGCCGCCGACCCCGAGGCCGCCGGCGCGGCCGCCCAGGCGCTGGTCCACGCCCAGCTCGACCCCACCTCGCTGGAGCTGGCATGGCCGCACCCGGCGGGGCTGGGCAGGCTCGTCCTGGTGGTCCAGGGGCGGTCGCCCGCCGTGCTGGAGCAGGCCAGGGCCGCAATGCGGCTGCTCGAGCCCTATGGCACGGTCGAGCTGCTCGAACAGCCGGACGGGCTGGAACAGGCCAGGCCCTGGCGCGCCGGCGAGGAGGCGGCGGTGGGGGTGAAGGCGGCCTGCGTCCCGACAGAGCTGCCCGGCGTCGTCCGCGACCTCTGGGAGGCCGCCGCGGCGGCCGGGCTCGGCGCTGAGCTCAGGGCGCACGCCGGCGTCGGGGTGGCCTACGCGGCCTTGCGGGGCCGCGGCGCGGAGGCCCTGGCC
>JBKPDO010000112.1:0-4787 GCA_046727955.1 bacterium | reverse complement strand
TCGCCTGGCCGCCCGGCGGATGGTCGCGAACCGATCGGGGGTGATCATGACCGTCACCTCAATCCCTTCGCGGACGGGCATCCCATTGGTGGGAGGCGGCGGTCCGGCGATGGCCGCCGTGGAGGCACTCACTCGAGATCTATCCGCCGAGCTCGCACCTCAGGGCATTCGCGTGGTCGGTCTGCGACCACAGGGGATGCCGGAGACAGGCAGGATCAAGGAAAGCTTCGAGCTGTACGCCAAGGCATCGGGAATGACCTGGGAACAGTTCCACGAGTTAGGCGCAGGCAGGACCCACACGCGACGGCTTTCGACGCTCGCGGAGATGGCTAACATGGCGGTCTTCATGGCGTCCGACCAGGCGAGCGGGATGACTGGAACGGTCGTCAACTTGAGCATGGGGAGCCTGGACGACTAGCGGCTAAGCGACCGAGGCTTTGCTAACATGGTTTGTTGAGCTCGGAGCACTGATACCGTGCTCCACTGCTTCCACCTGCGCAGACGCTCTCCCTCGGCTGCGGACTGAGAGAGCCGTGACCTGCACCTTTCCCTGATCCAACAAACCACCGTCAAAATTTTGCGTCTCGCGGGGTCGGATCAGCCGACCGAACGGGCCCGGAAGCCGCCCTTGAGACCCCAGGAGACGATCCTGCGAGGCGTGATCCGGATAATCGGGTCGTCGAACCCCTCGTTGATGGCCTTGCCGCCGGTGTCGAGCGTGATCGCCTCGCCGCGCACCTCGAGCGCACGGGGCTGCCACGGCGGCAGCACATCGTCGACCACCAACGCCGCCACGCCCGTCCGCTTGACGTCGCGGAACTTCTTGCGCCGGGCGAAGCCGTGCCCGCCGATGTCGATGGTGTCGGCGTCGGGGTTGTAGCGGAAGGCGACGGGGACGACATGCGGCATGCCGTCGTGGCCGACCGTGGCGAGCCGCCCGAGCCGCTGGCTCCCCAGGTACTCGAGCTCGGCATCGCTGAACACGCTCATGGCGTCCTCCTCTGGTGGCGTCGCCTTTCTGGCTGGTCAAGTATCGCGCCGGGCCGCAGGGCGCGGTTGCTGCGAGGTCGCCTTCGATGACGAGCGATCGACGAGCGAATAGCCGCGACAGAGCGAACTTGCGACGGAGTGGGGTTGGAGCTGGCATTGCGCGGGAAATGATGAGGTCACAGTCCGCTACATCCTCGGCGCACCACGCCGGAGGTGAGAGGAGGCAGCAGCGTGATCATTCTCGGCTTGATCCTGCTCGTGATTGGCTTCATCGCCCAGATCTCGATTCTGTGGACGATTGGGGTCATCCTGCTAGTCATCGGCGCCATCCTGTGGGTCCTGGGAGCGACGGGACGCGCGGTTGGCAGCCGGCGGCACTACTGGTAGCGCGCGGGCACACCACTGGTAGCGCGCGGGCACACCACCTACCAGAGGAGATAGCGATGCGCATCGGTGCACTGCTGGTTGTCATCTGGCTGGTCATCGGCCTCGTGGCAACGACACAGCGCCATTACTTCTCCGGATCGGACGCCAGCTGCGCCAAGCTGGGAACTATCGCCGTTACGGTCCTCACCGGCCCGTTGAACTACGCCGGCGTCAACCCGAAGGTCAAGTGCCAGGTGTCCACCTAATTACTTCGACAGTATCGCGTTGTCCCGGCGCATCGAGGCGCGCCGGTCGGCATGGATGATAAGCGCGTCAAGCTCGACGCCCTGCCGCCGGCGCGTCTCCCTGCTACTTGGACGTCGTGTCGCTTCCTCCACGGGACCTGATCGGGCCCGTCGGTGTCCCTTTCGAGACGCGAGTGTGGCGGTTTGGAGAACGCCATTGACTCGGCATTGACTCCGCGCCGTGCCGTTGTGACGCTAGCGGAAAGTCCGAAAGGGAGGAGCGCGTGCCGGGTCGGCTGAGTCGTGTCGGGAGTCTTTTGCCTGGTGGCCGCCGGGATCGTGGCCGCCGGGATCGTGGCCGCCGGGATCAGCCCCTTCACGCAGCACGCGACCGTCGACTCGACCCGCTACGACACGACGACGATGCTCGCCACGATCGAGGATCTGCTCGGTCTCGCGCCGATGAGCACCTACGACCAGCGCGCGACCCGCATGTGGCGGTCGTTCGGCAGCGCCGATCTGCGGCCGTACACGGCGATCCGCCCGTCGGTCGTCCCCTTCGGCGACCCCGGCTACCCGACGAACTCCCAGAACGCGCCGCTCTCTGGACTCTCCGCGGAGCAGGACTTCTCGGTGCCCGACGGCGCAAACAAGGACGTGCTCAACCGGGCGATCTGGCAGTCGGTTCGCGGCGCCGGGACGACGATGCCGGCTCCCGTCGGAGCCACGGATGCGGACGGCTGACGGCACGCGCGACCACGCGCGACCACGCGCGACCACGCGCGACAGCGGGGGCCCATCAAGGCCCCCGCTGTCGCGCTGGTCACGGTCAAGTCGCCAGCAGTCGCTCGAAGAACGAGCGATAGCGCTGGAAGGCGCCGCGCAGATCATCGGTAGGGACGTCGTCCCCCCGATCCCACTGGCCCTCCAGCCCGCTGCGCGCGTCGGCGAACGTCTTGGCCAAGTGCTGCATCAGCTCGGCCACAAGCTCGTCGGCCTGCTCCACCGCCTGACGCGGCGCGTCGACAAAGCCGATCTGCACGTCGGTCCAGCGCACACGGAAGCGCTCCGCGTCCTGACGCGGCAGCAGGGGCTCGGCCGCGACACCAACGGTGCCAGCGGTGCCAGTTATGGTGCCGGTATCCGCCTGGGGACCGTGACCGGGCTGTCCGACTGGTTGTTGGTGGCCTGCGCGCTTGCCTGCCTGGTCGCCGTGGTCGGCCGCTTCCGGCGGGCTCGTGGGATGCAGCGCCAGCAGCTCAAGTGGTTCGCCTACGGTGCCGTGGCTCTGCTGGTGTCCTTTATCGGGCTTCTGCCGCTGGCCTGGGCCGGCCTGTTCGCACTGATTCTGGTTGGATTCGGGCTGTTTACTGGTTGCATCACCATGGCCATGGTGCGCTATCACCTGTACGACATCGACCGGCTGATCAACCGCACCCTGGTCTATGGACTGCTGACCGCCCTGCTCGCCGGTGTCTACGCCATCGTGGTCCTGGTCCTTGGACTGCTGTTTGGCGGCATCCGTGGCCAACCACCGAGCTGGGTAGTGGCGGGCGCCACCCTGGCCGTCGCGGCCCTGTTCCAGCCGGCCCGCCATCGCATTCAGCAGGTCGTGGACCGGCGCTTCAACCGGCGCAACTACGACGCGGCCAAGACGGTCGAGGCGTTCAGCGTCCGGCTGCGGGACGAGATCGATCTGGACTCGCTGTCGGCTGAGCTGTTGGCGGTGGTGAACCAGACGATGCAGCCGACCCAGGTGTCATTGTGGCTTCGACCGGCACCCATGGCTCTTCGGGCGCATCTCACAGTAGGGCAGCGCCTTCCCCCAGAGCCGACCCAACGTGGTGATTTGCACTCAAGCTGCTGCGAAACAGGGCTCCTGAAGTGTCAAACCACCTCTGAGACGGACCACTAGAGAGCCTCCAAACACCGCTGGCGTACCGCGTACGTAGCGCCGATGTTGGGGAACGCCTGATCACGCCGGGAGATCCTCCCCCGATGGGCTCTTCACCGCGTAGTCGGCAAGGCCGCTCTCCAGGCGTGCGAAACCGCGCCGTGCCTGCGATCGCGCGTCCGCCGCTAGCTTCGGGCCCCTTCTCCCTGTGAGGACGCGGCCGCGGACGTAGCCGACGAGCGCTCGGTGAGCGCCCATGAGTCCCCCGGCCACGCCCCACGGCTCGACGTCATCTGGGCGTGCTCCCGTCTCCGCCGCGAGGAGCTCGGCGAGAAGCTTGGTGTAGTGGGCGACGATCTCCCGCTCGCGCACCTGGAGCGTCGGACTGGCGCCGATGAGGGGCGCCGCCTTCGCGATCGCCTCCGCCCTCTCCTCGGCTGCAAGACCGCCGCAGCTGTCCACGACGAGCCGTCGAAACGCGACCAGGGCCGAGACGCCTTCGGCGCGCCCGCGCACCGCGTCCAGGAGTCGCTCTTCGAAGAACTCCATCTTGTCGAAGAAGAGATCCTCTTTGGTCTGGAAGTGGTTGAAGACCGTCATCTCGGAGACGTCGGCGACGCGGGCCACCTCGGCCACGGTGACGGCGTCGAAGCCGCGCTCGGCGAACAGGCGTGAGGCCGTTTCGAAGATGAGCTCCCGCGTCTGCTGCTTCTGGCGTTCGCGGAGCCCGGTTGAGATCGCCATAGGACAGAAAGCTACCACCTTGACCCTACGGACTCAAGTTACTATAGTTACTCTAGTGAGTATGGTCGGTACATCACAGGCCGCTGCCCGCGATGACCCGCAGGAGGAGATGAGTCCGTGAGGAACCGAGGAGATTCGCGCTCTCCTTTCGTTGAGGGACGCAGGGATTCGACACTGTCTTCTTCTTCTTCTTCTTCTTCTTTTTCTTCTTCTCCTCCTCCTCCTCCGGATGTTCCTTCGTCGGGTCAGGGATCTGTCGTCGGCGGACAAGTCCCTGGCAACGACGCACGGAGCTGCCGCCCTCCGGGAAGAGCCGGCGGCACGATGTTCGGCGCGATCGGCGGGTCTGATGTGTGGGACGACGGTCCGCGCCTGGGCGCAAGGAAGACGTCGTGACGGACCAGACCGGCTCCTCGCTGAATCGTGTGGGTACGGTCTCCGTCGGTAGACGGTAGGGTCCGTCCTCCAACTCCCCACGCTGGAGGACCGTTGATGGCGGAGATCGACCACCTGTTCCAGGCCGCTCTTGGTCTTGCCGAGCCCTGGCA
>JBKPDO010000111.1:0-10546 GCA_046727955.1 bacterium | reverse complement strand
CTCGCCACCCTGCGCGTCCCCGCGCGTCTCGGCTGGGCGGCTGCGCTGGCGGGCGCGGCCGTGCTTGGAGTGGCCGCCGAGCCCGACCGGCGAGTGCTCGTGGCCGCCGCGATCCTGGCGGGGTACCTGGCGGCGGCGCAGCTCGCGGAGCCGCTGCGCGCTGAGGCCGACCAGCCCGACGCCAGCCGCCAGCTTCCTTGGACCTGGGGCGAGCTGCTGCTGCTCCACTGCCTCGTGCCCGCGCTGGGGCTGGCGGTGATCGCCGCGGCCGCGACCGGCCTGGCGTGGGCGCTCGGCCTGCTCCACGGCACGGCGGTGTGGCTGGCGCTGGCTGGCTGCCCACCGGCCGCCGCGGTGCTGGTCGCTGTCGCGGCCATCGCGGGCCAGCGAAGGCGGCTCTCGCCAGGCACGCTGACGACCGCGTACGGCCTTGGTGAGCTGGGCGGCCCTACCTACCTGCTCGGCTGGGTCGCCAGCGGCCCGCTGCTGGCGGAGCTCGCCCTGGGCATCCCGGCGGCGGTGCTGGTCGGGGCCGCGCGGCGGCCGGCTGCCCTGCCGAGCGCGGCCACGGCCGTCGCGGTCCTGCTGCTGACCGCGCTCGCGGCCGCGCTCGGCTATCTCCGCAGCCGCCCAGCGCCCGCGTAGGGGACCGCCGGCCCCGGCAGAGGTGCCGCGCGGGCGCTCGGCCCCGCCGCGGGCGATCTCTGCTTTCATCGTCGCGTCGACCACTGGGAGGGCGGACAGAAAGGACGCGGCATGCACACGGTGGAGCTGAGGATCGACACCGGGAACAGGCAGGTGGTGGACCTGACCTCGCGGGTCGTCGAGGTGGTGCGGGAGGCGGCCGCGCGCGACGGCCTGCTGAGCGTGTTCGTGCCGCACGCCACCGCCGGGCTCGTGGTCATGGAGACGGGCTCCGGCTCTGAGGAGGACCTGGAGCAGTTGCTCGACCGCCTGCTGCCAAAGGACGACCGCTACGTGCACCGGCACGGCAGCACCGGGCACGGCGCCGATCACCTGCTGCCGCTGCTCGCCAGCCCATCGCTGACGGTGCCGGTGACCGATGGGCGGCTGGCGCTGGGGACCTGGCAGCGGATCTGCCTGGTGGACCGCAACCGCGACAACCCTCGCCGCCGCGTGCTGGTGAGCGTGCTCGCCGGATAGCCCCCTACCATCGCATCGATGAGTCAGGACGAGGGCAGGCCCGGCTATCCGGCGGTGGCGCCGCCGGCCGCGCAAGCTCGGCTGGAGCGCGAGCAGACGCCCGCGCCGCTGCGCCGCAGCGTCCGCCTGCTCGGCGGCGTCCTCGGGCAGGTACTGGTGGAATCGGAGGGGCCGGAGCTGCTCGCCGAGGTCGAGCGGCTGCGCCACGCCGCCATCGAGCTGCGCGGCAGCACCGACCGGGAGACCCAGCTCAGGCGTGTGGTCGCGGTGGTGGCCGGGCTCGACCTCGACCAGGCCGAGGTGGTCGCGCGGGCGTTCACCGTCTACTTCCAGCTGGTCAACCTGGCCGAGGAGCACTACCGGGCGCGCATCCTGCGCGAGCGGAGCCGCGACCAAGGCACCTCCGGCGAGGCGGGAGCGGGACTCCCGCTCCCGGGACCCCCCGGCCCCCCGGAATCCCCGGGACCCCGGCCGCCAGCGCGGGTGCGCGAGTCGCTGGCGGAGGCTGTTGGCCTGGTCCGCGCCGGTGGAGAGGCGGCCCTGACCGCGCTGCTCGAACGGCTCGAGCTGAGGCCCGTGCTCACCGCCCACCCCACCGAGGCGCGGCGCCGGGCGGTGGTCGACGCTCTGCGCCGCATCAGCCAGCTGGTCGACCGGCTCGACGACCCTCGCCTGTCCGCCTCCGAGGAGGCCGACGCCCACCGCCGGCTGCTCGAGGAGGTCACCATCCTGTGGCGCACCGCCCAGCTCCGCTGCCAGCGCCCGACCCCGCTCGACGAGGTCCGCACGGTCATGTCGATCTTCGACGAGACACTGTTCCGCCTGGTCCCAGAGCTGTACCGCGAGCTCGACCTGGCGCTGCACCGGGACGCCGTCGGCACGCGGCCGCCTGGCTTTCGGACGTACCTGCGCTGGGGGAGCTGGGTCGGCGGCGACCGGGACGGCAACCCCGCGGTCACCGCCGAGGTCACCCGGGCGGCCATGGCCATCCAGGTGGACCACGTCCTGCGCGGGCTGGAGGCGGTCACCCGCCGGGTCGCCCGCTCGCTCAGCGTCTCGGCCGCCTCGACCCCGCCGTCGGCGCCGCTGCTCGCCTCGCTGCGCGGGGACGAGGCCGAGCTGCCGGAGATTGCCGCCGAGATCCGCAAGCGCGTGCCGGACGAGCCGCACCGCCGCAAGCTGAGCCTGGCGGCGGAGCGGCTGGCCGCGGTCCGCCTGGGACGGCGCACGGCGGCCTACCCGTCGCCGCGCGCCTTCCTCGACGACCTCGCGATCGTGCAGGACTCGCTCGTGGCGGCGGGCGCGCCTCGGCTGGCTTATGGCGAGCTGCAGCATCTCCGCTGGCAGGCAGAGACGTTCGGCTTCCACCTGGCCTCACTCGAGGTGCGCCAGCACTCCAGCGTCCACGCGCAGGTGATCGGTGAGCTGGCGCCGGCGGCGGCTGGCGACGCCGCCGCGCTGGACCGGCTCGCCCGCGAGGGCTCCCCGGTCCCTGGCCGGCTCTCGCCGCTTGCTGGCGAGGCGCTGGCCACCCTTCAGGTCATGGCGGAGCTGCAGGCCCGCTGGGGTGCGGAGGCCTGCCGCCGCTACGTGGTGAGCTTCAGCCGCTCGGCGGCCGACCTGGCGGCGGTGCGCGCGCTCGCGCGGCTGGCCGTGCCGGACGGCTCCCTCGAGCTCGACGTGGTACCGCTGTTCGAGTCGCGCGCCGACCTCGAGGCGGCGCCGAGGGTGCTCGACGAGTACGCGGCCCTGCCGGGGGTGGCGGCATGGCTCGACAGCGCCGGCCGCCGCGTCGAGGTCATGCTCGGGTACTCCGACTCGGCCAAGGACGTGGGCTTCCTGGCCGCCAACCTGGCGCTGTACCGAGCGCAGGGCGAGCTGGCCAGCTGGGCGCGCCGCAACCAGGTCGAGCTGACCCTGTTCCACGGGCGCGGTGGCGCGCTCGGGCGTGGCGGCGGGCCGGCGGGGCGGGCCATCCGCGGGCAGGCCCCTGGCTCGGTGGCGGGCCGCTTCAAGGTCACGGAGCAGGGCGAGGTCATCTTCGCCCGCTACGGCAACCCGGCCATCGGCCGCCGGCACCTCGAGCAGGTCACCTGGGCGGTGCTGCTCGCCTCGACCCAGGCGCACGAGGCCGCCCTGGCCTCCTCGGAGCGCCGCTTCGTGGGCGACGCGCTGCGCATGGCCACCGCGTCGGAGGCCGCCTACCGATCGCTGGTCACCCGGTCGGGCTTCGTCGATTACTTCGTGCGGGTGACCCCGATCGAGGAGCTGTCGCAGCTCGCGATCGGCTCCCGTCCCGCCCACCGCGGGGCGGGCCGCGACCTCGAGACCCTGCGCGCCATCCCGTGGGTGTTCGCCTGGAGCCAGAACCGCTGCAACCTGCCGGGCTGGTACGGCCTGGGGACCGGGCTCGAGGTGCTCGCGGGCCAGCCCGGCGGTCTCGAGCTGCTGCGGCGCATGTACGACCAGTGGCCGTTCTTCACCTCGCTGATCGACAACGCCGAGATGAGCCTTGCCAAGGCCGACCCGCTGATCGCCGGGCTGTACCTCGACCAGGGCGGGCGGCCAGAGCTGACCCAGGCGATCCGCGAGGAGTTCCGCCGCAGCCGGGCCGGGGTCCTGGCGGTGACGCGCAGCGACCGGCTGCTGGCCCGGCGGTCGGTCCTCCGGCGCGCGGTCGACCTGCGAAATCCCTATGTGGATGCGCTGTCGTTCATCCAGGTGCGCTTCCTCGCCGAGCTGCGCCGCGGGGTCGAGGACCCGGAGCGCGCCGCCAGGATCGCCGGCCTGGTTCAGCTCACCGTCAACGGCGTCGCCGCCGGCCTGCAGAACACGGGCTGAGGTCGCGGCACCCGTGGCGATCCGCGGTCCCGCTGTGGGGCGACCGGTCCGGGCGGCCCAGGACCCGACCCCCCCACTTGTGGGCCGGTCCGGGGCGGCCCGGGACCGGCCGGCCGCTACCCTCTGCGCCGGGCACGGAACGCGGCGGCGTGGGCGCGGTTGCCGCAGACGGCGGGGCTGCAGTAGCGGCGGGACTGGTTGCGGGACACGTCTACGATGACGTCCTCGCAGTGCCGCCCGGTGCACACCCGGAAGCGGTCGAGACCCTGGTCCTGAAGGACGACCAGCAGCGCCATCGCCGCCGCTGCGCCGAGCTGGTCGGCGACGGCGTCGCCTGGGCGCGAGACGTGGAGATGCCAGCGCTGGTGGTCGTGCCGGCTGAAGTAGGGCACCGCATGGCAGTCGTGCAGGACCCGGTTGAGGGCGGCGACCGCCTCGCCCTCGTCATGGAGCCCGAAGATCGCGCGCAGCCGTGGCCGCAGCGAGCGCGCGGCCTCGAGGTCCTCCCGGCGCAGGCGCCGCGGCGCGGCGATGCCGTGGTCGTCGAGGAACCGCCCCAGCGCGGCGACGTCCGGCAGCTCCTCCACCTTGTTCGCCACGTCGTACGTGTTGACCAGGTCCTCGGCCAGCCGTGTCGGCGCCGTGTGATAACTATCAAAATCCATGTTGACTCCGTACGTTGAAGCCCAGGATAATTATCGTTCAAGACTCACACTAGTTACCATCCCGGGCAGAGAGGTCAGCGTCTGGTGAAGCCGTCGGCGGGCGCCTCAGAGATCACAGCACCCCCCGCCGCTGCCGGCATCCGGCGGGATGCCATCGCTGGTGCTCGCGCAGCCGCTCCGCTGGCCGTCGCCGTCTTCGGGTTCGCGGTCTCCTTCGGGATCGTGGCCCGCGCCGCCGGCATGGGGTGGTGGGCGCCGCTGGCGATGTCGGCGACCACGTTCGCCGGGTCGGCGCAGTTCGCGGTCGCCTCCACCCTGCAGGCCGGCGGCACGATAACGGCGGCGTGCATCGCGGCGGTCCTGCTGAACTCGCGCTACCTGCCCATCGGGATCAGCGTGGCTCCGGCGCTGCGCGGCGGTCCGCTCCGTCGCCTGCTCGCCGCGCAGTTCGTGGTGGACGAGTCCTGGGCGGTGGCGCACCTCGGCGGCGGCCGCTACTCCGAGGGGCGGCTGCTGGGTGCCGGGCTGCTCATGTACGCGACCTGGGTCGCAGGCACAGCGCTCGGCCTGCTGGGCGCTCAGGTCCTGGGCGATCCCCAGCGGCTCGGCCTCGACGCCGTCGGGCCGGCGATCTTCCTCACGCTGCTCGTCCGGCAGGTCCACGGCCGTGTGGGCGCGGTGGCTGCCCTGCTCGGCGCGGCGATCGCGCTCATCCTGACGCCGCTGTCACCTTCAGGGGTCCCGCTGATCGCCGCGGTGGCGGCTGCTCTGACCGGCCTGTGGGCCAAGTCGGGCGCGAAGTGAGCTCGGCCGTCTGGCTCGCGGTCGCGGTGGTCGGTGGCGCGACCGTCCTCCTCAAGGGCGCCGGACCGGTCGTGCTCGGTGGCGTCGAGCTGCCCGCGCCGGTCCGGCGGGTGGTGGCCGCCATGGCGCCGGCGGTGCTGGCCGCGCTCGTTGCCATCCAGGTCTTCGCCGGCGGGAGCCGGCTCGTCCTCGACGCGCGAGCTGCCGGGCTGGCCGCCGCGGCCGCCGCGTTGCTGCTGCGCGCGCCGGTCCTTCTCGTCGTGGTCATCGCGGCGGCCACGACCGCGGTGGTCAGGGCCTTCGCCTGACAGCGCCGGCCGCTCCGCGGCGGTCGTAGCATTGACTGGTGCCCACAACGGGAGGAACCGAACGATGACCAACCTGTGGAAGGGCGAGACCGAGAAGGCGATCCGCAACTTCCCGATCTCTGGCGAGCGCGTTCCGGCTCAGGTGATCCACATGCTCGCCCGGATCAAGGCGGAGGCCGCCCGGGTCAACGCCGCGCTCGGCGAGCTGGAGCCCGAGCAGGCTGAGCGCATCGCCGCCGCCGCCGAGGCCGTGGCCGCCGGCCGCTACGACGACCAGTTCCCGATCGACGTGTTCCAGACCGGCTCGGGCACCTCGACCAACATGAACGTCAACGAAGTGGTCGCCAGCCTCGCCGGCGAGGACGTGCATGCCAACGACCACGTCAATATGGGCCAGTCGTCCAACGACGTCTTCCCGAGCGCGGTCCACCTGGCCGTCCTGGACACCGCGACGCGGGTCCTGATCCCGGCCCTCGAGGGGCTGGAGCGCTCGCTCACCGACAAGGCGGCCGAGCTCGGCGACGTGGTCAAGCCCGGACGCACCCACCTGATGGACGCCGTCCCGGTCACGCTGGGCCAGGAGCTCGCCGGCTACGCCGCGCAGGTCCGGGAGGGCGCCGAGCGCGTGCGCGCGGCCCTCCCGCGCGTCAGCAAGCTGCCGCTCGGCGGGGCGGCGGTCGGCACCGGCCTGAACGCCCATCCCGAGTTCGCTGCCAAGGTGCGCGACCGGGTGGCGACCGCCACCGGCCTGCGCCTGGCGCCTCCCGCGCACCCGTTCGAGGCGCAGGGCGCCAGGGACGCGCTGGTCGAGCTGAGCGGCGCGCTGAAGACGGTCGCGGTGAGCTGCACCAAGATCGCCAACGACGTGCGCTGGATGGGCTCCGGCCCGCGCGCCGGGCTGGGCGAGATCAACCTGCCCGAGGTGCAGAAGGGCTCCTCGATCATGCCGGGCAAGGTCAACCCGGTCATGTGCGAGGTCCTCACCCAGGTCTCGGCGCAGGTGATCGGCAACGACGCGGCCATCACCATCGGCGGGCTGTCGGGCAATTTCGAGCTGAACGTCTACATCCCGCTGATGGCGCGCAATCTGCTGCAGTCGCTGATCTACCTGGCCGCGGCCTGCCGGGAGTTCGCCGCCAAGTGCGTCGACGGGATCACGGCCAACAAGGAGCACGCCAGGCGGCTCGCCGAGTCCACCCTGGTGCTGGTCACGGCGCTGAACCCGGTGGTCGGCTACGACGAGGCCGCGGCGATCTCGAAGGAGGCCGCCGCCAGCGGCCGCTCGCTGCGCGAGGTCGCCCTCGACCACGGAGTCGCCGCCGGCGTCCTGGACAAGGCCCTGGACCTGCGCGCCATGGCCCACGGCAACGGCTTTGCGGGCTGAGGGGCTGAAGGGGGCTGTGCCATGGTCAGTGGGGACCGGTCCTCCGCCAGTCCGCCTCCGCCGGGGCGCCTCAGCCGGGCGCCTCAGCGGTGCCTGTCAGGTGGCGCACTGGCCGACACCGACCTCGTTGCGGGCCGAGCCGAGCTGGTTCATGACGGTGCGCAGCTCGCCGCTGGTGAGCGCGTAGCCCTCGTTCGGGTCGACGGTGGAGGCGGCGAACACCACGCCAAGGGGGCGGCCGGAGCGGTCGACCACCGGCCCGCCGCTGTCGCCCCTGCGGACCTTGGCGCGGAGCACGTAGATCTGACGCCGCACCAGCGACGACGAGTAGATGTCGCGCCCCACCGCGGCGGTGCGCGTCACCACCCTGGCGCCGACCACGGTCTCGTCGCCACCGCCGGGATAGCCGATCACCGCGCCGGTCGTCCCAGCCCGCGCCGAGCTGGCCAGCTGCAGCGGCGAGAGGTCGAGGCCGGGCACGCTCAGAAGGGCGAGGTCCCGCCTGGGGTCGAACCAGACGACCGTGGCGGCGAACCGCCCGCCGTTCCGCGTGAGGACGCGGTGCCGGCCCGTCCCGGCCACGACGTGGGCGTTCGTGACCACCAGCTGGTTGTCCACCGGGAAGCCGCTGCCGAACAGCAGGCCCCCGCAGCCCTCGCTTTCGATCTGCACGGTCGCGGCGGCGGCATGGCGGATCCCCGGGGTGGCGGCGGCGGCCGGTGGCGTGCCGCCGCCCGTCGACGGGCGCAGGTTGTCGAAGGCGTCCGGGAACGGGGACCGCGCCAGCAGCCCGCGGATCTGCGCCAGCGCGGCCGGCGGCCGCGGGGCGACGCGGTCGATGGCGTGCAGCACCGCCGAGTCGCTGAGCGCCCGCGCCAGCGGCGTGAACGGGACGCTGCCGAGCGTCAGGGCCACGAACCAGAGGGCAATCGCGGTCACCCCGACGGCGACCACGGCGCCCCCGGCCGAGTCCAGCCCACCGGCCACCCGGCCCGTGAGGACGGAGCGGAGCTGCAGTCCCAGACGGGTCGCCACGCTGTGGCACACCGCCGCAACCAGGAAGAAGATCACGATACCGACCAGCAGCCGGCGCAGAGAGTCCTCGGCCGAGATGAACAGCCCCACCCGGGTCGCCACCCAGGCGCCGAGCGCCAGGCCCAGCAGCAGGCCCGCGTAGCCGAGGCTCACCACCGCGAAGCCGCGCCTCCAGCCGCTCACCGCGGCGAGCACGAGCAGGAGGAGCAGGAGGAGGTCGATCAGGTGCAGATCCATGCGTCTACCCTAGCCGAGCGCGGCGGCGTAGGGACCCGACCGCCCCACTCTGTGGACAACGGATCGGCGCACAACTGATCGCGGTTCCGCTAATCCGGCGCGCGAGGCTGCCGATCGCAGGAGTCGAGGCGGCCCCGTGCCGGTCCGCGGGGCTGCCTCCTCTGCTCCGAATCTCTCCGTCGGCGGGGTGAGCTGTACCCTCAGTGGTGGAAATGGGGTGGGCGGCCCCTGGAGAGCTCGGGAGCGAGGCGGAGCCGAGCCCGAGCGTCAGTCCCTCAGCCTAAGGAGGCCCCGTGGCGCGGTTGCTCTTCCACTGCTCCCACGGGCGCGCCCAGCCGGAGCGGGCGATCGTGCCGTTCATCGCCGCCAACGTGGCGGCCGCCTCCGGCCAGGAGGCCGTGGTGCTGCTGACCGTCGACGGCGCGTGGCTCTGCAAGCGCGGCTACGCCGACGAGGTCGAGCTGGAGGGCTTCCCGAGGCTGGCCCAGCTGATGGCGGAGTTCGTGGACGCCGGGGGAGAGATATGGGCGTGCAGCGCCTGCACCACCCCGCGCGGCATCACCGAGGACGACCTGGTCCCCGGCGCGCGCATCGTCGGCGCGGCCACGATCGTCGCGGCGGTCGCGGGCGGCGCCAGCACGGTGACCCTGGGCTGAGCTCAGCTGGCATGCATGGCTCCTTCCGGGCCGAACAGGCCGCGCGTCGCGCCCTCGCGGACCTGGGCGTAGCGCGCCCGCACCGCGGCGCCTGCCGCGCCGCTGTCGTCGGAGCTGGGAACGGTGCTGTGGCTGCGCGGCCAGGGCGGCGGGTCGGGCGTGCCCGCCAGCGCCCACGCCGCCTGCCGCGCGGCGCCCAGCGCGACGTACTCGGCCGGCTCGGGCACCTGCACCGGCGCCTCGAGGACCAGAGGCGCGAGCGCCCGCACCGCCGCGGAGCGGCTGCCCCCGCCGACCAGCAGCACCCGCCGGACCGGGATCCCCTGCGCCCGGAGGGCGTCCAGCCCGTCCGCGAGCCCGCACAGCACGCCCTCGACCGCCGCCCGGGCGAGGTGCTCCGGCGCCATGTTCGACAGGCGCAGACCCGCCAGCAGGCCGCTGGCGTCTGGCAGGTTCGGGGTGCGCTCGCCGTCCAGGTAGGGGAGCAGGACCAGGCCGCCAGCCCCAGCCGGGGCGCGCAGCGCCAGCTGGTCCAGCGTCGCCAGGTCCACGCCGAGCGTGGCCGCGACCCCAGCAAGCACCCGGGCGGCGTTGAGCGTGCACACCAGCGGCAGGAAGCGCCCGGTGGCGTCGGCGAATCCCGCCACGGTCCCGCTGGCGTCCTCGCTGGCGGCGTCGTGGACGGCGAACACGGTCCCGCTGGTGCCGATGGAGACCACGACGTCGCCCGGGCCGGCGCCGAGCCCCAGCGCCGCCGCCATGTTGTCGCCGGTGCCCGCGCCGAGCACCGCGCCGGACCTGGTCTGGCCGGCCGCCGCGCCGGGCGCCAGCACCCGGGGCAGCGCCGGCACCCGGCCGAAGGCCAGCTCGAGCAGGTCGTGGCGGTAGGCGCCGGCGCGCGGCGACCAGTAGCCGGTGCCAGAGGCGTCCCCCCGGTCGGTCACCGGCTCGCCCTCGCCGGCCAGGCGCCAGGTCAGCCAGTCGTGCGGCAGCAGCACCGCGGCGACCCGGCTGGCGTGCTCGGGCTCGTGCTCGGCGAGCCAGCGCAGCTTGGTGACGGTGAAGCTGGCGACGGGGACCGACCCGACCGCGCTGGCCCACGCGGCCGGCCCGCCCAGCTCGCGCACCAGCGCCGACGCGGCCCCGGCGGAGCGGACGTCGTTCCACAGCAGCGCCGGCCGGACGACCTTGCCGGCCTCGTCGAGGGCGACCAGGCCGTGCTGCTGGCCGCCGACGGCGATCGCGGCCACGTCTTCAGGCCATTCCCCCCCGCCCAGCACGGCGGCGGTCTGGAGCGCCCGCCACCACGCCTCCGGGTCGACCTCTGTGCCCTCGGGGTGGGGCGCCGACCGCTCCGCCAGCACCTCGCCGGTGTCGGCGTCGCAGGCGACGACCTTGGTGGACTGCGTCGAGCAGTCGACGCCCGCGACGATCGGCATTGGCGGCTCCTTG
>JBKPDO010000110.1:0-22551 GCA_046727955.1 bacterium | reverse complement strand
ACCCCCAACGGCCAACAGCGAGTCGCCGAGTGGATCGCCGAGGTGAGTTGGCCAAAACCCGACCTCGCGGAGTTCCATCTCAAGCTGATCGCGGCCGCGGCGGCCGGGCTGGCCGACCCGCTCACCATTGTCGACACCCAGCGCCGCGAGCTGCTGCGCCGGTTGCGTGATGCCCAGCGCGCCGCCATGGCCGAGCCGGACCGCTCGAACGCGGCGCTGTTGTTGGAGGGCATCGTGCTCCGGCTGCAGGCGGACCTGCGCTGGCTCGAGGCATGTGAGAAGAACTGGACCTCCCGAAGGAGTGGATCGTGAGCGCCGCCGCCGACACGTCCGTGCTTCGCGCTCGCGGGTTGCGAAAGGAGTACGGCAAGGGGGAAGGATTGGTGCGCGCCGTCGACGGGGTCGATCTCGACATCGGCGCGGGAGAAACGGTGGCGGTGATGGGGCCCAGCGGTTGCGGGAAGTCCACGCTGCTCCACCTGCTCGGGGGGCTGGACCGGCCCTCGGGTGGAGAGGTGTCGCTGAACGGCCGTCGCATCGACGACATCGGTGAGAAGGCCCTGGCCAGGATGCGACGCACCGATGTCGGCTTCGTCTTCCAGGCCTTTCACCTGATGGAGGAGCTCACCGCCGTGGAAAACGTCGAGCTGTCGGCGCTGCTGGCCGGACGCTCGCGGCGGGCGGCCAGACGGCGTGCGGAGGAGCTGCTGGAGCAGGTCGGGCTCGCCGACCGGGCGCGGTTCCTGCCCTCGGCGCTGTCCGGTGGCCAGCGGCAGCGGGTCGCGATCGCCCGGGCGTTGAGCAACGAGCCGTTGGTCGTTCTCGCCGACGAGCCCACCGGAAATCTGGACAGCGCCGCCACCCTTGACGTCCTCCGGCTCTTCGAGAGCCTGCACGAGTCCGGGCAGACGCTGGTCATTGTCACCCACGAGGCGCGGATCGCGGCCACCGCAGACCGGCTGATCTCGATGCGCGACGGCGCGTTCGTGGACGAGACCAGGTTGACCGGTGGCACCAGCGGGCAGCTCGGCGCCCTCGTCGGGCTGGAGGACTGAGGGCGATGGGCCGCGTCCTGCTCGTGGGCCGCCTCGCCGTGCGTGACCTACGGCGGCGCCGCATCGAGGCCGCGCTTCTGCTGCTTGCCATCATGGCGGCCACCACGACGTTGACGCTCGGGCTCGTCCTGCGCGACGCGGCCAGCGACCCCTACCAGAGCACCCGGGAGGCGACCAACGGACCCGACGTCGTCGCCAGCGTCGACCAGCCCGCCGCCGGGCTTTCCGGCCTCGAGGACCTGGCCAGCGCTCCCGGCGTCATCGACCACAGCGGACCGTACCCGGTCACCCCGGCGAAACTTCAGGCATCCGGTCGGACGTCAGATGTGCAGGCCGTGGGGCGCGGCGCCGCGCCCGCGCCGGTCGACCAGCCCGAGCTGATCCAGGGCACCTGGGTCAGCGATGGCGGTGTGGTGGTCGAGGCCGCCTTCGCCAACGTGCTCGATGTGCACGTGGGTGATCCGGTCACCCTGGACGGCCGGTCGTTCGAGGTCGTCGGCGTTGCGGTCACCGCCGCCATGCCGCCCTATCCGGGGGCGTCCTGCATTGTCGCCGTTGGTTGCGTGAGCGGCGCCATTCCCGACGATCTGGCCGGCGAATTGCCTCCGGGGTTGCTGCACAATCCCGGACTGGTCTGGCTCACCCAGACGGATGTGCGGAGCCTCACCCTGGATCCAGATTCCCTGTCCTACGTGATGAACCTGAAGCTGGCCGACCCGGATGAGGCTCAGGCGTTCGTCGACGCCAACCTCCCGGAGAGCCGGGACGCTCCACGCCTGGCGTCCTGGGAGGAAATCCTCGAAGAGGCCACCGAGCTGGCCAGAGACACCCAGATCCTTCTGCTGATTGGAGCCTGGCTGCTTGGTCTGCTCGCCGTGGCTAGTGTCTCGGTGCTGGTCGGCAGCCGGACGGCCGACCAGACCAGACGCGTCGGACTCCTTAAAGCAGTCGGCGGCACACCGAGCCTGGTCGCTGCCGTGCTGCTCGCGGAGTATGTCCTTGTGGCCATCGTCGCGGCCGCGGCCGGGTTGGCGGTCGGATCGCTGACCGCTCCGTTGCTTACCGAGTCCGGTGCCGGCCTCATCGGCAGCGCGGGCACGCCGTCGATGACCATGTCCACGGTCGGTTTGGTGACCGCCGTGGCACTCGGAGTCGCGGTAGTTGCGACTGTTGTTCCGGCCGTGCGCGCCGCCCGCTCCAGCACCGTCAACGCGCTGGCCGACTCGGCACGCCCACTCCGCCGCACCGGCTGGCTGATCGCGATCTCGGCGCGACTGCCCGTCCCGCTGCTTCTCGCGTTGCGGGTCGCCGCCCGCCGGCCGCGACGGGTTGTGCTGGGTGTGGTCAGTATCGCGATCACGGTCAGCGGGATCTTCGTCGCACTGGTACTCAACGCCTACCTCACTGCCCAACCACTCGCCGGCGGATATGACGATGCTCAGGTGGAGCTGCTGCGCCAGGTGCTCCTCGTCGTGATGGTCATACTGCTCTCCCTGGCGGCGGTCAACGCCATCTTCATCACCTGGGCGACCGTGCTCGACAACCGGCATTCATCGGCGCTGGCGCGCGCCCTCGGCGCAACCCCTCGTGAAGTGAGTGCGGCACTGGCGGCCGCGCAGGTGCTCCCCGCGCTCGCCGGCGCCATCCTGGGCGCTTTCCCGGGAGGCTTCGCACTGTTCCACGCCATCAACGCGATCACCGGCGGCGACAGCGCCAGGGCCACGCTTCCGTCGCTCTGGCAGCTGCTCGCCGTGGTGCTAGCAACCGTGCTCGTGGTGGCGGCGCTCACCGCTGTTCCCGCCCGCCTCGGCGGCCGCCGTCCCGTGACCGAGACGCTCCAAGCCGAACTTGCTTGATGCCCGGGACGACGGGTGCCGAACGATCAACCAACCAGGCGAAGTGTCACGCCACTTGCGGTGACCTATCATCGCCCTGTCTCCTTCCGGCGCTCTTGCAAGTATTTCTCACCGCCGACCCGTCCCCGACCGCCCCTCAAGACCGCAGTCGTGCTGGCTGCTGGTCACTTCTCGGGGTGGATCCGGGCGCGCCTGGGCCGGACCGTGGTGGCCAGATCGACCACCTCCCCCTGGTTGGCGGTCGCGCTCCGGCGCACCGGGGCGTTCTCGGCGCGGGTGACGATCAGCTCGGCCGGGGTGACCTCGAAGATGTCGCACAGTGCGGCCAGGACCGGCAGCGACAGCCGCTCCGGGATCCCGGTCACCAGCCGCCAGACCTGCACCGAGGACAGCTTGATGCCCCGCTCGGCCAGGGGGGCTTCGAGATCGGCGGCGGCGAACATGCCATGGGCGGCCATGACCTCCCGCAGCCGCCGCCGGTAGCTGACCTGCCGTTTCATCCCCATGGCGACGCCGTCGCCATCCTGAGCCCCAACCTGCCCGAATACCCGATCGCCGTCGGGCAATCCTGCGCCGGGTCCTGCGCGAGCGCTAGGGCCTACGGCTAGCGGTTGACGGCGATGCTGTCGTCCAGGGTGATCGCCACGAGCAGGTCCAGTAGGTCGCCGATGCGGCGAGGGTTCCGCCCGGTGCGCCCCTCGATGCGGTGCAGGCGGTACTGGGCGGTGTTGGGGTGCACCTGCAGGCGCTCGGCGGCCACGCGCAGGTTGAGGTCAGCGTCGGCGAAGGCGCGGATGGTGGCGGTGAGCACGCCGCCGCGGGCGCGGTCGTCGTCGAGGAAGGCGCGCAGTCGCGCATCCACCAGCCGGCGCGCGGTGTCGTCGGCGCGGCGGGCGATGTAGTCGAATGGCGACAGCCGCGGCAGCGCCACCACCCCGCCATCGTCGCCGACGCTCTCGAGCGCCGTGCGCGCCTCCAGATAGGCGCGCGGCACCTCGGCGGCGCCGGCCGCGACCGTGCTGATGCCCATCGCCAGCGGCGTGCCCCCGCGGCGCAGGCGCTCCTGCACGGCTTGGAGGCGGTCGCACAGCTCCGCCGCGTCGCCGCCAGCGCCAGGGTCGCGGCGCTGCTGCGGCGGCGCGGGGTGGGACCCGGCGACCGCGTCGCGGTCATGCTCCCGAACGTGCCCGAGTTCGCCGTCGTCTACTACGGCATCCTGCGCGCGGGCGCGGTGGTCGTGCCGGTGAACGTCCTGCTCAAGGAGCGCGAGGTCGCCTTCTACCTCAGCGACTCCGGCGCCAAGCTGCTGTTCGCGTGGCACGCGCTGGCCGAGGTGGTGGAGGCGGGCGCCTGTGGGGCGGGAACCGATTGCCTGTTCGTGACCCCGGCGAGTTCGAGTGGCTTCTTGGTGGCGTGCGACCCGAGCGGGAGCTGTGCGAGCGCGACCCGGCCGACACCGCGGTGATCCTCTATACCTCGGGAGCCACCGGCTCGCCCAAGGGTGCCGAGCTGACCCACGCCAACCTCATCAGGAACGCCGACGCGGTCAGGGGCCTGCACTCGATGGTCGAGGACGACGTCGCCCTCGGCGCCCTGCCGCTGTTCCACTCGTTCGGCCAGACCTGCACGCTCAACGCCACAATCGGCGCCGGCGGCTGCCTGTCGCTGCTGGAGCGCTTCGACGCCGGCAAGGCGCTGCAGGTCGTGCAGCGCGACCGCGTGACCGTGCTGCAGGGCGTGCCGGCGATGTACGCCGCCCTGCTCGGCCATCCGGCCCGGGACTCCTACGACCTCTCCACGCTGCGCGTCTGCGTCTCGGGCGGGGCGCCGATGCCGGCGGAGGTGATGCGCGGGCTCGAGGCGGCGCTCGGCCGCAAGGTGGTCGAGGGCTACGGGCTCAGCGAGACCTCTCCGGTCGCCTCGTCCAACCATTTCGGGCGCGGGCACAAGCCGGGCTCGATCGGCGCGCCGATCGCCGGCGTGGAGATGAAGATCGTCGGCGACGACGGCCACGACCTGCCCACCGGCGAGGTCGGCGAGATCGTCATCCGCGGCCACAACGTCATCAAGGGGTACTGGAACCGCCCGGCCGCCACCGCGGCGGTGCTGCGCGACGGCTGGTTCCACACCGGCGACCTCGGCAGGGTCGACGACGACGGCTACTTCTATATGGTCGACCGCATGAGCGACGTGATCATCCGCGGCGGCTACAACGTCTATCCACGCGAGGTCGAGGAGGTGCTCTGCGAGCACCCCTGCGTGCGCGAGGCAGCGGTCGTCGGCGTCCCGCACCCGCGGCTCGGCGAGGAGGTGGCCGCGGCGGTGGTGCTCAGGGAGGGCCGCGGCGCCGACCCCGCCGCGCTGCGCGAGTTCGTCAAGGCCCGGGTCGCCGCCTACAAGTACCCGCGGCACGTGTGGATCGTCGAGGAGTTGCCCAGGAGCGTCACCGGCAAGCTGCTCAAGCGCGAGATCGTGGTGCCGCTGGGGGCGGCGTCCGGCCGGCGGGGGACACCGTGAGCACCGTGAGCGCCGGCGGCGGCGTGGGCGGTGGCGGGTCCACGCCGCTGCTGCGCGTCGACCGGCTCACCGTGCGCTTCGGCGGCGTCACCGCGCTCGACGGCGTGTCGTTCCAGGTGGCGCCGGGCCAGGTGTGCGGGCTGATCGGCCCCAACGGCGCCGGCAAGACCACCCTGTTCGACTGCGTCAGCCGGCTGACCCGGCCGCAGCGTGGCCGCGTCGAGCTCGACGGCCGCGACCTCGGGGCGCTGGCGGCGCACGAGGTGGCGGCGCTCGGCATCGCTCGCACCTTCCAGCACCTCGGTCTGTTCGGCAGCCTGAGCGTGCGCGAGAACGTGATGCTGGGCGGCCATCACGCCTGCGGGGTCGGATTCACTGCGGCCGCGCTGCGCCTGCCGCGGGTGCGCCGCAGCGAGCGCGCCACGCGGCGCCGCGCCGACGAGGTGCTCGAGCGCCTTGGCCTGGCGCACCTGGCCTCCAGGCCGGCGGCCGGGCTGCCCTACGGCACCCTCAAGCGCATCGAGCTGGCCCGCGCGCTCGGCGCCGCGCCGAGGCTGCTGCTGCTCGACGAGCCGTCGCTCGGGCTGGCGCCGCGGGTCACCAGGGAGCTCTTCCGAATACTCGGCCAGATCGAGCGGGAGCAGCGCACCACCATGCTGCTGGTCGAGCAGAACGCCAACCTGGCGCTGGAGCTGGCCGAGCACGCCTATGTGCTGGAGGCGGGCCGCACCGTGCTGGCGGGCCCGGCCCAGCAGGTCAGGACCGACGAGCACGTGCGGCGCGCCTACCTCGGCGTCTAGCTGGGGCGGCACCCAGAAGGAGCGGCGATGGCACGGTTCCTGCAGGTGGTGGTCGACGGGATCGCCGACGGGATCGCCGACGGGATCGCCGACGGGATCGCCGACGGGTCGATCTACGGCACGCTCGCGCTGGCGCTGGTGCTCATCTTCCGCACGACCGGCATCGTCAACTTCGCCCAGGGCGAGATGGCGATGTTCTCCACCTTCGTCGCCTGGGGGCTGCACGACGCCGGCTGGCCGCTGTGGCAGGCCCTGCTGGGCGCGTTCGCGGTCTCGTTCATCGGTGGCATGGCGGTCGAGCGGGTGCTGATCCGCCCGGTCGAGGGCAGCCGGCCGCTGACCCTGGTGATCGTCACGCTCGGGCTGTTCGTCGTGGTCAACTCGGCGGCGGGCTGGATCTGGGGCTTCGCCAACCGCGGCTTCCCGCGCATCTTCCCCAGCGGCACCGCGCAGCTCGGCGGGGTCGCTCTGTCGCTCGAGTCGCTGGGCATCATCGCGGTGCTGCTGCTGGTGGTCGGGCTGCTGTGGCTGCTGTTCCAGCGCACCAAGCTGGGCCTCGGGCTGCGCGCGGCCGCTCAGAACCCAGACTCGGCCCGCCTGGTCGGCATCCGCGTCGGCCGCATGCTGATGCTCGGCTGGGGGCTGGCCGCGCTGCTCGGCGCCATCGCCGGCGTGCTGGTCGCGCCGCGGCTGTTCCTCGACGTGAACCTGATGGGCGGCGTGCTGGTCTACGCCTTTGCCGGCGCCGCCCTGGGCGGCTTCGACTCGCCGCTCGGCGCGGTCGTGGGGAGCTGGATCATCGGCGTCAGCGAGAACCTCGCCGGCACCTACGTGAACGCCATCGGCGCCGACCTGAAGGTGCTGGTGCCGCTGGGGATCATCTTCGTGGTCCTGCTGCTGCGCCCGTCCGGGCTGTTCGGGTCGCCGGAGGTGACACGCGCGTGAGCCTGCTCAGGATCCAGGCGGGCAGCCGCCCGCACCGGGCGCTGCGCGCCGCCGCGGTCGCCGCGGTCGTGCTGGTGGCGGTGGGCCTGCCGTTCGACTCGAGCCCGGTGATCAACGGCGAGCTGACGCCGGTGCTGGTGTACGCGGTCGCGGTGCTGGGGCTGAACCTGCTGGTGGGCTACAGCGGACAGATCTCGCTGGGCCACGGCGCCTTCTTTGCCATCGGCGCTACACCGCGGCGATCCTGATCGCCAAGGCGCACGTGCCCTACCTGCTGACCGTGCCCGCCGCGGCGCTGGCCGCCTTCGCGGTCGGCTTCGCCTTCGGCGTGCCGGCGCTGCGCCTGCGCGGCCTGTACCTGGCGCTGGTCACGCTGGCCCTGGCGGTGGCGACCCCGCCGCTGATCAAGCGCTTCGAGGGGCTCACCGGCGGGGTGCAGGGCATGAGCGCCCGTCAGCCGCCGGTGCCCGGCTGGCTGCCGCTGGACCCCGACCAGTTCCTGTACCTGCTGACGCTGGCGGTCGCCGCGGTGATGTTCCTGCTCGCTGCCAACCTGACCCGCGGCGCGCTCGGGCGGGCGCTGATCTCCATCCGCGACGACGAGCGCGCCGCGACCACCATGGGCGTGGACCTGGCCCGGGTCAAGACGCGCGTGTTCGCCTGCAGCGCGGCCTACGCGGGCGTCGCCGGCTCGCTGTTCACCTTCGCGCTGGGGTTCGTCGCGCCCGAGTCGTTCACGCTGCTGCTGTCGTTCACCTTCCTCGCGGCGGTGGCGATCGGCGGCCTCGGCACCGTCACGGGCCCCCTGCTCGGCGCGCTGTTCATCGAGTTCGTGCCGCAGTACGCGGGCGACGTCAACCAGGCGCTCACCGGGGTGCTCTACGGGGCGACCCTGATCGCCTCATGTACCTGCTGCCCGGCGGCGCCGCGGGGCTGCTGCGGCGCCTGCGGCGGGTCCTGGTCGAGGTGGTGGAGGCGCCCGCCGCGGCGCCGTCAGCCGAAGAGACGGTCATGGAGGCCGGCGCCGTCTCGTCCCCGCAAGGTGGTCGCCTGCCGGCTGTGTAAGGACCTGGAAGGAGGCTCACATGGTGGGAGGAAAAAGGACGGCCGTCCCGATCCTGCTGCTGGTGGTGCTGGCGCTGCTCGCCGCGAGCTGCGGCCGCGAGAGCGGCGGCGGCAAGGCGGGCGCGGCGGATCCCGGGATCACCGACAGCAGCATCAAGCTCGGCGGCTCCTACCCGTTCAGCGGCCCGGCCTCGGCCTACGGCACCATCGCCAAAGGCGCCAGCGCCTACTTCAAATACGTCAACGACCAGGGCGGCGTGAACGGCCGCAAGATCGACTTCGTCACCTACGACGGCTACGAGCCGCAGCGGGCGCTCACCAACGCCAAGAGACTGGTCGAGCAGGACAAGGTGTTCGCCCTGTTCAACACCCTTGGCACCGCCAACAACCTCGCCATCTGGCACTACGCCAACCAGCAGAAGGTGCCGCAGGTGTTCGTGGCCACCGGCGCCTCCGAGTGGGGCAAGGACATCGGCGGCCACCCCTACACCATCGGCTGGCAGCCCAACTACGTAACCGAGGCGGGCGTCTACGCCGCCTACCTCAAGCAGAACAAGCCGAACGGCAAGGTCGCGGTGCTGTACCAGAACGACGCCTACGGCAAGGACCTGCTCGCCGGGTTCGAGAACGGCATCGCCGGCTCGGGCATCAAGGTGGTCGACAAGCAGAGCTACGAGGCCACCGACCCGTCGGTCGCCTCGCAGGTGAAGAAGCTCGCCAGCGCGGGCGCGGACGTCTTCCTCGACATCACCACGCCGAAGTTCGGCGCGCAGGCGATCGCCACGGTGGCGCAGACCACCTGGAAGCCGCTGCACATACTCAACAACGTGGCCGCCTCCAAGGCGCAGGTGCTGATGCCGGTGGGGCTGAAGAGCGCGCAGGGCATCGTCTCAACCGCCTACTTCAAGGACCCCGAGGACCCGCAGTGGACCAGCGACCCGGCGATGGTCGCCTACAAGACCAACCTGGCCAAGTACGAGCCGGGCGCGGACGCCAACGACCCGTTCAACGCCTACGGCTGGACGGTCGCCAACACCATGGTCGAGACGCTCAAGAAGATGCGGCAGCCGACCCGCGCGGCGCTGATGGAGGCGGTGCGCCACCTCGACGTGGACATCCCGATGCTGCTGCCGGGCGTCAAGGTGCAGACCAACGGGACCACCGACGGCTACCCGATCGAGGCGATGCAGATAACCCAGTTCCAGGGCGAGATCTTCCACCTGGTCGGCAGCGTGATCCAGGCGTCACCGCAGTAAGGCGCTTCTGGGGACGATCGACGAGATCGGCAGGCCCCACTGACGGAAGCCCAGCGCGATCCGCTGGAACTCCTCGGGGCTGAGCCGCAGGGTGAGGCGGGGCGGCCGCCGCCCGCTCGCGTCCTGCCTCATCTCGAGGACGGGCTCGGGGTCGGCGTGCACGTACACGGTGGCGTCGGCCCCAGGCCCGTGGCGCTGGAGCGCCTCCAGCGGCTGCGGCTTGGTGAGGTCCAGGCGGTGCGTCTCGCTCGACTTGGGGGACCGCGCGGTCGCGTATGACAGCGAGGCGCCGAAGGTCGCCAGCGCCAGCAGCCACAGGCGCCGGACCCCCTCGCCGCCCAGGTCGGAGGTTGCCACGTAGACCAGCCGGTCCCGGACGGGAGGCACCTCGCGAGGCGCCTCCCGCGGGGCCTCTCGAGGGGCCTCTCGAGGGGCCTCCAGCGGCGGCTCTCGGGGCTCGTCCGCCCCGCCGTCGCGCGCCCAGCTCGGCTTCTCGTCCCAGGCGGCCTCGTCCCACGCAAGCTCCTCCCCGGCTGGCTCGTCCCACCACGGCTGCTCCTCGCCGGCCGGCTCGCCCCTGGCGAGGGCCGCCGCCAGCAGCGTGGTCAGGGGGACCGCGGCGATCAGCCCGATCGAGCCGCACAGGGTGCGGACGATCTCGACGGCGACCACCTCGGAGGTAGCCACGCTGGACAGCGACTCGCCGCTGGTGGCGAACAGGATCAGCAGCGGCAGCGAGGCCCCCGCGTAGGCGAGGAACAGGATGTTCACGGTGGCGGCGATGTGGTCGCGGCCGACCGCGAGCGAGCCGCGGACCAGGCTGGTGAGCGGCGCCCCCGGGTTGGCGCGGCGCAGCTCGAACACCAGCGACGCCTGCGACATGGTGACGTCGTCCAGCACCCCGAGGCCGCCGATGATGATGCCGGCCAGCAGCAGCCCCCGCAGCGACAGCCCGCCGACCTGGAAGTTGGCGTTGAGCGCCTCGTCGCTGGCCAGGCCGGTGAGCGAGGCGGCCCGCACGAAGACCACCGCGAGGGCGCCGGTGAGCCCGAGCGCCAGGGCCGTCCCCACCACCGCGGCGGTGGTCTTGCGGGCGAGCCCGTGGGACAGGTACAGCGACACGATCATGATCGCCGTCGAGCCGACCAGCGCCACCGGGACCGGGCTGCGGCCGTCCAGGATGGCCGGGACGATGAAGCCGACGATGACCGCGAACGACCCGGCCAGGCCGATCAAGGATCGCACGCCCTGAAAGCGCCCGAAGGCGATGACGACCGCCACGAAGATGAGCGTCAGCAGCAGCATGGGGCGGCCGCGCTCCAGGTCGACGATGCTGTAGAAGGGCGGCTGGCCGGGTTGCTCGAGGACGGAGAGCTTGACCCGCCGGCCGACCTCGACCACCCCGCCGCTCTGGTCGGTGAAGTCGAAGGTCACCGTTCGCTGGTTGTCGGCCCGCCGCGCCTCCACCTTCGAGCAGGTCGACCCGGGCAGGGCCTGCCGCCGCTCCTCCTTCTCGCACGGCCTGGAGGTGACGCCGGTGACCACGGCGTCCACGATCCTGGTGCGGTCCTGCCGCCCCGGGACGACCGCCCGGGCAGCGCCGTGGCGGGGCCACAGTGCGAAGGCGCCCACCGCCACGGCGACCACGAGCAGGCCGACGACCACGAGCATTGCCCGGTGACCGTTCGGCGAGGACCTCTCAGTGGGGGAGCTGGAGGGCTGCATCGCCGCATTGTCTCCCATTTGGGAGAGCACGTGCCGTGCCGAGCGGGAAGCGGCCTGGGCGCCTACACTTGACTTTTTGAGTGAGAACGATTTTCATTCTGCTTATCATTCTCTCCGGTAGCTAGGAGCTCACGTGCGGAAGCATCTCGTCGCTCTCGTGGCGCTCGCCGCGCTCGCGGTAATGGTCCTGCTGGCCGGCTGTGCTGGCTCGTCGGGTGGCGGGTCCGGGTCCGCCGCAGGCGGGAAGACCCTCAACGTGGTCGCCACCACCACACAGGTCCAGGACTTCAGCCGCGTCATCGGCGGCGACAGGATCAGGCTCACCGGCATCCTCAAGCCCAACGTCGACGCGCACGACTTCGAGCCCTCGCCGGCGGACGTCGACGCCATCGCCAAGGCCGACGTGCTGGTCATCAACGGCGTCGGCCTGGAGAAGTGGCTCGACGACACCGTGAAGAGCGCCGGCTTCCACGGCACCACCGTCGACTCCAGCAAGGGCGTGCAGATCATCAAGGGCGACGACCAGGGCGAGCCGGCCGGCGACCCGCACATCTGGCAGAGCCCGCTGAACGCCAAGGTCATGGTCGCCAACATCGAGCGGGGGCTGGCCGCCGCGGACGCGGCCGACGCCGCCTACTTCAAGGCGAACCTGGACGCCTACAGCGCCAGGCTCGACACGCTGGACGCCGACGTCGCCCGCCAGATCGACACCCTGGCCAACAAGAAGCTCGTCACCAACCACGACGCCTTCGCCTACTACGTCGCCCGCTACCACCTCGACTTCGTCGGCTCGATCATCCCGAGCTTCGACACCTCCGCCGAGCTGTCCGCCAAGGACGTCACCGACCTGGTCGCCAAGATCGAGGCCACCGGTGCGAAGGCCATCTTCTCGGAGACCTCGCTGCCGCCCAAGACGGCCGAGACCATCGCGAATGAGGCCCACGTCAAGGTGGTCGAGGGAGAGGGCGCCCTGTACGGCGACGCGCTCGGCCCGGCCGGCTCCGACGGCGCCACGTACCTTCAGATGATGGAACACAACACCAAGACGATCGTCTCGAACCTCGCCTCGACATGAGCGCGGACGGCAGCGGCGCCATGAGCGTGGACGGCAGCGGCGCCAAGGCCCTGGTCATGAACCAGGCGGCGGTGGCGTACGGCCGGACGCCGGTGCTGGAGGGCGTGGACGGGGTGGTCGAGGCCGGCGAGTCGGTCGCGCTGATCGGGCCCAACGGCGCCGGCAAGTCGACCCTGCTCAAGGCGATCCTGGGACTGGTCCCGGTGGTGCGCGGGTCGATCACCGTGCTCGGCGGCCCGCCGTCCGCCGCCCGCCGCCAGGTGGCCTACGTGCCCCAGGCGGACACCCTCGACGCCGAGTTCCCGGTGACGGCCGGCCAGGTCGTGCTGATGGGCCGCTACCCCCGCGTCGGCTGGGGACGGCGGCCGGGGCGCGCCGACCGGCGCGCCGCCGCGGCGGCGCTCAGCGAGGTCGGCCTGGCCGACCGCGCCCGCGAGCGCTTCGGGACTCTGTCCGGCGGGCAGCGCCAGCGGGTGCTGCTCGCCCGCGCGATCGCGCAGGAGGCCCGGCTGCTGCTGCTCGACGAGCCCTTCAACGGCATCGACGCCGCCTCGGAGGAGCTGCTGCTCGCGGCGCTGCGGCGGCTGCGCGAGCAGGAGCGCGCCGCGGTGGTCGTCGCCACCCACGACCTCGCCCTCGCGCACCTGTTCTGCGACGAGGTCTGCCTGCTGAACCGGCACCAGTTCGGCTTCGGGCCGGTCGCCACCACCCTCACCCCGGAGCTGCTGCGGGCGACCTACGGCGGCCACGCACTGCAGCTGCGCGGCGACAGCGTGATCCTGGCGCAGCCATGACCCGCCTGCTGCTCGAGCCGTTCCAGGTGGGGTTCATGCAGCGCGCGCTGCTGGCGGTGCTGATCCTCGGTGTGCTCGCCGGCGCCGTGGGCGTGTTCGTGGTGCTGCGGCGGCTGGCGTTCGTCGGCGACGCGCTCACCCACACGGTCTTTCCGGGCGTGGTCATCGCCTATATCGCCGGGCAGTCGATCTTCCTCGGCGCGCTCGTCGCCGGGGTGGTGTCGGCGCTGCTGCTGACGATCTTGACCGCCAACCGGCGGGTGACCGCGGACGCCGCCCTGGCGATCCTGCTGACCTCGTTCTTCGCGTTCGGGGTGGTGCTCGTGTCGCGCCTGGACACCTTCACCGCCGACCTGAGCGCGTTCCTGTTCGGCCGGGTCCTGGCGGTCGAGCCGTCAGAGCTGCTGCAGACCGGCGTGGTGGCGGCGGTCGTCCTCGGCGTCCTGGTGGCGCTGCGCAAGGAGCTGCTGCTGCGCGCGTTCGACCCGGACGGCGCCGCCGCCATGGGCTACCGGGTGGGGCTCCTCGATCTGGTGCTCAACGTGCTGGTCGCCCTGGTGGTCGTGGCCGCGGTCAGGGCGGTCGGCACGGTGCTGGTGATCGCGCTGGTCATCGTGCCGGCGGCCACCGCGCGGCTGCTGACCGACCGGGTCGCCACCATGGTGGCAGTGGCGTGCGGCCTCGGCGCGCTGGGCGGCTGGCTGGGCCTGGCCATCAGCTACGACGTCTCGATCCAGCGCGGGGTGCGGCTGGCTTCCGGCGCCACCATCGTGGTCGTCCTGGTCGGGTTCTTCGTGGTGGCGCTCGCCGCCGGGCCCGCGCGGCGGGCCCTAGAGCGTCGATCAAGTCGGTCAAGCAGTACTGGCTCGAGGGGATTGCGTGGTCACCGGGAGCGGCGCGCAGGGCCAGGAGCTGCACGTCTGGTCCGGCGCTGCATGCTGCGCCGCTACTTGACCGGCGCTCTAGCGGCATGGCGCGAGCGCGGCGCGGCCCCGTCCGCCGCCTCGTCGGGGAAGGTCGGGAGCGCCCGGTGAGCTGGCTGACGGATGCCTTCTCTGGCTCGTTCGGGCAGCGGGCCCTGCTCGAGGCGGTCATGGTCGGGATCGTCTGCGGGGTGATCGGCGTGCACGTGCTGCTGCGGCGGCTGCCGTTCTTCACCCTGGCGATGGGGCACGCCACCTTCCCGGGCGTGGTCCTCGCCGCCCTGGCCGGCGTGAACCTGCTCTTCGGCGCCGGCGCGTTCGGCGTGCTGGTGGTCGTGGCGATCGGCCTGCTGGGGGCGCGCGACCGCATCGACGACACCAGCGCGATCGGGGTGGTGTTGGCCGGGACCTTCGCGCTCGGCGTGCTGCTGCTGTCGGCGCAGCAGGGCTTCACCAAGGACCTGAGCGCCTACCTGATCGGCTCGATCGTCACGGTCCAGCCGAGCGATCTCTACATCACCGCCGGTGCGGCCGCGGTGGTGCTCGGCGTGCTGGCAGGACTGCACAAGGAGCTGGTGCTGGGGGCGTTCGACCGCGACGGGCTGGCCGCCCTCGGCTACCCGGCCGTCGCCCTCGACCTGGTCGTGCTGCTGCTGATCGAGGTGGTGGTGGTGACCTCGGTCCCCGCGGTGGGCACCATCCTGTCGGTGGCGCTGATCACCGCGCCCGCGGCTACCGCCCGCCTGTGGACCGACCGGCTCGGCCCGACCATGGCGCTGTCCGCCGTGCTCGGCGCGGCCAGCGGCGCCATCGGGCTGGTGCTGTCACGGCACTGGGACATCGCCGCGGGGGCCACCATCGTACTGGTCGCCGGCGGGCTCTTCGCCGTCTCCGTGGTGGCCTCGCCCCGCCACGGAGCCGTCCGGCAGCTGCTGGTCCGCCGCCGTCCCGGCCTGGCCGCATAGACGTATTCTCTATGGCGAGTGACCAGTTCTCTATGGCGAGTGACCAGCGAGCGGGAGGATCTCTGATGGCGTCGAGGGTGACCGGCCGGCGCCGCGCCGGGTCTGCCGAGGGACCCCACGGTGAGGTGGCCACGCGGCTCGGGCACGAGGGCCAGCGCTACACCGCTGGCCGCCGTGCCCTGGTCGACCTGCTGCACCAGGCCGGCCGGCCACTGGAGATCCCCGAGATCCTCGACGCGGCGTCCGGCCTGCCGCAGAGCTCGACCTACCGCAACCTGGCCGTGCTCGAGCGGGCCGGCGCCGTGATCCGCCATCCCGGTCCCGGCGGAGTGGCCCGCTACGAGCTGTCCGAGGCGCTGGTCGGCCACCATCACCACCTCGTCTGCAACAGCTGCGGTCGCATGGAGGACTACGAGGCGTCCGACGAGATCGAGGGCGGCCTCCAGGTCGCCATCGAGGCCATCGCCGCCCGCAGCGGCTTCAAGGCGACCGGCCACCGCCTCGAGCTCCGCGGCCTCTGCTCGCGCTGCGCGTAGGGCGGCTTGGCGCCCTACGCGCAGCAATGAGTCAAATTGAGGGCGCAGCCCTCACCGCTTTGGGGGGCCTGCGGGGGGCCAAGCCCCCGCAACCATCAGTAGTTGAGTCGGTGTGACAGCTGGTCCACGCAGTCCGCGCGGGTAGCGACGCTGTTGGCCTGGTTCACGCAGTGGCGGAAGTCGCGGAACTCGGTCGAGTGGCGGTTCACATAAAACCCGAACGTCACCAGCATCGCTATCGAGAGGACCAGGCCGATCCCGCCGGTGATCAGCCCCGCCACCGCCTGGCCGCGGTTGCTGGCCGCACCCCGGTTGGCGCGGGCGATCCCGGCAATGCCCAGCCCCACCGCCACCGCACCGAGGATCACCGCCAGCGGGGCGAACGCGACCAGGACCGTGAGGACGAGCGCGAGGACGCCGATGACCAGGGCCGATGCACCCAGGCCGTTGCGCGGTCGAGGCAGTTGCTGCGACGGTGCCTCGACCGGTGCGGTCTGGCTCATGGGAAGCCTCCTTTTCCAGGTAGCCACAATGCACACGGATTGGACCGGCTGCAATCCTGACAGCATGAACCTACGCTGCCTCATCGTCGACGACAGCACGCGCTTCCTGCAGGCCGCGCGTGGCCTGCTAGAGCGGGAGGGGATCATTGTGGTCGGTGTGGCCTCCACTGGAGATCAGGCCCTGCTGCAGGCCCAGCGACTGCACCCCGACGTTCTGCTGCTGGACATCGACCTTGGCGACGAGAGCGGCCTGGAGTTGGCACGACGGCTGGCCGCCGAGCCAGACCTGGCGGCCTCGCGGATGATCCTGATCTCGACGCACGCCGAAGAGGACTTCGCCGAGCTGGTCGCGGCCAGCCCGGCGGTGGGGTTCCTGTCCAAGTCCGACCTTTCGGCCAGCGCCATCGCCGCGCTGCTCGGCCGCGAGCGGTTCAACGGGCCTGCAGAAACGTGACCACCGCCAGGACGCGGCGGTGGTCGTCGTCGGTCTCCGGCAGCGACAGCTTGGCCAGGATACTGCGCACGTGCTTCTCAACGGTCCCCTCGGTGACCCAGAGCCGCCGCGCGATGCCCGCGTTCGAGCGTCCCTCGGCATCAGCTCGAGGACCTCGCGCTCGCGGCTGGTCAGCTCGCCCAGCGGGTCGCGGTGGCGGCGCGCGCCCACCAGCTCCTGGACCAGCGCGGGGTCGACCACCGAGCCACCCCTGGCGATGCGCTGGCCGCTGGCCAGCAGCTCCATGGCGTGCTCGACGGCCACGTGGGCCGACAGCACCAGGATGCCGGTCTCTGGCCGCTCCTGGCGGATGACCCGGGCGGCCTCCAGGCCTTCGGTGGTGTTGGTCGGCGGCATGCGGATGTCGACGACGACGAGGTCCGGGTCCTGCTCGCGGACCAGCTCCACCAGCTCCCGGCTGTCGCCAGCCTGGCCGACGACATCGAAGCCCGACCGCTCGAGGAGGCTGGCGATGCCCTCTCGCAGCAGCACGTCGTCGTCGGCGATGACCACGCGCGTCTGACTCATACGGCGATTATGGCCAGTCGCGCTTCTCAGTTCGAGTGGCGGCTGCCGCGGCGCTCCTGGAAGGGTGGCTTCACATCGGGCCGCTGGCGCCGCTGGGTCGCACGCTGATCTTCTTGGGCTTGACCTCCTCGGCCTTGGGCACGACCACCGTCAGCACGCCGTTGTCGTAGGAGGCCTCGATCGCGTCGGCCTTGACCTGCCTCGGCAGCGTGATGGAGCGCCGGAACGCCCCGTAGCGCCGCTCCACCCGGTGGAGCTGCTCGTCCGAGGACTCCTGGGTCTGGTCGCGCTTGCCAGCGATCGTCAGTGCGCCGTCCTCCAAGGTGACGTCGATCTCCTCGGGCTTGACCCCCGGTACCTCCGCGGTGACCACGTAGGCGTCCTCGCGCTCGGAGATGTCGAGCGGGGGAGCCCACCTCCGGGTCGCCATCTCGCCCTCCCCGCCCCGGCCGAGGGCGCGGGTGAAGAGCTGGTTCATCTCGTCCTGGATCGACAACAGGTCCCGGAACGGGTCCCATCGCATTATCGACATGCGTCCGGCCTCCCTTCTCTCCTCTTCCTCGCGATTGCCATTTCGGTGACTCGCAAACCTGCTCCAGGTGGTGAAGGTGGCCGATCGGCGTCCGGTGACACGACCCCCCTTCAACGTGAGCGCCGGAACGCATACGCTGAAGCGGTCAAGAGCGTCTGTCCAGGGAGCAGGAGTCGAACCGGCAGGTCTCAACAAATAGAGTTCAACTCTCACTCATTGGAATGCCCTGTCCCGCGTGAATCCGGGGGCGGCACGCTGGGAATATGACGGGGACTGGGGGGATGGGGTGAGCCGTGAGAGTCTAGTCAAGGCGCCCCGGAAAGTCACGGTCACCGAGCGATTGCGGGTGCCGGGTCTTCCGGCTGCCGCCCCGCGGGACGTCGCGGCGCAGCCCGGCCTGCTCGAGCACGCCGTCTCGGCGCAGCGCGCGGCTGAGCGGGCCGTCATCGCGCACCTGCTCGCGAGCGCCCGCCAAGGGCGCAGCGGCACGCTGGTGGTGCGCGGCGAGGCCGGCGTGGGCAAGACCGCGCTGCTGGCCGATGCCGTCGAGCAGGCCAACGGCATGCGGGTCCTGCACGGCGCCGGCGTCGATTCCGAGGTGGAGCTGCCCTTCGCCGCCCTGCACCAGCTGCTGTTCCCGGTGCTCGACCGCATCGACCGGCTGCCAAGGCCGCAGGGCCGCGCGCTGCGCGGTGCGTTCGGGCTGGTTTCCGACGCCCGGCCCGAGCCCTTCCTGATCGCGCTGGGGGTGCTCGGCCTGCTGGCCGACGTCGCCAGGGAGCGTCCCCTGCTGGTGGTGGTCGACGCCGCGCACTGGCTGGACCAGGTCTCGGCGAACGCGCTGGTATTCGTCGCGCGGCGGCTGGAGACCGAGCCGATCGCGCTGCTGCTGGCCGCGCAGGACGGCGCTCCGCAGCGGTTCCACGCCCCGGGCCTGCCGTCGCTGTGGTTGCGGGGGCTGGACCGGCAGGCGGCGGCCGCCCTGCTCGAGGAGCAGGGCGGCCCGCTCGCGCTGGAGGTGCTTGACCGGCTGGTCGCCGAGACCGGCGGCAACCCGGCGGCGCTGCTGGAGCTGTGCGAGGCGCTCAGCGCCGCGCAGCTCGCCGGTCGCGAGCCGCTGCCGGCGCGCCTGCCCATCGGTGCTAGGCTGCAGCGGGCGTTCCTGGCGCGGGTGCGGCGGATGCCGGCGGCGTCCCAGACCTTGCTGCTGGTCGCCGCCGCCGAGGAGTCCGGGGCGGTGGCGCCGGTGCTGGCCGCAGCCGCGATGCTCGGGGTCGGCCCGCAGGCGCTGGAGCCGCCCGAGCAGGCTGGCCTGCTGCGGGTCATCGACCAGCGGCTGGAGTTCCAGCACGCGCTGGTGCGCTCGGCCGTTTACCAGGACGCCACGTTCGCGGCCAAGCGCGCGGTCCACCGCGTCCTCGCCCAGGTCCTCGGCGGTGTCGACCAGGCCGACCGGCGCGTGTGGCACCTGGTGGCGGCCGCGCTCGGACCGGACGAGAAGCTCGCCGAGGCGCTGGAGGGGTCGGCCCGCCGCGCCCGCCGTGAGGGCGAGCCCGCGGCGGCCGCGAGCGCCCTGCAGCGGGCCTCCGCGCTGAGCGCCGACGCGGTGGCCCGGGCCGACCGCCTGGTGGCGGCCGCCGGCACCGCCTGGCAGGCTGGCCGGGCCGAGTGGTCGCACGACCTGCTCGACCAGGCCGCGCTGCTCACCGCCGACCCGGGCGTGCGGGCGGGCATCGATAACGTCCGCGGCACCATCGAGCTGGAGGCCGGCACGCCCTCCCTGGCCGGCAGGATCTTCGTGGAGGCCGCCGAGCTGGTGATGGCGTCGCGGCCGCGGCTGGCGGCGGAGATGCTGGCGATGGCGGGGCACGGCGCCTGGATGGCGGGCGACGGCGCCTGGCTCGCCGAGATCGGCCGGTGCATGCTGCGCCTGCCCGGCCCCGAGAGCTTCCGGGTCAAGCAGCTGGCCCGCAGCCTGCTATGGCTAGGGCGGGCGATCCAGGGCCGCCCAGAGGGACCGATCCCCGCGGGGTCCGCGATGCGCTGGCCGCGGGCCGACAACCCGCGGCTGTGGCTCTGGCCGCCGCTGGTCGCCGCGCTGCTCGGTGACGACGAGGCGGCGCACGGGGTGTGCACCGAGGTGGTCTCGACCATGCGCGTGCGCGGGCTCACCGGACCGCTGCCGTTCGCGCTGGCGCAGCTCGCCCTGGTGGAGCTGATGCTGGGACACTGGCCGGCCGCCCTCGCTCACGCCGGCGAGGGCCTCGATCTCGCCAGAGAGACCGGGCAGGAGGCCAGGGCCGCCGGCATCATGGCGGAGCTGGCCTGGATCGCCGCGGTGCAGGGCCGTGCCGGCGACTGCCGGCTGCTGGCCGGCGAGGCGCTCGCGTTCGCGATGCGCGGCCGCTCCACCATGATCGTGGCCAACGCCTCATGGGCGCTCGGGCTGCTGGACCTCACCGAGGGGCGTCCCACCGAGGCGCTCGACCGGCTGATGACGCTCACCACCGTCTACCGTTCGACCCCGGTGCTGCTCCTGGCGGCCGGTGACCTGGCCGAGGCGGCGGTCCGCGCCGGCCAGCCGGACGCCGCGGCCGAGGTGCTGGCGGAGCTCGAGCGCTGGGCGAGGCACGGGGGCCGCCCCTGGGTGCAGGTGATCATCCACCGCTGCCGCGCCCTGCTCAGCGAGGGCGAGGACGCCGAACGCCACTTCAGCGCCGCGCTGGACGCGGAACGCCCTGGTCAGCGGCCATTCGAGCTGGCGCGCACCGAGCTGCTCTACGGCGAGTGGCTGCGCCGCGAGCGGCGCCGCTTCGAGGCTCGCACCCACCTGCGGACCGCGCTGGAGCTGTTCGAGCGTCTCGGCGCCGGTCCCTGGCTGGAGCGGGCGCGGTCCGAGCTGCTGGCGACCGGCGAGACCGCGCGGAAGCGCAACCTGGGCGCGTTCTTCCAGCTCACCCCCCAGGAGCTGCAGATCGCCCGCCTCGCCCGCCAGGGGCTGACCAACCGCGAGATCGCCGCGCAGCTGTACCTGAGCTCGCACACGGTCAGCTACCACCTGCACAAGATCTTCCGCAAGCTCGGGATCTCCTCCCGCGCCGAGCTCCGCTAGGGCCTGATTGCATTCGGGGGGAGCCCGAGCCGGGACCATCCACCGGGACCCGACCCACCGGGACCCGACCCACCGGGGCACCCCCTTGGGGTTCCCCAGACCCCTCCAGCCCTTGGGGTTCCCCGGACCCCTCCGGCCCTTGGGGTTGCCCCGGACCCCTCCGCCCCCGAACCCCCCCATCGGGTCCTTCGCCGGGGCACTCCGGTCGGGCCAAGCACCGTCGCCCGGTCAGGTCGCCGGGCGACGGTTCCAGCTTGCAACAGGCCCGAGCGGGGTCAGGTGGTGACACCGTCGTCGGGGCCGAGCTCGCGCAGGTCGGCCCGTGAGGCGATGCCCACCTTGGAGAAGATCTTGTGCAGGTGGTACCCCACGGTGTGCGGGCTCAGGTACAGCCGGGCGGCGATCTCGCGGTTGGTCAGCCCCCGCCCGGCGAGGCGGGCGATCTCGAGCTCCTGCGGGGTGAGCTGGTCGAGCGCGGTCGGGTCGCGCCTGCCGGCGGTCTCGCCGCTGGCACGAAGCTCGGACCGCGCCCGCTCGGCCCACGAGCCGGCGCCGAGCCGCTCGAACAGCTCCAGCGCGGTCCGCAGGTGGGTGCGAGCCTCGGCACGGCGCCGCTCGCGGCGCAGCCACTCGCCGTAGAGCAGCTCGGTGCGCGCCAGCTCCAGCGGCCGCTCGGCGATGCCGGCGACGGCCAGGGCCGCCTGGAAGTGCCGTTCGGCGTCCTCGCCCTCGCTGAGCAGGGCGCGGCAGCGGTGGGCGCGCACCAGCGGCCACGGCCGCCCGTCCCAGCGGGCCCACTGCTCGAGGCTGGTCACGAAGGTCTCCATCCCCGTCAGCGAGTCCGAACGGGCCGCCGCCTCGACCAGGTCACTGGTCGCAAGCTGCGCGATGATGGCGTGCGCGGTCGGGTGCTCTGGCGTCACCACTCCCAGCAGCCGGTCCAGCGCCGCGACCGGCCGCCCCGCGGCCAGGTCCAGCGTGGCGACCATCCAGGACGCCGCGGCCGCGACGAGCGGGATCCGGCGCGGTACCGCCCAGGCGAGCGCCTCGTCGGCGAGCAGCCGGGAATCCTCGTCGCGCCCCTGCAGCGCGGCGATGCCCGCGAGCGTGACCAGGAAGTAGCTGCTGATGCCATCCTGGCCGGTCTCCCTCGCCAGCCGCAGGCCCTCGGTCGCGGTGTCGATGGACTCGGGCCAGCGGCCCAGGGACGACTCGACGGCGGCGAGATTGGTGAGTGCCAGCGTCAGCGTGCTGACCGTGCCGAAGGCGCGGTGGATCGCCACCGACCGCGCGCACAGCTCGTGGATGGCGATGTCGTCGTCGGTCAGCTCCGCGACGACGTGCATCGGCCACAGCAGCAGCCGTGGGTCCTGCTCGGACCCCAGCTGGATATTGACGTGGACGCGCGCCCCCTCGTCCAGGCCGGGAGCCGGCGGCACATATCTGCGCGCGAAGCGGATGAGGCTGTGGGCGACCGGCTCCAGCCGGGCGCCGTCCCGGCCGGACAGGCGCAGCAGGGCCGGCCCGATCGCCTCGACGATACGCTCGAAGCGGTTCGCGGCCAGCGCCCCCCAGGTGGCCAGGACCAGCATGTCCGCGGCCTGCCTCGGGCTGGTCTCGAGCACCAGCCCGGCGCCCTCGACCAGAAGGGTGCAGGCGATCTCCGGCATGCCGGCGCCGAGCTCGATGGCGCCGCGGACGTGGGCGATGCCGGCCCGCACGGCCGGGTCGGCCGCCAGCGGCGCGACCTGGTCGAGCAGCACCTGCGCCCGCTCGGAGTGCCCGGCCTCCCAGACGTGCTCGGCGGCCGCGACCAGGCGCCGGGCGCGCGAGGCCATGTCCGGTGTGAGCGCGGCCGCGCGCTCCAGGGC
>JBKPDO010000109.1:0-32145 GCA_046727955.1 bacterium | reverse complement strand
GCCACGCGCGGGCCGTGGGGGTAGCGAGCTCCCCCCACATGGATCGACCGGCCCCGGCGCGCGAAGCGCGCGCCGTGGGGGGAGCGAGCTCCCCCCACATGGATCGGGGCTGACCACGAGGCTCTGCCGAGCTGAATCCATCAAGCACACCTCAATCGAAAAATCCCTCCAGCGAGCCGGCCGGGCGGGACCTGGGTGGCCCGGGCCGCGGGACGTCCGGCAGCCAGTCCTCGTACAGATGCACCTTGGCGGGCAGGGCAAACGGCGCCTCCGGGTTGGTCACCAGCGCCTCACCCGGCATCAGCGTCTGGATCTCCGCGCCGAGATCGGAGAGGTCCTGCTTGGAGGACTGCTTGAGGATGTGCCGGTCGCGCTCGTCCGCCAGGCCCAGGACGAAATAGGTATTGAACTGGGAGAGCAGCTCCGCGTCGATGAGCTTGGGCTGCTGGGTGACCGCGCAGAACCCCACGTTGAACTTGCGGCCCTCGCGCGCCAGCCGCGGGAAGACGTTGAACTCGGCGTCCTCCAGCCGCGTCAGCACGCGCTGCGCCTCCTCCAGCGCCACCAGGGTCCGCGGCATGCGCTGGAACCCCTCGCGGTCGGAGCGGTACGCCTCCGCCCGCTCGTCGAGCAGGCTGCGGGTGAGCAGCGAGGCGACCAGCATTTCCTCGACCGCCTCGAGCCCGGAGGTGTCGATCAGCACGACCTTGCCGGCCGCCAGGTCGTCGAGCACCTTGCCGGTCAGCGACTGGCTGGGGTCGTCGGTCATCAGCGGCAACCGCACGATGCGCCTGGCTCGGCGCGTCAGCACCTGGATGGTGGCCAGGGCGTGGCGGCCGAGCTCGGCGTCCTTCAGGGCCTCTGGCTCCTCCTCGGCCAGGCGCCTGATCCAGGTGCCCTTGTCGCCCAGCAGCGCGGCCGCGCTCTCCAGCGCCTCCGACTGCGGGCCGGTGAACTTCCAGGCGGTGCGCAGATCGTCGACGGACAGCTCGGCCAGCGAGAGGCGGAGCAGGTTGGCCTGGCCCGCCCGGGGGCTCGGCGAGTACACCCGCAGGCGCTCGGCCGCCCAGGGGTGATGGGCGAGCCCCCTGCGAGGCGGGCCGCCGCCCTCCAGGTACTCCCCGTGTGGGTCGAAGAGCAGCATCGCGTAGCGGCCAGAGGCGGTGAGGAGCTGGCCGGCGAGCACCTTCATCAGGTTGGACTTGCCCATCCCGGTAGTGGCAAAGACGCCGACGTGGCTCGGCAGGGTCTCACCGCGGATGCCGACGGGCAGCTCGATGGTGTCCTCGCCGGAGCGCAGGCGGCCGATCTCGACGTCGCCCATGCGCGCCCGCAGGAACTCGAGGTCCGCCTGGGTGGGCGCGGTGACCTCGCCGAACTGCGCCGGCAGGCTCTTGGGCTTGTGGAAGCGCCCGCCACCGTCGACGTAGCCGAGCGAGGCGACCTTGGCCACCTTGTAGAGCCGGCGCTCCACGTCGCGCATGCCGGTCGGCTGGCCGGCGTCGTCCATCGCCATGAGCCCGCCGGCGACGCGCTCGGCCCAGCCGTCGTCGGACGACTCCGACCCGTAGGCCACGTCGGTGATCCGGAACAGATAGCGCCGGCCGCGCTCGAGGTCGGCGCCGACCAACAGCTCGCCGAGGAACAGGTCCTCGCCATAGAACGCGCGGAAGCGCACGTCCTGGACCGAGCGGCCGAAGATGCGTCCCTTGTACTCAGGCATTTGTTCCCCGGATGGTCGTCAGGCGTTCAGGGTCAGGTGGAAGTCCCGCATGACCAGGTCGACGTCGTCCTCTGGCAGCCCCTCGCGCACGAACGCCTCGCGGAGGTCGCGGCGCAGGTCGGCCAGCAGGTGCCCCGGCAGGCTGACGACCTGGTGGACGCGAGCGAGCGGATAGGGATAGCCGAGGAAGGCAGGGTCGTCGGAGAGGCCGGCGAGCAGGGCAAACAGATCCTCGGGACTGCGCTGGCCGCGCACGGCGTCGACCCGGAAGGCGTACGCCCCGCGCGACGCGAGCCGCGCCACGTAGACCTCGGAGCGCCACAGCAGGTCGGGGCCGGAGCCCTCAGCCCCGCCGCGCCCGGCGGCGGGACTCTCCGCGGCGGGACTCTCCGCGGCGGGACTCTCCGCGGCGGGACTCTCCGCGGCGGGACTCTCCGCGGCGGGACTCTCCGCGGCGGGGCCGTCCACGGCGGGGCCGTCCACGGCGGGGCCGTCCACGGGGGCGGTGACCCGCAGGTACCAGCGGGCGTCCGGGCCGACCTCGTCCTCTGCCCGGCGGCGCACCCGCAGGACCAGCGGCGCGTAGCGGCCCCAGCGCAGCTTGGATGATTTGGTCACACCGACCAGGTCGACGCCACGGTCGAGGGCGAGCTGGTGGATTGGACCCACCAGGGAGGCGGGCAGGAACGCGCCCGGGTGCAGGCTGCCGTCCACCAGCACCAGGTCGCCGGGCGCGGCCAGCTCGATGGCCCTGCGCGTGCGCTCCCATTCGGCCAGCTCGCGCAGCACGTCGACGACGCCGCCGAGGTCGGCCAGCTCGCGCTCGCGCCTCACGCCGGCGGCCGCTAGGGCCTGGACGTAGCGGCCTTTGGCATCGCTCTGGGTGAGCGCCTCGACGGTGAGGGGGTCGGGGCTCTCCTCGATGGTGGCCCGGTCGCGGTGCCAGATGGTGCCGGCGCGGTAGGCGATCACCCAGAACGAGCGCCCGTTGACCAGGCAGGCGGAGCCGCCGTCGATGGCGGCGACGGTGACGCCCCTGCCAGCGTCGACGGGGAACCGGACGATCGGTGAGTCCTCGGCGAGCTCGATCGACGCGGCGTCCTCGGGCGCGACGGGCTCGTCCGCTGGGTTGTCGACCCGGCTGCCCTGGTCCGCGAGCAGCTGAGTCAGGTACTGGGCACAGCCGCGGACCCGGTCGGCGTAGTCCTCGACGAGCAGCCTTCTCCCCCCTCGAATCGCTGTAGCCGGGGAAGCTCGCGCGGGAGTCTAGCAGGACCGCCCGACAGACCAGCGGTCTTCACCAGACCACCGAGGGCAGCGACCGGGCAACTTCACAGGCCGCCTGGGGCGGTTTCGGTCGTTTGGCCCGCCCAGCGGTGGCCCAGTTTGCCGCGTGGGCTGCACGTTGCCGCGTGTAATATCGGTCAGAGCCCCCAAAATGGACGCTGGAGCTGCCATCCGCGCGGCAACGTGCAGCCCACGCGGCAAGGTTGGCGAATTCGCCGATGGCATGTGGGAACTTGCGTCATCCCTTTGACTCGAACGGACGCAGTGACGGGACGCGGTCCAGCTCAATCCCAAAAAGGGTGCAGTAGGCGTCGAGTACCTCGGCGTCGCTGGCCAGGACGCGCTCGTGCCGCTCGGGACCCGTCGTTTCGATGAGGGTCCTGTCGCTCAGGGTGACCCGCCCGGTCTCGGTGAGCAGCGAGCAGACCAGGGATTGGGTGAAATGCGACCTCGGCGAGGTCTGCTGCCACCAGCAGGTCGGCTCGAAATCGAGCAGCGTGCGGGGCCGTCGCTCGATGCGGTACTGCGGCTCGCCGTCCCGGATGACCTCGAGGTCGCCAGTTCCGCTCTCCGCGATGCGGAACACCCCGCCGGGATCGGGCTGCTCCGCCCGGGTGTCCAGCCGCAGCGGGTAATGCGTGTGCCTGCCGAAGCCGACGTCCACCAGCCACGGCTCGGCCGCTTCTACCCGCAGGGTGAGATGGTCGAACAGCGGCCCCAGGCCCTCACGACCGTAAACGCGCGCCGCCAAGAGCGTCACTGTGAACCCGAGCGCCGACAGCAGGTCCGCGAATGCTCCGTTCAATTCGTAACAGAATCCGCCCCGATGTCTGTGGACCAGCTTGTCGACCAATGCGTCCTCTTCGAGAACGATCTCCTCGCCCAAGTGGATGCTCAGGTTCTCGAACGGCACCGTGAGCAGGTGGCGCAACTGCAATTGCCGTAGTGATTCCGCATCCGCCCGCGCGGGGCGGGGCGCGCCGATCCGCGCCAGGTAGGCGCGCACCTGAGGTTCGTCCATCCGCCAGCTCCAACTGGTTGACATGTCACCCAAACGCTAGGATGCTCCTGGTGACGTGTCAACCAGCAGGTCAACTAGCGGGCGGAGTGGCGGGATGAGCGAGCCGCGTTGGCTGGACGAGACGGAGTCCCGCGCGTGGCGGGCCTATATGCGCATGCGGACGCTGCTGAACGCCCAGGTGGTGCGGGACCTGGCGCGGGAGTCGGGCCTGTCCGGAGCCGACTACGACGTCCTCTCCAACCTGTCCGAGACCGAAGGGCACCGCTGGCGGCTGCACGAGCTGGCCGCGCGAATGGCGTGGTCGAAGAGCCGGCTGTCGCATCACATCACCCGCATGGAGCAACGCGGCCTGGTCACCCGAGAGGAGTGCCCTTCCGACGGGCGCGGCGCCTTCGTAACGCTGACGGATGCCGGCCTGCGCGCCATCGAAGCCGCCGCCCCCGGCCACGTCGCGTCCGTGCGGCGGCATTTCATCGACCCGCTTTCCAAGAAGCAACTCGACGCACTCGCCGAGATCAGCCAGACGGTCGTGCGTCATCTCGCCGAGCACGGGGACGAGCTGCCGCGATCCGCCGTCGACCGGAGCTGTTAGCACAATGCTCCCGCGCGCTCGCAGTCCGATGGCCTGGGTCCGGCTGATCGTCGGGTTGTGGCTGTTCGCCGCCGAGGTCGTCCTCGGGCTCCGGTCGGGGCTGGGAGTGGGGCCGTGGGACGTGCTCCACGACGGCATCCGGAAGGTTACGCCTCTGTCCTTCGGAACTGGCGCGATCCTCGTCGGCGTGCTCCTGGTCGCCGTGGCCGCCGTGGCGGGCGTCAGGCCTGGACCCGGCACGTTGGTGAACATGGTGGCGATCGGGGCGTTCGCCGACGCGATGCTCGCCACGGGCATCGGTCGGGACCTGGACGCCCAGTGGCTGCCGGTGCGCCTCGCGGCCGTGGCTGCCGGCGTCGGCCTGGTTGCGCTCGGCTCCGCCCTCTACATCGGCGCCGGGCTCGGCTCCGGCCCTCGGGACTCGCTGATGCTGATGCTATCTGCGCGAACGGGCCTGCGGATCGGCGTGGTTCGGGCGCTCATCGAGGCGACCGTGCTCGGGATCGGGGTGCTGCTCGGTGGGGCGGCCGGCATCGGCACCGTCCTGTTCGCGTTCGGGATCGGACCCGCCGTCGAGGCCACGTTCAGGTTGCTGCGGGTCCAGCCGCGCCTGGAACCGGGGCGCGAGGGCGCTGGGGCCGAGGCCGCGGTGCCCCATAGTTGCGACCCCGGTCAAGATCCGCGGTAGGCACAGCTCCAGCGCGGAAGCGGAGGCGTCCCGCGAGACCAGGCCCGCGACCTGTCGCTGCTTCGGGAGACGTAAGATCCATGAATGGACCCGCAGGCTGAACGGCCCGCCTTCGCCCTCACCGAGGCGCAGCGACAGCGCAAGGCTGAGGTGCGCGCGCTCGCGCGCGAGGTGCTGGTGCCGCTCGCGAGGGCCGGCCAGCCCGGCAGGGTCAACCGCAAGCTGGTGCGGGCGCTGGGCGACCACGGCCTGATCGCGCGCCTGGTCTCCCGGGACGCCTCCGCTTCCGCGCTGGAGCTGTGCCTGCTGCGCGAGGCGCTGGCCCAGGAGTGCTCAGAGGCGGAGACCGCGCTCGCGCTCCAGGGTCTCGGCGGCCATCCGATCGCGGCCGCCGGCGACGACGCGCTCGCCAGGCGCTGGGTGCCGGCCGTCGCCGCCGGCGAGGCGGTGGCCGCCTTCGCCCTGTCCGAGCCGCGGGCCGGGTCGGACGCCGCCGGCATCGAGCTCGCCGCGGAGCCCGACGGCGACGGCTGGCGACTGGTCGGCGAGAAGGCCTGGATCTCCAACGCGCCCGACGCCGACGTCTATGCCGTTTTCGCCCGGACCACTCCGGACGCGCGCTCCCGCGGCATTACCGCCTTCGCCGTGCCGGGCGACGCGCCCGGGCTCGAGGGCGAGCACCTCGACATGCTGGCGCCGCACGCCATCGGCCGGCTCGTCTTCGACGGCGTGCGGGTGGCGCGGGAGCAGGTCCTCGGCCGCGCCGACGAGGGATTCACCCTGGCCATGCGCACGCTCGACCGCTATCGCCCGAGCGTGGGCGCGTTCGCGGTCGGCATGGCCCAGGCCGCGCTCGACGCCGCCGTCGCGCACGCCGCCTCGCGCCAGACCTTCGGCCGGCCGCTGCGGGAATTCCAGGCCATCTCCCACCCACTCGCCGAGATGGCGACCCGCACCGAGGCAGCCAGACTGCTGGTCTACGCGGCCGCCAGCCGCTACGACGCCGGCGCCGGCGGAGTCACCCAGCTCGCCGCCATGGCCAAGCTGTATGCCACCGAGACCGCCCAGTGGGTGGTCGACGCCGCGGTCCAGATCCACGGCGCCCGCGCGCTGGTCCGCGGACACCTGCTCGAGCACCTCTACCGCGAGGTGCGCGCCCCCCGCATCTACGAGGGCACCTCCGAGATCCAGCGCACGGTCATCGCGCGCGAGCTCTTTCAACGCCAAACTGGGCAGGCACAGGCGCTCTTGGGGGGCCGCCGGAGGGGTCCGGGGAACCCCGAGGGGGTGCCCCGGTGGGAAGGGGGGAGCGAGCTCCCCCCACATGGATCAAGAGCCGCAGCGAGAAGCACGCTACCGCAGCCGCATCCTGACCAGCGTAAGGGCAACCCCGCATGAGCCCGTTCCGGGGCTCGGCGCCGTTGACCGGGGAGTGGAAGCACTTCCGCTACCAGGAGGCCGACGGGGTCGCCACGGTGACCTTCGACCGCCCGGAGCGGCTCAACGCGCTCACCTTCGAGGTCTACGCCGACCTGCGCGACCTCCTGGCCGAGCTGCCCCAGCGCGAGCAGGTCCGGGCGCTGGTGGTGACCGGCACCGGCCGCGGCTTCTGCTCCGGCGGGGACGTGCGCGACATCATCGGCGCGCTGCGGCGGATGGGACCGCGCGAGCTGCTCGACTTCACCCGCATGACCGGCGCGGTGGTGCAGCGCATGCGCGAGCTGCCCCTGCCGATCGTCGCCGCGGTGAACGGCGTGGCGGCCGGCGCGGGCGCGGTGATCGCGCTGGCGGCCGACCTCCGCGTCATGGCCCGCTCCGCCTCGCTAGCCTTCCTGTTCACCAAGGTCGGCCTGGCCGGCGCGGACATGGGCGCGGCCTATCTGCTGCCCCGCTTGGTCGGGCTTGCCCGCGCCAGCGAGCTGCTGCTGCTCGGCGACCGGATCGACGCCGAGCGGGCCGCCACGCTGAGCCTGGCCAGCCAGGTGGTGGACGACGCCGAGCTGGGCGCGGCCGCCACCGAGCTGGCCCGGCGGCTGGCCGATGGCCCCACGCTCGCCTACGCGACCACCAAGGCGCTGCTCACCCGCGAGCTGGACATGGGGCTCGCCGGCGCGATCGAGCTGGAGGCGATCGCCCAGGCGCTGCTGATGAAGTCGGAGGACCACGCCGAGTTCTACGCCGCCTTCACTGAGGGGCGGTCTCCGACATGGAGGGGCCGATGAGGGGCGAGGCCGTGGAGCACCGCATCGTCAACCCGCCGGAGCTGGCGCCACCGGTCGGGTTCGCGCACGCTGTCGTGGCCGCGCCTGGCCGCGTGGTGTTTCTCGGTGGTCAGACCGCGCAGGGACCGGACGGCGGCATCCGTGGGGCCACCGTTGCCGAGCAGTTCGACCTGGCCCTCGCCAACCTGCTCACCGCCCTGACCGCCAGCGGGGCGCGACCCCGGCACCTCGTCTCGCTGCAGATCTTCGTGACCGACCTGGCCGCCTACCGGCAGGCCCTGCCGGAGCTGGGCGCGATCTACCAGCGCCATCTCGGCCGCCGCTACGTCGCCAGCGCCCTGCTCGGGGTGAGCAGCCTGCTCGACGAGGCGGCCAAGGTCGAGCTGGTGGGGATCGCAGTGATTCCGGGTACCGTCGCGTCGCCGAGCACCGCGATCCGTGCGGACAGCCGGGAGGAGAAGCGCGCATGAGCACGACACCGAGCCCGACGGACTTTCTTGCCATCGACCGGCTGCTCTCCGAGGAGGAGCGGCTGATCCGCGACACCGTCCGCAGCTTCGTCAGGGAGAAGATCCTGCCCGACGTCGCCGGCTGGTTCGAGCGCGGCGAGCTGCCGCGTGAGCTGGCCAAGGAGCTCGGCGCGCTGGGCCTGCTCGGCATGCACCTGGACGGCTACGGCTGTGCCGGCACCAGCTCGGTCAGCTACGGGCTTGCCTGCATGGAGCTGGAAGCCGGCGACTCCGGCGTGCGCAGCCTGGTGTCGGTCCAGGGGTCGCTGGCGATGTTTCCCATCCGCCACTTCGGCTCGGAGGAGCAGAGGCAGCAGTGGCTGCCGCGCATGGCCGCCGGCGAGGTCGTCGGCTGCTTTGGCCTCACTGAGCCTGACTTTGGCTCCAACCCCGCCGGCATGCGCACCAGCGCCCGCCAGGACGGCCCCGACTGGGTCCTCGACGGCACCAAGATGTGGATCACCAACGGCGGCATCGCCGACCTCGCGGTCGTGTGGGCCCGCACCGACCAGGGAGTGCGCGGGTTCCTGGTGCCCCGAGGCACGCCCGGCTTCTCGACCCGCGACATCCATCGCAAGCTCAGCCTGCGCGCCTCGGTGACCTCCGAGCTGGTCCTGGACAACTGCCGCCTGTCCGCCGACGCGGTCCTGCCAGGGGTCAGTGGCATGCGCGGGCCGCTGGCGTGCCTCGACGAGGCTCGCCACGGCATCGTCTGGGGCTCGATGGGGGCAGCGCGTGCCTGCTTCGAGAGCGCGCTCCAGTACGCCAGGACCAGAGTGCAGTTCGGCCAGCTCATCGGCGGCTTCCAGCTCACTCAGGCAAAGCTCGCCGACATGCTGGTCGAGCTCTCCAAGGGCACCCTGCTGGCGCTGCACCTTGGCCGCATGAAGGACCAGGGCACCCTGCAGCCAGAGCAGGTCAGCCTCGGCAAGCTCAACAACGTGCGCGAGGCGCTGCAGATCGCCCGGACCGCCCGCACGATCCTCGGCGCCAACGGGGTGACGCTCGAGTACCCGGTGATCCGCCACATGAACAACCTGGAGTCGGTGCTGACCTACGAGGGCACCAGCGAGGTCCACACCCTGATCCTCGGCCAGGCCCTCACCGGCCTCAACGCCTTCGGCGCCGGCGAGTGACCCGGCTCACGCGACCGCTACCGGCGAGGCTCCCAGCTGAAGAACCGCGTCGCCAGGAGCAGGCCCACCAGTCCCCACGCGGCGACGACCAGCACGTCACTCCAGTGGAACGCGGTGCCGAGGAACCCCGCCTGCATGCCGTCCGCGAAGTGCTTCACCGGGAAGATGCGACCGACCCACTTGATCCAGGCTGGCGCATTGTCTCCGAGCGGGATGAAGATGCCGGAAAGGAACAACAGCGGCAGGATCGTGGCGTTCACCACGGCCGGTGAGGCGTCCGCATTGGGGATGGCCGCGGTCATCGCCAGGCCCAGCGCGCAGAAGCTGGCCGACCCGACCAGCAGCACCACGAGGAACCGCAGCAGCGTCCCGCCGGACGGGAGTGCCGCGCTGTAGAACGCCTTCCCGAACGCGGCGGTGATAACCACCAGCAGGAGCGCGATCAGCATGGAGTGGAGCACGCGCGCGCTCAGGTAGGCGCCACCCGGCAGCGGGGTGCCCTGGGTGCGCTTGAGGATGCCCGCGTCGCGCTGGAAGGTCACGGAGACGGCCATGTTGGTGTAGCAGGCGGTGATCACCGAGAACGCCGCCATCGCCGCGACGTAGTAGGTCGACTGGGCGACCTCCCGCCCTTCGACTAGGACGTGCCCGCTGCCGAGGAGCGCCGTGAAGATGACCAGGAACATCAGCGGGAACGCGAAGGTGAAGAACGCCGAGGCCGGGTTCCGCCAGAACGCCTTGTTGGTGTAGCGCACCTGGCGCAGCGTCAACTCCGGCGCGTTCACCGTTGCCTCCTCCTGCCCCGACCGGCCGGCTCCAGCTCGGCGGGCTCCTCGCTATGCGGCCTCCCGGTCAGCTGCAGGTAGACGTCCTCCAACGACGGTCGGGTCACCTCGAACCCGTCCAGCTCGACCCCACGATCGATCGCCCACCCGAGGAGACGGTAGAGCACGCGGACCGGGTCGTCGGTGGTGAACTCGGTGAACCCGTCCACCACCTGCCCGGCGGGCAGGTCGGCGGGTGGGGAGACGCCATCCGGCAGGCGGAAGCGCACGTGCTTGGTCGCCAGATCACGTCCCGCGAGCGTGTCCGGCGTGCCCTCCCCGACGATCTGACCGTCCGCGATGATCGCGACCCGGTCGGCCAGGTACTGGGCCTCGTCCATGTAGTGGGTGGTGAGCAGCACGGTCTTGCCGAGGGCGGCGAGGTTCTTCACCACCTCCCACGCACCCCGGCGAGCGGAGGGGTCGAACCCTGTGGTGGGTTCGTCCAGGAACAGCAGCTCCGGATCCCCGGCCAGCGCGATCGCCACGTCGAGGCGGCGCTGCTGGCCCCCGGAGAGCTTGACCACCCGCATATCGCGCTTGGCCGACAGCCCGACGAGCTCGATCACCTCGTCGACCGGCCGCGGGTGCGGGTAGTAGCCGCTGTACATCGCGATCGTCTCGGACACGGTGAGGTAGGGGTCGATGCCGGTCGACTGCAATACGATCCCGATGCGAACCTTCAGGTCGCGCCCGCCCTTGCCGGGGTCGTGGCCGAGCACCGAGACGTCGCCTCCGTCACGTTTGCGGTAGCCCTCCAGGATCTCCACGGTGGTGGTCTTGCCGGCGCCGTTCGGCCCCAGCAGCGCGAAGACCTCCCCCCGCGCGATGCGAAAGTCGATCCCCCTGACCGCCCGTACGTCCCCGTACGACTTCGTGAGTCCCTTGACCTGCACGGCGTCGCCTTCCGGCACGCGCACACCGCCCTCCCGGTTGCTCCCGCGATGGCCACACTCTACTACCCAGCCATCGATTCCAATGCGGACGATGCCTGGTCATCGGTGAGGCTCAGCGCACCGGCTGGCCGATGCCGAGGAGGTGGCGCGTCCCGCTCAGTGGGAGATCCAGGCCTCGGGGTCGCCGGTGAGGGCGTGGACCACGCCGGGGAGCTCGCCGGCGACGAGGTCGGCGAGGGTGACGCGCTCCAGCACGTTGCGGAGCGAGGCGCGCACGGCAATCCAGACGTCGAGCAGGTGCTTGGCGCTGCCCGTATACTCCACCGCCTCCGGCCGCAAGCCGCGGACGTTGGCGAGCGGGCCGTCCACCGCCCGGATGACGTCGGCCACGGTCACCTGGTCGGCGGGGCGTGCGAGCCAGTAGCCGCCCTCGGCGCCGCGCTGGCTCTGTACGATCCCGTCGCGCTTGAGCTCGGCGAGGATGTTCTCGAGGAACTTCAGCGGGATGCGCTGCGCCTCGGCGATCCGCTCGCCCTTGACCGGCCCCGTGCCGGCCGCCGCGGCCAGCTCGGCCGCCGCCCGCACCGCGTAATCCGCCTTGGCTGATACTCGCATGCGCCTATTCTGGCTGACCGCGGCCCGCCGCGCCCGTGGTGACGCCGAGAGGTCCGGCCCGCGCCCTGTCACCGTCCGCCGGGAGCCCAGTGGACGGCGCAAGAATGGCGCGACGTTCCCTCTAGCCATGGCCCTCCGTTCATGGCATTCTCTACTAATTCAGTAGGGAAGGTGCTGAATGGAGGGCCTTATGCGTCGCGTCATGATGCCGGTCGTGCTGCTCGCCGTCGCCACACTGCTCGCGGCCGGCTGTGGCGCCTCCGGGGGAGGCGGCGGCCAGGCGCGGCTGTCGCTGGTGGCCTACTCGACGCCCCGTGAGGCCTACGGGGCGCTCATCCCGGCCTTCCAGAAGACCTCGGCCGGCAAGGGCGTCACCTTCAGCCAGTCGTACGGCGCCTCCGGCGACCAGCAGCGGGCGGTGGCCAACGGGCTGACCGCCGACGTGGTGGCGTTCTCGCTTGCGCCGGACATGAGCAAGCTGGTCGACGCCGGCCTGGTGAACAGCAATTGGAGCAACGGCGCCTACAAGGGCATGGTCACCGACTCCGTGGTCGCGCTGGTGGTCCGCAAGGGCAACCCCAAGGGCATCCACACCTGGGACGACCTGGTCAGGCCCGGCGTCGAGGTGATCACCCCGAACCCGTTCTCCTCCGGTGGCGCGCGCTGGAACGTCATGGCCGCCTACGGCGCCCAGATCAAGGCGGGCAAGACTCCGGACCAGGCGGTCAGCTACCTCGAGCAGCTCTTCCGCAACGTCCCGGTGCAGGACAAGTCGGCCCGCGAGGCGCTGCAGACCTTCGTCGGCGGCAAGGGCGACGTGATGATCGGCTACGAGAACGAGGCGATCGCCGCGCAGCAGGCCAACCAGCCGGTCGACTACGTCGTCCCTGACCAGACGATCCTGATCGAGAACCCCATCGCGGTGACTACCAAGAGCAAGCACCCCACCCAGGCCAAGGCCTTCGTCGACTTCCTGCGCTCGCCCGAGGGTCAGGCGATCTTCGCCCAGAAGGGCTACCGGCCCGTCAACCCGCAGGCGGCCGGCGCCGACCGCTTCCCCAAGCCTTCCGGCCTGTTCACCATCGCCGACCTGGGCGGCTGGGACGACGTGAGCAAGCGCTTCTTCGACAAGAGCTCCGGGATCATGGCCGAGGTCGAGCGCAAGGTGGGCGTGTCGCTTGGCAGTTGACGCCACCGGCGCCGCCGGGACCCGCCCCGCCGCCCGGTCCCTGAGGATCGGCGGCGGCGGGCTGCTGCGTGGCCTGGTGACCACCTACCTCAGCGTGCTCGTGCTGCTGCCGCTGGCGGCGGTGGTATGGCGCTCCTCCAGCGACGGGGCCGCCTCGTTCTGGCGTGCGGCGACCGCGCCCCAGGCGGTCGCCGCGGTGCGCCTCACCTTCCTGATCTCGCTGGCGGTGGTGGCGCTCAACGTAGTGACCGGCACGATCATCGCCTGGGTGCTAGCGCGCGACGAGTTTCCCGGCAAGCGGCTGGTCAACTCCCTGATCGACCTGCCGTTCGCGCTGCCCACGATCGTCGCCGGGGTCACCCTGCTGGCCCTCTACGGCCCGCACAGCCCGCTCGGCCTCAACCTCGCCTACACCAGGGTCGGCGTGCTGCTGGCGCTCGCCTTCGAGACGCTGCCGTTCGTGGTCCGCGCGGTGCAGCCGGTGCTGCTCACCATCGAGCCGGACGCGGAGGAGGCGGCCCGCTGCCTCGGCGCGCGGCCGCTCACCACCTTCCGCCGCATCGTGCTGCCCGCCATGACCCCGGCGATCATGGCCGGGGCGGCGCTCGCCTTCGCCCGCGCGATCGGCGAGTTCGGCTCGGTGGTGCTGCTGTCGGGGAACATCCCCTACCGCACCGAGGTGGCCTCAGTGCACGTCTTCTCGCTGGTGGAGAGCGACGACCCCGGCGGCGCGGCCGCCGTCTCGGTGGTCCTCCTCGCGCTCTCCCTGCTGGTCCTGGCCTCGCTCAACCTCATCTCGCGCCGGAGGACCCGCCGTGCCGGGTAAGAGCAGGGTCGCGCTGCGCACGGTCGCCCTCGGCTACCTGGCCATGGTGCTGGTACTGCCGGTGGGCGCGATCGTGTGGCGGACGTTCGGGCATGGCGTGGCGCCGGTGTGGCGGGCGGTCACCACCCCGGACGCGCTCCACGCCTTCTGGCTCACCATCCTGATCACGGCCATCGCCGTGCCGCTCAACACCGTGTTCGGCGTGGCCTGCGGGGTGGTGCTGGCGCGCCAGCAATTTCTGGGCAAGCGGGTGCTCGACTCGGTCATCAACCTGCCGTTCGCGATCTCGCCGGTGGTCGTCGGCCTGGCGCTGGTGCTGGTCTACGGTCAGACCGGCTGGGTCGGCTCCTGGCTCGCCGAGCGCGGGATCCAGGTCATCTTCGCCCTGCCCGGCATGGTGCTCGCCACCGTGTTCATCTCCCTGCCCTACGTGGTCCGCGAGGTGACGCCGGTGCTCAGGGAGGTCGGCACCGAGCAGGAGGAGGCCGCACGCACCCTCGGCGCCTCCAAGCTCAGCGCCTTCCTGCGGGTGACCCTGCCGGCGATCCGCTGGGGCGTGGCCTACGGCGTGGTGCTCACCACTGCCCGGGCGCTGGGCGAGTTCGGCGCGGTGGCGATCGTCTCCGGCCGCCTTGCCGGCCAGACCGAGACCCTTACCCTGTTCGTCGAGAACCATTTCGAGCAGTTCGACCAGGCCGGCGCCTACGGGGCCGCACTCGCCCTGGCCCTCCTGGCGCTGCTCACCCTGCTGGCGATGACCGCAGTGCCTTCCTTCCAAACGTTTGCCCGGTCGACGCCTCGCGAGGTGATACGTATGACGCACGATGGCGACCAGGGGAGCCCGGCGCCAACCGGGCAAGCCGTTTTCCGGGTCGGCACTGGGCTCAGAAGAAGGGAGGGCCACTGATGTCGATCGAGGTCCGCGACGTCACCAAGCGCTTCAGCGACTTCAGCGCGCTCGACGGAGTCTCCGTCGAGGTGCCGAGCGGATCGCTTGTGGCCCTGCTCGGGCCCAGCGGGAGCGGCAAGTCCACCCTGCTGCGCGTGGTCGCCGGGCTCGAGCAGCCCGACGCCGGCGCGGTCCTGCTCGACGGCGGCGACGTGACCGCCGTGCCGGTCGAGCGCCGCGGCATCGGCTTCGTGTTCCAACACTATGCCGCCTTCAAGCACATGACCGTTCGCAAAAACGTCGCCTTCGGCCTCGACATCCGCCGCCGGCCCAAGGCGGAGGTGCGGCAGCGGGTCAACGAGCTGCTCGAGCTGGTCCAGCTCACCGGGCTGGCCGAGCGCTACCCCTCGCAGCTCTCGGGCGGCCAGCGGCAGCGCATGGCGCTGGCCCGCGCCCTGGCGGTGCAGCCGAAGGTGCTGCTGCTCGACGAGCCCTTCGGCGCGCTCGACGCGCGCGTGCGCTCGGAGCTTCGGGCGTGGCTGCGCCGGCTGCACGACGAGATGCACGTGACCAGCGTGTTCGTCACGCACGACCAGGAAGAGGCGATGGAGCTGGCCGACCGCATCGTGGTGATGAACCGGGGCCGGGTCGAGCAGGTCGGCGGCCCCCGGGAGCTGTACGAGCGGCCCGCCAACGACTTCGTGATGCGCTTCGTAGGCCCGGTGACGCGCCTCGGCGAGACCGTGCTGCGCCCGCACGACCTCGACGTGAGCCTCGAGCCGGACGACGACGCCACCGAGGCGATGATCGAGCGGCTCCTCCACCTCGGCTTCGAGGTCCGCGCTGAGCTGCTGCTCGCCGACGGCCAGCGCGTGCTCGCCCAGCTCTCACGCGACGAGGCCGAGCTGCTCGGCCTCGAGCAGGGCCAGATCGTGTACTGCCGGCCCCGGCCGGCGGCCACGTGGAACGGAGACGGAGACCACGGCGACGGCGACGGCGACGGCGACGGCGATGGCGATGGCGATGGCGATGGCGACGCTAGACGCCGAGATCCATCAGCTGCTCGTGCTCCAGCGCCAGGTCGTTGACGCCATTCCAGAGCGCCACCAGGGCGCCGCGCGCGGCGGCGCGCGTGCAGGGCTCGAGGTCGTCGCGCTCGAGCACCGCCTTGAGCCGGCGGTAGAGGTCGAGCAGCTCGCTCTCGACCGCGGTGGTCGGCCGGCCCAGCAGGTCGGTGGTCGCGCTCATCCTCAGGCTCCAATCGGCTGGTCGCGCAGGTCCACAGTGCGTCGCGCCTTCAGCTCGAAGCGCGGCAGCTCGCCCGGGCTGGCCCGCTCCACCTCGAAGCGCAGGCCCTCGTGCGCCTCCGCCAGGGCTTTGGCCAGGTGCGCCGAGATCTCCTGCCAGGAGTCGCCCGAGGCGCCCGGGGGCAGCTCGGCGCGCAGCACGATGCGGTCGAACTGGCGCTCGTCGCGCGTGAGCAGCAGCTGGAACTCCTCGATCGCCGGGAACTCCCGCACGATCCCCTCGACCGCGCGCGGGTAGATGTTGGTGCCGCGCACCAGCTTCATGTCGTCGACCCGGCCGAGGATCCCGCCGTCGTAGAGGTCGAAGCCGCGACCGCAGCTGCATTGCGATGCCGGCACCCTGCAGACCAGGTCGGCCGAGCGGTAGCGCAGCAGCGGCATGATCCCGCGGCCGAAGGAGGTGACCACTCGCTCGCCCTGCTCGCCGTAGCCGACTGAGGCGCCGCTGGCCGGGTCGACCACCTCCTCGATGAAATGGTCCTCGATGATGTGGGTGCCACCAGGCTGGTGCGAGCACTCGAAGACCATGATCGTGCCGATCTCCGTCATGCCAGCGGTGTCGCCGGCCAGCGCCCCCCACAGGCGCTCGATCAGCGCCTTGGTCTGCGGGATCGAGCCGGCCGGCTCGCCGGAGAGGATGAGCCGGCGCACCTGGCTCGACGTCAGGTCGACCCCGAGCCTGTCGGCCTCCTGCGCCAGCCGCAGGGCGTAGGTCGGCGTGGAGGCGACCACGGTGGCGCCGAAGCTGAGGATCTGCTTCACCCGGCTCTCGGTGGTCTGCGCGCCGCCCGGGATATTGAGCGCGCCCAGCTTCTCCAGCCCGTAGTGCAGGCCCCAGAAGCCGATGAACGACCCATATCCAAACGCGACGTAGGCGACGTCACTCGGCCGCACGCCAAAGCCCCACAAGCCGTAGCACCACATCTCCGCCTGCCAGGCCCAGTCCTTGGCGGTGTCGAGGGCGCGCAGCGGCTCCCGCCCGGTGGTGCCCGAGGTGGTGTGGTAGCGGATGGCCGCCTCCGGGCCAGCCACCGGAAGGCGGCCGAACGGCGGGTGCTCCGCCTGGGACGCCATCCACTGCTCCCTGGTGAGGAAGGGGATCCTGTGCAGGTCGTCCAGCGTCCGAAGCTGCTCTGGCTCGAAGCGGGCGAGCTTGAACGACTCGCGGTACCAGGGGCTGCGCGCAACCGCCCACTCGCACAGCCGCCGCAGCTTGGTGAGCTGCAGGCCGGTGAGCTCCTCGCGGCTCAGGGTCTCCGTCTTCGGGTTCCAGTACTCCGAGACAGCCATGCGCACCGGCCTCCCCTCCGCGTCGCTGCGGACCACGGCGAACCCGAGCCCACCACACCGATACGAGCATATCCGGGGCGGGGCCGCGCCGTCAGGGATCTTTTACGGGAGCTTGAGCGGGTGGGGGCGTATCCTGGACGTCACGAAGGGGAGTATCCCGGTTCGGTGACACCGCCATCACGGCATCTGCCCGGTGCGCCGGCCCCGCGGGGCGGGAGAGACCTTCGGCTGTCGCCCACGCAGATCGCAGCCGGAGGAGAGAGTGCAGATGCAGCAGCGACATCGTCCCGCCACCTTTGAGATCGGTGGCTTCCGCGTCGGCTTCGACTGGAGCATCCTGGTCGTGCTGGCGCTTGTCTCCTGGTCGCTGGCCACGCGGCTGCTGCCGTTCGGCTTCCCCGGCTACAGCGGCGGGGCCTACTGGACCGCCGCGCTCGGCGCGGCCGGCCTGTTCCTCGGCTCTCTGGTGGCGCACGAGCTGAGCCACGCGATCACGGCCAGGCGAGCCGCCGGGGTCGAGGTCGAGGACATCACCTTCTGGCTGTTCGGTGGGGTCGCCCGTATCCGCGGCGAGCTGCCGACCCCGAGGCTGCAGCTCCTGGTGGCCGGGGTCGGACCGCTCACCAGCCTCGTGCTGGGCGGGCTGTTCTGGGGCCTTTCCCTACTGCTCGGCGCGCTCGGCGTGGGCGGGCTGGTCATCGGCACGGTGCAATGGTTGGCGGTGATGAACGGCACCCTGGCCGTGTTCAACCTGATCCCCGGCTCGCCGCTGGACGGCGGTCGGGTCCTGCACGCGATCCTGTGGCGCCGCCATGGCGACCGGACCCGCGCCGCGATCACGGCGGCGCGGGTTGGCCAGGGTCTCGGCGCGGTGCTGATCGGCCTCGGCCTGTTCGCCTTCCTCTTCGCCGGCAATGCCGGCGGCCTGTGGACCGCGCTGATCGGCTGGTTCGTGCTCGGCGCGGCCCGCAGCGAGGCGCAGACCGCCAGCCTGCGCGCGAGCCTCGGCGGTCGGCGGGTGCGCGACGTGATGAGCCCCGATCCGATCGTCGGCCCCGCCTGGTTCACGGTCGAAGGGTTCCTGGAGCGCTTCGCGCCCCACCACCGCCACCTGACCTTCCCGGTGCGGGAGTTCGACGGCCGCTTGTCCGGGCTGGTGAGCCTGGACGCGCTGCGCCGGCTGCCGCCGGAGCGGCGCCCGCAGGTGCGGGTCAGCGAGCTGGCCCGACCGCTCAACGCGGTGGTCACGGCCCACCCCGACGACTCGGCCGTGGAAGTCGCCGCCAAGCTGGCGGCGGCCAGGCAGACCCTGGCGCTGGTCCTCGACGGGGACAGCCTGGTCGGCGTGGTCACGCCGACGGACCTGGCCAGGGCGATCGCCCTTGGGCAAGGCCACCGGCACGGTGGCCGGCCCGAGGGCTGGGGATGGCCCCCGGGGTCCGGCCAGCAGCCCGCCCCGGTCCCCGGGGAGCCGCCTCCCGGTCCTGGGCAGCCCGCGCCGGGTCCTGGGCAGCCCGCGCCGGGTCCCAGCCAGATGGCGCCGGATCGCGGCGGGGTGGCGCCGGATCGCGGCGGGCCGGTCCCGACCCGCTGGCCCCGCGGCCCGGAGGTGTGACCGAGATGTCGCCGATCCTGAACCGGGTCGCCAGGCAGACGTGGCGCATGGTTGTGCTGGTGGTCGGGCTGACGCTGGTCGCCGCCGGCGTGGTCATGCTGGTCGTCCCGGGTCCCGGCATCGCCGTGATCCTGGCCGGCCTGGCCCTGCTCTCGACCGAGTTCGCCTGGGCCAGACGCCTGCTCGCCCACGCCCGCCGCCGCTTCGACGCCGCCCACAACCAGGTGCGCCAGCGCGCCACCCGCTCACGCTGACCACCGGGGATCCGCGCCGGAACGCGGGCTACGGGGTAGTAGGTAGCGCGATGATCGAGGTCAGAGAGCTGACAGAGGACGACGCAGTGTGGGCCGAGGAGGTCCATGAGCAAACGTGGGGTGGGACCGCCCTGGTCGCTCGGCTGGGTGAGCTGGTCGACCCGCGCCGGCTTCCCGGCTTCATCGCCCTGCTCGAGTGAGTTATCTTGACGACCATGACCGCTGAGGAGGTTTCCGCGTACCGAGCCGCGACGCTCGACGAGCTCGCGGGCTGGCTGGCTGGCGCGGATGACAGGACACGGTGGCGGCTAATCGCCGAGTTCCTGGAGGAGTACCGCCACGAACCCGTCGAGACGCGGACTAGCCTGCTTGCTCAGGAGCCTCGACCAACCGGAGATCAGCGCTGGGACGTGTTCTTGGGTGCGCTCGCGGAGCATCTGGCGGCTCGGGATGGGCGCGGTGCGCCGTCATGGAGCGAGGCGAGGCGGCTTCGGCGCTTCTGGTTCCCGTTCAACACGCCTGCTGCTCGGGTCGATGCGGTCGTGCATGCCCCGGCCGCGTTCCGCCGGCGAGGCGTCTTCGTCGCCGCGCAGGCGTTGGAAGTCGCGTGAGCAACGCCGGCCCGCTCCTGGACCGTGCGGCGATCGAGGAGGCCTTCCGCTGCCTGGGAGAGCGGCTCGCCCGTCGTGGCGTCGTAGCCGACATCTACGTCTTCGGCGGAGCAGCGATGGCGTTGGCCTACGACGCACGGCGGTCAACACGCGACATCGACGCGATCTTCGAACCTCACGGCGTCGTGGTCGAGGAGGCTCGATCGGTCGCCGACCAACTGGGACTTCCATACTGGTGGCTCAACGAGCAGGCAAGCTCGTACGTCGCTCCAGGCGGCGATGAAGCTGCACCTCGCGTGTTCGATCATCCTGGCCTGCGAGTGTCGGCGGCGTCTCCGGAGCACCTGCTGGCGATGAAGGTGCTGGCCGCCCGGCCACAGGACGCCGATGACATGAGATTCCTAATCCAGCGGCTGGATCTGACGTCGCCTCAGGATGTCTTCAGTCTTGTCGAAGAGGTCTTTCCCGACGAGGGCCCGCCTGAGAGGGCCAGGCTCATGGTGGAGGACGTGTTCGAAGCCGGCACTGGTGACACGTAGCCACTGGCTGGCTCGCCACGAGGCGCTCATTCACCTGCAGGGCCACGGCGAGTCAGGCCCGCGATCAGGGCCAGGGTGATGGTGGCGGCGGTGATGCCGAGGGCGAGACGAGCGACGGGACCGGCGATGGGCAGCCCGGCGGCGAGCAGGATGAGCGCGCCGAGGGTGATGGTGGCGAGTAGCAGCAGGGCGAGGACGGCGAGGCGGTGGACGAGGACGGCGGGCTCGTCGCGCACCAGGCTGTGCGCCTCGGTCGACCAGTGCGCCAGCTCGGCGAGCAGCAGGTACCCGGCGGCGAACAGCGGTGCGCGCGCATCGACCGGCCCGCCCCGCTGGTACAGCGAGACCGCGTACTCGGCGGCCAGCACCGCCACCGCGCCCGGGACCAGCGCCTGCCAGCGCCAGGCCGCGCCAAGGGCCAGCAGCACGCCGAGCGCGCCAAGCAGCGCCAGCAGCTCGCGTGGCACCCGCGTGGAGACCAGCGGCGCCAGCGCGAGGCAGGCCGCGACCGCCACCGTGGCGGCGGCCACCACTAGCCGGGTACGCGCGCGGCGCGGCGCCGGCATGCCTCCACCTCGAACAGCACCTGCTCCAGCTCGGTCGGCACTCGCCACTCCACCACCGCCGCGCCGAGCTGCGTGTAGCGGTGACGCAGCGCCTCCCGCTTGAGTGCCCATAGCCGCTCGGCCAGCGAGGCCGCCTGGTCACGCCGGCGCGCCCGCCCCCGGCGGCGCCACCACCTTCGATTGTCGAACGTGGGAGCGGAGGGTGATGGGTGAACGGAGGGTGCGGCCAGGGCGGAAGGCCCGGCGGAAGCGGAGGGTGAGGCGTGAGGCGAGGGCCCCGCCCGGTCGGAGGGTGCGGGGCCGGGGTCGAGCAGCGGGGACACGTCGACGATGGCCAGGTCATAGCCGCGGGCGAGCAGGTCGAACAGCGCGGTGATGGCGCGCTCGTCGATCAGCGGGGTGAGCGCGACGATCAGCGCCTTTGGCGGCAGCGTGCGGGGTGGGAGCTGGCGGACGCCGCGCCAGCCTACCGTGGCGAAGATCTGCGTCTCCATGAGCGTGTCCAGCAGCCGGTAGAGCGCCGTGTGGCCGCTGCCCGGCTGCAGCCAGCGCACGATGCCGCCGAAGCCGACCAGCCCGACCCGGTCGCGCCTGGCCAGGTAGGCGCTCGCCAGCGAGGCGGCCGCCCCGACGGCACGGTCCAGCGTGCTCGGCCCGTCGCCACCCAGGTCCACGAAGCTGTCCAGGAACAGCACCACGTCGGTATTGCGCTCGGGATGACGCTCGTTGACCCAGGGAGCGCCACGGCGGGCGCTGGCGCGCCAGTTGATCGAGCGGGCGCGGTCCCCCGGCTGGAACGGCCGCACGTCGGCGAACTCGATGCCGTCGCCGCGCTGGCGCGACACCTGGTTGCCGGCGAACACCTGCGTCTCGAACGGGCGCACCAGCGCGCGCAGCGAGCGCGGCTCAGGGTGGACGATGAGCTGGGCGCGCCCGTCCACGCGCCACTCCCAGGCCAGCAGGCGCAGCGGGTCGTGGGCGCGCAGGTGGACAATGCCGAGCACGTACGCGCCCCAGCGCTGGCAGCGCAGGTCGACCCGCACGGTGCGCGGCCAAGGGGCCGGAGCGGCCGGCGATGCCGGCCGCGGCGTCCTCTCGGGCGCCAGCCTGATGGAGCGGGCTCTGGGCTGCTCCGGGGTGGCGAGCCGCTCCGGCACGACCGGGAGCAGCTCGAGCCTTGCCACCGGCGCGGCCGAGTGCAGCGTGATGGTCATGGTCGCCTCGTCGCCTTCGATCGCGCGCTCCCGGTCGAGGGCGACCTCGACCTGCACCTCGGGCCGGCGCGCCAGGGCCAGGCCCACGACCAGCAGCAGCGCCAGCGGGGCGCCGAGCGCGACCAGCTCCGGCCGGCGCAGGGCGAGTCCCGCCAGCAGCGCGGTCGCCGCAAGGCCCGCGTAGCCGGCGAGCTTGGGTGAGGGCCGGCACTGCACCGTCGGCGCCGTGGGCACCGAAGGCTCCGTGGGCACCGTGGCCGAGGGCCCACGCGCCTGGACCTCCGGCGCCGCGCTCATCGCCGCCTGCCGGCCGGTGAGGCGGGAGCCTGCGGCTCCTCCGCGCGCGGGGTGGGCACCTGCTCGAGCAGCTCGCGCATGACCTCCTCGTTCCGCACCCGCCTGACCCATAGCTCCGGGCGCAGGATCAGGCGGTGCGCCAGCGCCGGGACCGCCACCGCCTTGACGTCCTCTGGCGTGACGAAGTCGCGTCCGGCCACCGCCGCCCTGGCTCGCGAGGTCTTGAGCAGGGCGAGCGTGCCGCGCGGGCTGGCGCCGACCTGGACCCGTGGGCTGGCACGCGTCGCGCTTACCAGCTCGACCATGTAGCGGCCCAGGCTCTCGGCCACGTGGACCTGCTCGATCGCCCGCTGCGCGGCGAGCACCTCCGCGGGTGTGGCGACTGGCTCGAGCTGGATCTCGTCGGCGCCGCGCTGCAGCCGCCTCGCGACCATCTCCCACTCGGCGCCCCGTGAGGGGTAGCCAACCTGCAGGCGCAGCAGGAAGCGGTCGAGCTGCGCCTCTGGCAGCGGGTAGGTGCCTTCGTACTCGATCGGGTTCTGGGTGGCGATGACCAGGAAGGGCCGCTCCAGCCGGCGGGTGACCCCGTCGATGGTGACCTGCCGTTCCTGCATCGCCTCCAGCAGTGCGGCCTGGGTCTTTGGCGGCGACCGGTTGATCTCGTCGCCGAGCAGCAGGTTGGTGAACACCGGGCCGGGGCGGAACTCGAAGTCGGCCAGGCGCTGGTTGTAGATGGACGAGCCGGTCACGTCCGAGGGCATCAGGTCGGGGGTGAACTGCACGCGCGCGAAATGGAGCCTGGTGACCTGCGCGAAGGAGCGTGCGATCAGCGTCTTGGCCAGCCCCGGGTAATCGTCGAGCAGCACGTGCCCGTCGGCCAGCAGGCCGAGCAGGACCAGCTCCAGCGCCTCGCGCTTGCCGACCACGGCGCGCTCGACCTGGTCGAGCAGGCCGGTGGCGAGCGAGCGCGCCTCCTGGAGGCCGAACGGGGGGAGGTCGGCGGGCGCTCCCTTGGTCGGTGCTGTCACCGCTGTGGCACCCCCTCAAGGTCGGCGACGATCCTGGCGAGGAGCGCGGGCGGCAGGCCGGGCGCGTCGTGGTCGACCGGCTCCTCGCGGTCGGGCCGCAACAGCTCCCAGGTCGCCTCGCCGAGCGCTGCCCTCGCGGCGGCGGGCTCCTTCGACAGGTCGACCCCCTGGCGCCAGGCCAGCAGCTCGGCGGCGATCGCCTGCAGCTCCGGGCGCAGCCGGGTGTGGGCGTAGACCCCGCTGGCGCTGGCCAGGGCGAGCATGCGGCGCAGCGCCTCCAGCTCGGCCGGGGGCGCTGGCGGCTCCGGGCGGGCGCGGATGGCCGCGTCGAACCGCGAGGGCCCCGGTGGCGGGTGGGTGAGCCGGACCAGGCGCACCAGCAGGCGCAGCGCGGCCGCGCCGAGCAGCAGCAGATAGACCGAGAAGGCCACCTCGCGACGCTCAGGGGCGAGCTGCACGACGGCGATGAGCGCCAGGGTGGCCAGCACGACCACCGCGGCCACGCGCGCGACCGTGGCGGTCACCTGACCACCTCTGGCGATCCCGTGGCCGCGTCGAGCAGCTCCTGTTGCGCCGCCAGCTCCTCGCGGATCGCGGTCACCGCCTCGACGGCCGCCTGGCGCATCCGCTCGTCGATGGTGTGCTGGCTGAACTTCGCCTGCTCGAACAGGTCGGCGAGACGGCTGACCGAGGCAGGCTGCACGCTGGCGCGCTCGAGCACGCGCGCGGCGTACTCGAACGGCGCCTCGGCCGCGTGCCGCGGCAGGCCGGCGGCGGCCAGGCCGCGCTCCATCCGGATCCAGGCGGCGATCACCGCGCGCCGCGGGTCGGTCTCATGCTCCAGGTCGTCCAGAGCGTGGTCGAACAGCTCGGCGAGCTCGCCGGGACGCGCCAGCGCCGCGCGGCGCCGCCGTGCCAGCTCCGACCGGATCAGGACCGCCACGGCCAGGCCGAGGAGCAGCGTGCCGACCAGGACGAAGGGCAGCCAGCGCGGGCCGCCTCGCGGCAAGGGCTGAGGCGGCACGGTCGACAGGGCCGGCGCGGTGACCGGCGTGCTCTGCTGGCCCCGGTCCACGAGGCGCAGCAGCCCATCGAGCCAGCCGGCCTTCCGCAGCCACGCGAGCACCAGCACGGACAGCAACAGGATCAGCGGCCAGTAGAAGGAACCGTGCCGCCGCCGCCGCGGGACGACCAGGCCCCTGCCGGGCAGCAGCGTCCAGGCGGCGAGTCCCGCGCCGGCGAGAACGCCGAGGAAGGCGAGCAGCGCCAGGGTCTCGACCAGGGCACTTGGGAAGCGGGGGCTGCCGCTGGTGGCGCCGGGCGGCTGCCGCAGGCTGCCGACCGCGACCAGTGCGAGCAGCCCGACCGCCGCGAGCGCGAGCCGGACGGCGCGACCACGCGGCGACCACCGTGCCGCTCCCCGCCGAGGCGGGCCCGGCGTCCGCTCCTCAGGCATGTGCTGCAGCCATCCCACCGTTCCTGCTCGCGTCAGAGGAGGGTAACCCACAATCGCTCACGGCGGGACCACCTCCTCGATCGCCGCGCCCAGCAGGTCGACCGCCTCGTCGACCTCGGCGTCGCTGATCACCAGGGGTGGGCCGAGCATGACGAGGTCGCCGTCGCGCCCGTCGGCGCAACCGGTGGACGAGTAGACCAGCAGGCCGCGCTCGCGGGCGGCGGCCACCACGCGCTCGGTGACCCGCTCCGCCCGGCGGAAGGGCGTCCGGGTCGCCGGGTCGGCGACCAGCTCGAGCGCCAGCATCAGCCCGAGCCCGCGCACGTCTCCGACGGCGCGGTGGCCGCCGAGCCGCTGCTCGAGCCCTGCCCGCAGCCGCTTGCCCTTGGTCTCGGCCGCGGCGACCAGGTTCCGCTCCTGGAGCACGCGCAGCACGGCCCGGCCGGCGGCGGCGCCCACCACGTGATGGGAGTAGGTGAAGCCGTGGCTGAAGCCGTGCGCCGCGATGGTGTCGTGGACCCGCTCGCTGGCCACCGCCAAGCCCAGCGGCCAGTAGCCGGAAGCAGCCCCCTTGGCGGCGACCAGGATGTCGGGCCGCACCTTCCAGTGGTCGCAGCCGAACCACTGGCCGGTGCGGCCGAAGCCGGTCATGACCTCGTCGGCGATCACCAGCACCCCGTGGCGGCGGCAGACCTCGACCACGGCCGGCCAGTAGTCGTCCGGCGGGACGGCCGCTCCGAGCGCCGCGCCGGCGACCGGCTCGGCGACGAAGGCGGCCACGGTCTCGGGGCCGGCCTCCAAGATGGCGCGCTCGAGCGCCTCGGCGTAGCGGGCACCGCAGCGGTGCGGGTGGGTGGCGCCGAAGGGGCAGCGGTACTCGTAGGCCGCCAGGGTGTGCACTGCCTGGCCGAGCCACGGCAGGTAGGGCTGGCGCAGCGGCTCGCGGCCGCTGGCGTCCAGCGCGCCACGGGTGTTGCCGTGGTAGGAGCCCCAGCGCGCCACGATCCGGTGGCGGTCCTCGCCGCGAGCCAGATGGTAGGCGCGGGCCATCTTCAGAGCGGTCTCGACCGCCTCGGCGCCGCCGGACACCGGGTAGACGCGGGCGCCGTCCACTGGCACGACCGCGGCAAGCTCCTCCGCGTAGGACTCGAGCGCGTCCGAGGTGAACATGGTGCCGTGGGCGTAGGCGACCTCGGCGGCCTGGTCGCGGATGGCGGCGACCACCGAGGCGTCGCCGTGGCCGATGCCGACCACCACCGCGCCGCCGGCGGCGTCCAGGTAGCGCCGGCCGCCGGTGTCCCACACCTGGCAGCCGCGCGCCCTGGCCACCCGCGGCAGGCCGCTCCCCCGCGCAAAGACCCGGCTCACTTCACGTACACACCTTCGGGGTCGAGCTCCTGGCGGACCAGGCGCAGCTCCTCGGCGCTCGGCAGCGGGGTGACCTCGAGGTCGCCGGCGATCCTGAGGTCCCAGCCGGTGGCGGCACGGACCTCCTCGATGGTGACGCCCGGGTGGATCGCGGCCAGGCGCATCTCCCCCGTCTCCGGGTCGAAGTCGTAGCGGCCCAGATCGGTCACGACCACCGAGGGGCCGCGGCCCTGCCAGCCCTGCGCCGCCCGGCTGGCCTGCCCGCCCAGGTTCCCCGGGCTGGTGCGGAAGTCGATCCGCTCCACGAAGGAGCGGGCCGACTGGCGCATGAGCACGAAAACCTCGCGCGCGTTGATGGCGATCTCGCAGGCGCCGCCGGAGCCGGGCAGGCGCACCTTGGGCCGCGCGTAGTCGCCGATCACCGTGGTGTTGATGTTGCCGAACCGGTCGAGCTGCGCGGCGCCAAGGAAGCCAACGTCCACCAGGCCACCCTGCAGGAAGTACTGGAACAGCTCGACCATGCTCACCACCGCGGTGGCGCCGGTCACCAAGCAGGGGTCGCCGATCGACAGCGGCAGCCGCGCCGGCCGCGATCCGTACGCGCCCGACTCGTAGATCAGCTCGATGTCGGGCGCGACGGTCCGCTGCGCCAGCGCGACCGCAATGTTCGGCAGGCCGATGCCGACGAAGCACACCCGCCGCCCCTCGAGGGCCCGCGCACCGGCGATGACCAGCATCTCCGACCGGGACCAGCCGCGCTCGCTCATTGGTACCTTCCGTAGTCCACGCTGCCCGATGGCGCCGGCGCCGGAGTGAGCTGCTTCCAGCGGGTCTCTCCCAGCTTGTCGACGTACTCGCCGTGGTCCGCCAGGGCGTAGACCCATTCGTCGAGCCAGCCCGCCAGCCGCTCCGGGTCCCGGCTGATCGCCTCCCACTCCAGGTAGAAGTGGTTGTCCCGGTCGTAGTAGCCCTGCGCGAACGAGGGGTGGGCGCCGCGCGGGCAGACCACCACGGCGTTTACTACAAGTCCCGGGATCAGGGTGCGGTTGGGGTCGGCGCGGATCACCGACTCGTCGACCAGCTCCTCCACCACCACGATCACGCGGCGCGCGGCGAAGGCGGCCTCACGCTGGCAGCCGAGCAGCCCCCAGATCTGGGTGTTGCCCATCCGGTCGGCCCGCTGCGCGTGGGCGATGGTGACGTCCGGCCGCAGCGGCGGCACGGCGTAGATCACCTCGCCGTCGAAGGGGGAGGTGACCGGGCGGATGTTGGGGTTGACCCGCGGCAGATCGCTCTCGTCGTAGGAGCGCAGCGGGAAGAACGGCAGGTTGGCGGCGCCGGCCGTGTAGCGGCCCACCATGCCGAAGTGCGAGTACTCCTCCAGCTCGAGCGGGGCTGGGTCGCCCCGCTCCACCCGCCGCCGGACGGCGTGGAGCGAGCCCACCCCGGGATTGCCCAGCCAGGAGAACACCAGCTTGCGCGCCACCCCGGCGCCGATCATCTGGTCGTAGACCACGTCGGGCGTGAGCCGGCACAGCACCAGGTCGCGCCGGCGCTGGCGGATGATCTCGTGACCCGCCGCGAACGAGATGAGGTGGGTAAACCCCTCGATCGCAACGGTGTCACCGTCCCGGACCAGCTCGGCGACGGCGTCGCGCATGCTCGCCACCTTGCCGCCGGCGGGTGACGGCGTCATCGCGCCTCTGCCCAGGCGCTAGGGGACGGCTTGCAGGAGCTGGCCAGCTCCTCGGCCGACTCGGTCAGCAGCCGCAGGGCCGTCTGGCACTGCCCTCGGTCGACCATCAGCGGCGGCGACAGGCGCACCGCGCTCTCCCCCGCCTCCAGGACCAGCAGCCCCTTGCGGAAGGCGGCCAGCTGCAGCTCCTCGGCCAGCGCGCCGCTCGGCAGCTCCAGCCCGATCATCAGCCCGACGCCGCGCACCTCCTCGATCAGCCAGGGGTAGCGACGCTGCAGGTTCCGCAGGCCGTCCAGCAGGTAGGAGCCCTGCTCGGTGGCGTTGTCCAGCAGCTTCTCGCCGCGCAGCACCTCGAGGGTCGCCAGCCCGGCGGCGCAGGGCACCGGGCTGCCGCCGTAGGTGGAGCCGTGCGCGCCCACGCCCCAGGTCATCAGGTCGGCGCGCGCCATGAAGGCGCCGAGCGGCAGCCCGGAGGCGATCCCCTTGGCGGAGCAGAGCACGTCCGGCTCGACCCCGGTGTGCTCGATCGCCCACATGCGTCCGGTGCGGCCCACGCCCGACTGGACCTCGTCGGCCACCAGCAGGATGCCGTGCCGCTCGCAGGTGGCCTTGAGCTTGGCCAGCCAGCCCGGCGGCGGGACCACGTAGCCGCCCTCGCCGAGGATCGGCTCGACCACCACGGCGGCCACCTCGCTCGGCTCGACCTCGTAGCGGAACAGGGTCTGCTCCAGGTAGTCGACCGTGGCCAGGTCGCAGCTCGGGTAGGTCAGGTTCAGCGGGCAGCGGTGGCAGTAGCCGTACGGGGCTCGCAGCACCCCAGGCAGCAGCGGGCCGAAGCCGGCGTGGTACTTGGCTTTGGAGGCGGTGAGGCTGACCGAGCCGTAGCTGCGCCCGTGGAAGGCGCCGAAGAAGCTGATCACGTACTGGCGACCGGTGGCGGCCCTCGCCAGCTTGATCGCGCCCTCGACCGCCTCGGTGCCGGAGTTGGTCAGGAACACCCGCACCGGCGCGGACATCGGCGCGGTGGCGGCCAGCGCCTCGCACATCTCCGAGTAGATCGGCAGGTAGAAGTCGCTGGCCGAGTAGTGCAGCAGCTCGCCGGCCTGGCGGCGGACCGCCGCGGTCACCTCGGGATGGGCGTGACCGGTGGAGGCCACCGCGATGCCGGCGTTCATGTCGAGGAACAGGTTCCCGTCGACGTCCTCGACCACCGCGCCGAAGCCGCGGCGCGGCACCAGTGGGTAGGCGCGCGGCAGGGACGGGCTGGTGACGCGGGCGTCGCGCTCCAGGACCCTTCGCGCCTGGGGACCGGGGACCTCGGTGACGAGGTCGGGGACGGGACGGGCGGGGTCGAGCCACGCGCCAGGACGCTCGCCGGCGGCACCGGCGGCGTGGGGTGGGGCCCCGGGCGAGGCCGACGGGGTAGCCTCGCCCGGGGCGGCCGACCTCCGGCTCAGCGGGCCTTGACTCACCGGGCCTTGACTCACCGGGGCACCCCCTTGGGGTTCCCCCGACCCCTCCGGCCCTCGAGGTTCCCCGGAGCCCTCCTGCGGCTCACCGGATCACCGTCTGGGACTGCTCGCGCATGAACTGCTGCACGTAATAGAGCCCCCCGCCGGCCCGGCCGGAGCTGCCGGAGCCCTTCCAGCCGCCGAACGGCTGGACACCGGGCCACGCGCCAGTCGTCGCCCCGGCCCGGCGGTTGACGTACACCACCCCCGCCTGGATCCCGTCGAGGAAGCGCTGGATCTCGCTGTCGTCCGCCGAGTAGAACCCTGCCGTGAGGCCGTAATCGGTGGCGTTCGCGAGCGCCAGGCCCTCATCGACCGAGTCTACCCCAGCGACAACCACGAACGGCACGAATAGCTCGTCTTTGAACAAGCGGTGGTCGGTGGCCAGGTCGGCCACGACGGTCGGCGCCACGTAGCTGCCGTCCGGCAGCCCGCGGCTGCCGCCCAGCAGCTCACCGCCGGCCAGGATGCGGCCCTCCTTGGCCGCCTCCTCGACAGCCTGCCGGTAGCGGTCCACCGCCTCCTGGCTGATCACCGGCCCCATGTAGACCGGCCTTTCGACCGGGTCGCCGACCACCACCGCGCGTGCGCGCTCCGCCAGCAGGGCCTGGAACTCCTCCAGCGCCGGGCGCTCGACGTAGACCCGCGAGCACGCCGAGCACTTCTGGCCCGAGTAGCCAAAGGCGGAGCGCGCCACGCCCTCGGCGGCGAGGTCCAGGTCGGCGCGGGCCGAGACGATCGCCGGGTTCTTGCCGCCCATCTCGATCACGGTCGGCTTGGGGTAGCTGGTGGCGAAGTGCTTGTACACGTCCATGCCGACCGCGTAGGAGCCGGTGAAGGTGATCCCGTCCACGCCGGGGTGGCGCACGAGCGCGGCGCCGGCCTCGTCCCCGCCGGGGAGGTAGTGGAAGGCCCCCGCGGGCACCCCGCCGTCGCGCAGGCACTCGTACAGCTTGACGCCGGTGAAGGAGCCCTGCGGCGAGGGCTTGAGCACGACGGCGTTGCCGGCCACCAGCGCGGCGCCGGCCGGCCCGGCCGACAGCGCCATCGGGAAGTTGAAGGGGCTGATGACCGCCCACACCCCGTACGGCTTGAGCACACTGCGGGTGTGCTCGTTGGGGAAGAGCTGCCCCATCCTGTGGTCGAAGCCGTCGTTGGCCTCCACCTGGTCGCAGTAGTAGCGGATCAGGTCGGCGGCCTCTTCCACGTCGCCGAGCGCCTCGAGCCGGTTCTTACCGACCTCGATGCTCATCAGGGCGGCCAGCTCGTTGGAGCGGTCGCTGATCCGGTCGGCGGCGCGCCGGAGCACGGCCACCCGCTCCCGCCACGGCGTGCCCGCCCAGGCCGGGGCGGCGGCGCGGGCCGCCGCGACCGCGTCGTCGACGTCGCGCTTGGTCGCCTCGTGAACGGTGGCGAGCTTCAGGCCGGAGTCGTTGGGGCTGACGAGCTCGAAGGTGGGGCCGTCAGTGCGCTCCTCGCCGTTGACGTAGGCCGGGATGGTCTGCCCCAGCCAGGACCGTGCCGTGCGCACGCCCTCCTCGTAGGCGGCGTGGAGCTCCTCGTTGTCGGCCGACAAGGTTGCATAGGTGACGCGGAACGTTGCCATAGGCTGCAGCCTCCCTCATTGGAGTTCGAACCGAGTCTAGACGCGTACGGCGGTTCCGCTCACCACCTCGTCGCGGCGGTTATCGATTCATGTGGGGGGAGCTCGCTCCCCCCACGGCCCCCCAAGAGCGCCTGTGCCATAGCCACCCTCTTGGGTCGCTCAGGTCAGCTCCAGCTCTGGGAGTTGGAGGCGGTATCCAGGCAGAGCTCCTCGGGGCCGTGGGCGAGCCTGCCGCCGACCATGGTGAAGACGGCGTCGGAGCCCTCGAGCCTGCGCGGGTCGGCGGCGAGCGCGTCGCCGGGGAAGGCGGTGAGGTCGGCCCGCTGGCCGGGCTCGATGCGGCCGGTCGCCTGCTCCTGCCTGGCCAGCACGCGCCCGCCCAGCGTGAACAGCTCGAGCGCTACCGGCAGCCCGAGGCGCTGGTGCTCGCGGTGGTGCTGGACGGCCGCGGCCACGCCGTGCCACGGGTCCAGCGGGGTGACGTGCGAATCCGACGAGCCGGCCATGGGCACGCCGCGCCGCCACAGGTCGCCGAAGGGGTTCATGCTCTTGGCGCGGCGCTGGCCGAGCCGGCGCGCGTACATGCCGTCCGGTCCGCCCCAGGCGGCGTCGAACGCCGGCTGCACCGACGCGGCCAGGCCCAGCTCGGCCATGCGGTCGGCGCCGTCCGAGCCGAGCAGCTCGACGTGCTCGATGCGGTGCCGGCAGGCGGCGAAGGCCGTCCGCCCCACGGTGCGCACCGCCCGCCTGGCGCAGCGCAGCGCCTGGCCGATGGCCAGGTCCCCGATCGCGTGCACGCCCACCTGGACGCCGGCCATGGTGGCGCGCACGTACAGCTCGGTCAGGTCGGCGTCGTCGTGGTAGAGCGAGCCGCGGGTGTCCGGGCGGTCCTCGTACGGCGTGGACAGGGCGGCGGTGTGGGAACCGAGCGAGCCGTCCAGGAAGAGGTCGCCGCCGATCTGTGTGAGCTTGCGCTCCAGCACGTAGGACAGGTCCAGGGCGCCCCAGTAGCAGAGGACCTCGACCGGGAGGCTGTCGATCCGGTCGAGCAGCAGCTCGAAGTCGCGCCGGCCGCCGATGTCCGGCCCGCCCATCTCGTGCACGCACACCGCCCCGCGCCGTGCGGCCAGCGCCAGCGCGCAGTCCTGCGCGGCGACGACGGCGGCGTCGGGGAGCAGGCCGCGCGCGTGGCGGCGGGCGCGGTGGTTGGCCTCGCCGCGCACCACCCCGGTCGGCATCCCGCCGGGACCCCGCTCGCAGCCCGGCGCCTCGAGCGCTCCGGCCGCCTCGAGCAGGTCGAGCGTGGCCAGTCCCTGATGCCCGTCGACCCGCGAGAGGTAGGCGGGCCGGCCGCCCGCGGCCACGGCGAG
>JBKPDO010000108.1:0-15690 GCA_046727955.1 bacterium | reverse complement strand
CTGGAAGGCATCAACTCGCTCGTCCAAGCCAGCAAGCGGCGAGCTCGCGGCTACCGCAACAAGAAGAACCTGATCGCGATGATCTACCTCATCGCGGGCCGACTTGACTTCTCACCCACCCACACGAACTAGCGAAGAGCCACCAGACCCCCATGCGCCCAGATCGCCTCCGTCGGCGGGCGCGCCGCATGCGGATGATCAACGTCCCGATGCGGCTCCTGCTCCGGCTCCCGTTCAAGACACCGCTGAACCGCCGGCTGATGTTGCTCTCGTTCACCGGTCGCAAGACCGGACGGGCCTACCGGCAGCCGGTGAGCTACGTGCCGGACGGCGACACCCTGCTCACCCCTGCGGGTGGGAGATGGAAGTTGAACCTTCGAGAGGGCGAGCCCATCCGGATACGGCTCCGGGGGCGCGACGTTCTCGGGCGACCCGAATTCATCCGGAACGTCGAAGAGGTCGAGCGGCTACTTCGCAGGATGATGGCGATCAACCCACGCATCACCTCCTTCGTGCCGTTCATCGGACGAGACGGGCAGGTCGACCGCGACCGGATGGAGGCGGCTATCGGCCGTGGCTTCAGCATCGTCCGCTGGAGCGTCGAGCCGGTTGGGGCGTGATCAAGGAGTGTCTCAACACCCCCGGCGCTGGTTGGCGTTGACGGCCATGGCCGCCGTGGTGGCGATCGTCACCCTCGACACGACGATCCTGAACGTCGCCATCCCCACGATCCGGCGCGACCTGCACACCGACCTCGGCAGCCTGCAGTGGGTGATCATCGGCTACTCGCTCACCCTCGGCAGCCTGCTGATCATCGGAGGGCGCATCGGCGATCTCGTCGGCGTGCGCCGGACCTTCATCATCGGCGCCGTTGTCTTCGCGGGCGGTTCGTTCCTTGCGTCGGCCGCTCACAGCACGGAGGTGCTGGTGGTCGGCGAAGCGGTGATCGAGGGGGTCGGGGCGGCGCTGCTGTTCCCGGCGTCGCTTGCGACTCTGTCAACGACGTTCCAGGGCCCGGCGCGGGCAAAGGCGTTTGCCGTGTGGGGCGGCGTCGCCGGAGCCGCTGCCGCGGTCGGGCCAGTCATCGGCGGCTGGTTGACCAGCGATTACTCCTGGCGGTGGGGCTTTCGCATCAACGTGGTGGTGGCACCCCTCGCCGCGTTGGCCGCACTCGCCGCGCTGCCTGCCGACGTCCGTCGCGACCGCCGTTTGCGCCTAGACCTTCCTGGCGCAGTGCTCGCCGCCGTCGGCCTGTTCCTCGTCGTCTTCGCCGTGACCGACGGCCCCGATCACGGTTGGCTGGTCAATCGGGGCGTGGGACTGGCACTCGGCGGCATGGCCGTGTGGAAAGCGTCGTGGTCGGTGTCGCCCGTGGTGGTCGCCTTGGGCGTCGCCGCCGTCGGCCTCACCGGCTTCGTGCTGTTCGAGCGGCGGAAGGGGCAGTCCGGCCGGGATCCGCTGGTCGACCTGGGGCTCTTCCGAAACCGGAGCTTCAGCGGCGGCCTGGTCACCGCCGCCACCGTGGTGATGGCCCAGGCGGGAATGATGTTCGTCCTTGCCGTCTTCCTGCAGGCCACCCATCACCTCACTCCGGTCAGTGCCGGCCGGTGGTTGCTTCCCGTCGGGCTGGCCGTCCTCGTGGGCGCGCAGATCGGCAGTCGGATCGCAGGGAAGCTGGGTCCGACGATCGTCGTTCGCTCCGGGATCCTCGTCCAGCTGGCCGGCGTGGTGACCGGCGCAACCATCCTGCGCCCCGACACCGAATGGGCGGTGCTCGCAGTGGCGCTCGGGTTGTTCGGCCTCGGCGCCGGGATGGCCAGTTCCCAACTGACGAACGTCATCCTCTCGGAGGTCCCCCGCGAGCGAGCCGGCTCGGCCAGCGGCCTGGCCACCACCAACAACTCCCTTGGCGCCGCCTTAGGCGTCGCCATCCTCGGCTCCGTGTTGCGAGTCGGCGTGCTCACCGACGCTGGCGCAGCACGCTGGGCGCTGCTGGCCGAGGCCGCGCTCCTCGTCGTCGGCTTGGCCGCCTCGCTCGCCATCCCGCCGAGGGGCCACGGGGTGGGCGCTCATCGTCCAGATCGACCACACGCGGAGGTCTCCGGGTGAACCGTGTCTCGGGTCCACCATCGGGACGCAGCAGAGCGCGGACAGCAGGGCGCTGAAGCGTCGGCCGAGACGACTGGCGTCAATATGACGATGCTCTTCGATCTGGCTTGGGCGGCTGGGCTCGTGTGCGCCTTACCTGCAGGAGTCTGTCGACTGCTGGCGGTGCGTATCCATCTCCTGACATGGCTGGGCTCGATGCTCTGGGCATCGGCTTCGCCGTGCTGATCGAGCGGGCTCTAGCTCGAGTTCCGCGGCAAGTGGGCACATGAGGTGCTGACCAGGGAGAACATGAGTTCGTGGGCACACACCCAGACTCCCACGCCCAAGCATTCGTGCAGCTCAGAGCAGATCAAGCAAGGTCATGTGCCTACAAGCTGCGGAACTCCGGTGCTCATGGCCGCTCCTTTTCGAATAGGTAAAATCAGCCAAAAGTGAGAGGGCCGGCTTCGCTGGCCGGCTACCCTTGGACAACCTGCACAAAACGACTTTCCCCGCGCATCGTTACTAGGGCTCAGGTGGCCCTGCGGAGCAGCAGGCGAGGCTGCGCCAGGACCAGCGCCAGGTCATCGTCCAAACGGCCCCCGGCGTGGGCCAGCAGCAGGGTAACCAGCCGGTCGAGCGCGCCGCCCAACGACGACGCGGCCAGCACGTCCCCCACCTGGCCTTCCAGCTCGAATTGTCGCCCGTCGGGTGCCCGCGCCTCCACCAGGCCGTCGGGTACAGCAGCAGCCGGTCGGTAGGGGCCAGGGTGAACCGCTGCACGGTGAGGGCGGGGTCGAGCCCAGCGGCGTGGTCGGCGGGGCGCTGGCCAACAGCGCCGACCAGCACGCGAAGGCCGTGCCGGGTCACGGCCACGTCGTAGAAGTCGCCGCAGCGCCGTACGAAAGTATGCTCTACCGTCCTGACGCTACCAAATCAACCATGCCTCAGTCGTGGCTGCCTGTACGGCCGGGTTGCCTGTACGGCCGGTCGAGCGACCGTCAATGGCCGACCGCCTGCTCGAGCTGCGCTTTGGTCATGCTGGAGCGGCCTTTGATGTTGCGGCGCTTCGCCTCCGCGTACAGTTGTTCCTTCGTCCGGCCGTCCGCACCCTGTTGCGACCGTTTCCCGCCACGGTGCCCCGACGACACATCCTGGATCGAGGTGCGGCTGGCCGTCTTCGACTCCCCCGAACGCGCCCGTTCCTTATTCACCGTCGCTGCCGCGATCCGCTTCGCCCTACCCGCCGGTTCGCCGCGGCTGCGGGCATTGTCCTTGATGTGCTCGTACTGACGTTCCCGTTTGCTGTTCCACGCTTGCTGTGGCATCTCACTCCTCCTCCCCTTGCGGTACCGCTGGTATTCCCCGGCTGGCTGTCGGTATTCAGCCGACGAGGAGTTGGTGGAGCCGCTTGTTCCCCCTGGGTGTGGCGGGACGACATCCTCCTCAATCAATCTCCCGGTACGCCCGCGGGGGAGTAACCGCGCGGATGGTCGGGTAGTCGCGGCCTCGCAATGCTCGAAGAAGGGGGGACGGCAATGACCGGACAAGTGAGCCAGCGACAGGCCGAGGACCTCCGGGACCGTCCGGTAGGCGAGCTGGTGCAGCAGTTGAGCGAGCAGACATCGCGATTGGTCCGCGAGGAGCTGCGCCTTGCCCAGCTCGAGCTGGCCCAGAAGGGCAAGCGTGCGGGTCTCGGCGTGGGGCTGTTCGGTGGCAGCGGGCTGCTCAGCCTCTACGGCCTCGCGGCGGTCATCGCAGGCGAGCGTGATCGAGCTGCTGCAGGCGGGCCGTGAGGGGTGAGGGCCATGGCACGAGACATCGACGAACCACGACAGGTGACCAGGACCGGTCGACGCGGCCGCGTGCCGCCCGAGCGCCCGACCAAGCTGGGCAGGCGCGCGTGGTCGGGCGTGCTCAGCCGGACCGACCAGGGGTTCCGCACCGACGAGCTGACCGACCGGGCCGCCGGCCTCACCTATTACGCGGTCCTGTCCATCTTTCCGACGCTGCTGGCGCTGGTCTCCGTCCTGGGACTGCTCGGCAGCGTCGTGGTGAGCCTGATGCTGGCGATCCTGTACTGGGCCGCGCCCAACGTGCGCCACCCTAGCTTCCGCTGGATCACCCCGGGCAGCATCGTGGCGGTGATCGTGTGGATCGTCGCCTCGGCGGCGTTCGCCCTGTACGTGACCAACTTCGGCTCGTACAACAAGACCTACGGCGCCCTGGCGGGTGTGGTGGTCTTCCTGGTCTGGCTGTGGATCTCCAACATCGCCGTGCTGCTAGGCGTCGAACTCGACGCCGAACTGCAGCGCGGCCGCGCCATCGAGGCCGGCCACCCCGCTCACGTAGAGCCCTACGCCGAGCCAAGAGACACCAGGAAGTTCCCAGAGGAGCGAGCTTGACTCGGAGCGCACTCCGAGATCGACTTGCTCGAGGAGGATCGGGGAACGGCCGGAGCACGAGCGGAGCACGAGCGGAGGACGAAGATGGAGAGGCCCCGATTGCGCGCACGGGCCCTGGCTCTCGCAGTGCTCGCGGCATCGTTGGCCATGGCGGCCGCGGTCGCCGCGCCGGCGTCGGCCGTGCCCCGCTTCGACGACGAGCGCCCCGCCGGGTACGACATCGACCCAAAGCACCAGAGCAACTGGGAGCCGGCGGTTGCTGTCGACCCGCGGCTCCCGAGCCGGGTCTACCAGCTGATCACCGGCATCAACGCCCACGCCTGCAAGGGCGGCTGCCCCGGCACCAGCGTGCTATTCCGGCGCTCCACCGACGGCGGGGCGAGCTTCGGCCCGGAGAGCTTCGTCTGCGCGGCAGCCTGCAAGACGATCGGGTGGCAGTTCGACCCGCAGATCCGGGTCGCCGGCGACACCAACGCCGCGTGTGGCTGCGGGACGGTCTACGTCGCGTTCCTGGACCAGTTCGACCCAGGCGCCCAGCTGTTTACGTCCCACGACGGCGGCGACACCTGGAGCGCACCGGTCACGATGAACGGCGGTCTAACCTATATGGACAAGCCGGTCCTGGTGATCTCGCCCTTGGGCCGGGACGTGTACGTCGCGTTCAACCACAAGTTCGACAACATGGTCGTGGCGTCCCACGATTACGGCCGGTCGTTCCTCCAGCCGGAGAAGGTGAACGACGACCACCTGTGGTGGTACGCAAACGGGGGTGCGTTCGCACCCAACGGGGACGTGTATTTCGCGCTCAACGGCGAGCGCAGCCTGACGGGGCACGGCCACGACTTCGACGGGCCGGTGAAGGTCGCCCTGCTGCGGTGCTCGCCCTCGGCGACCAGCTCGTGCGCGCAGCCGACGCTGACCTCGTTCGGCGTCGCCGCAGCGCCGCCGCCCTGCCAAGTGGCCGGGTGCTACCCGGACTACTTCGCGGCGACAGGCGCGATCGCAATCGACCGGTCCGGCCACATGACGTTCGCGTACACGTTCTCCAGCGAGGTCAACGGACCACCGAAGGCGCTGTACGTGCGAACCTCCGACGACGGGGCGCACTGGAGCACGAGCGTCCTGGTGAACGCCCTGGGCGACAGCAACGTCCCGCAGATGGACAACGGTCCCGTCGCGGGAGATTTCCGCCTCGCGTGGCAGGACGACCGGACGGGCAAATTCAACACGTGGTACACCCGGAGCACGGACGGCGGCGTGAGCTGGGGGCCGCAGGTTCGGCTCTCGAACCTCGGATCGGGCGCTCCGTACAAGAGCCCGGACGGCTACACGTTCACAGACGGCGACTATTTCGGGATCGCAGTGAGCTCTACCGGCGTCGCCCACGTGATCTGGGGCGAAGCCGACGGCTCCTCCCTCTACTGCTGCGGCGACGTCTGGTACACCAAGGGCTCCTGACCGCACCGCCACGGCGCTGGTCGGGCCTGAGCGCACGGGCGTTGAGCGCGGTCTCCAGGTTCACGATGACCTGACCGGCGGTCACGCGATGGGTTGTCGCCTCGTACGTGCCAAGCTGTTGCGCAAAGGGATCGGATCGTCAAGAGGGATTGACCACTCAGCACAAGGCGGAGGTCAGCCTCCATATTCCCGGTCCCGGTGCAGCGCCGCCGAGACGAAGGCGGGCACGCCATGGCCGCGGCGTCGAGCACCTAGCAGTCACAGAACAGCAGCTGGACCCGACGGCCCAGCTCCTGGTTGAACGTGCGCAGGCGGATGCGGAGGCCTGGGTTGAGGTCGTGGGCGACCAGCGCCGCGTGGACGTTGCCGACGTCGTCGTCCTCGGTGACGACCAGCGCGGCGGGGCGGTCGAGGGCTCAATGGCGACATCGCCACAGGCGCCCCGAGGAAGCCGGCCGGCTCAGCAGCCGGCTCAGCGGCCGACCTGCGCGACGCTGTGGACCCCCGAATTCGCGGCGACGGGGTCGTCCGAGTCGACGATGTCCTTGCCGAGCGGGAACAGCGCGAGCACGGCCATCTTGAAGTTGGCGATCCCGAAGGGGATGCCGATGATCGTCAGGAAAAGGGCGATGCCGCTGGCGATGTGCGCCACGGCGAGCCACAGGCCGGCGATGAAAAACCAGATGACATTGCCGATCATCGCTCCGGCACCAGCGCTGGGCCGGCGCACGACGGTTCGACCAAATGGCCACAGAGCGTAGCGGGCCAGCCGGAACGAGGCGATTCCGAACGGGATCGTGATGATGAGGATGAACGCCAGGAGCCCGAAGGCCGCATAGCCGATGGCGAGGGGCAGTCCGGCCAGGAGCAGCCAGATCACGTTTCCGATGAATCGAAGCATCTTCAGCCCGTCTCAGCCCGTCTCAGCCTTCCGCGCCACCATCACCACCATCGCCACCATAGCGCCTCGACGGAGGGTTGCGTTCGCGGCCGGCCGTGTCAGGCCGTCTGAGGAAGGAGGGTGACGGAGGTGTCCCAGTCGATGTGGTGGCCGTAGATCCAGGCTTGGGACTTGTCGGTGACCAGCAGCTTGAACACCACGGGCAGCAGCAGGTCGCGCGCCGCCCGGCCGACCGGCCCGGGGGTCTTGGTGCTGCTGGTGCGTGCCCCCTGCCTGACGATGCGTTCCACCCTCCGGCGGCGCAGGCGCTCGTAGGCGGCCAGCGCCTGGGGAATGTCTGGCAGGTCGCGCAGGCACTTGGCCAGAGTGACGGCGTCCTCGGCGGCCATGGAGGCGCCCTGCCCCGAGCTGGGCGACGGGGCGTGCGCCGCGTCACCGATGATCACCATCGGTCCGTTGCGCCAGGTCGGCACCCGTGGCAGGTCGTGGGTGCTGTCGCCGGTCAGCTCCAGGCTGCCGGCCGCGATCAGGCTGCTGGCCGGGCCGTGGTCGCCGGCGAACAGGTCGATGAGCTGCCGCTGCCACTGCTGGGCGGTGGTGGCAGCGCGCTCGGCGGGACTGACCTGGGCGCGAGGGACGTTGGCGAACCAGGCGGTCCCGCCAGAGGGGTCGATGACGTAGCCGAAGAAGGCGCGCTTGCCGAAGATCATGTGCCAGGTGCCCGGCTCGGCGCCCGCAGGAGCCTCGTGGGTGTAGCCGCCGAAGTTGACCAGGCCGACGTAGCGGCCGCTTGGCGCGGCGGGGTCGATCAGCCGGCGGGTCGCCGAGTGCACCCCGTCGGCGCCGACCAGCAGGTCAGCGGTTGCCTGCGTGCCGTCGTCGAAGCGGGCGACCACACCGCCGTCCGGGGTGGGCTCGGCGTCGACGAGTCGCTTGCCGAGCTCGACCCGGATGCCGCGGTCGGCCGCCTCCTGGTGCAGCGCCCGGTACAGCCGCGCCCGCTTGATGGTGTGGGCGGTGGTGCCGTCCGGCAGCGTGCCGCCGTTGGAGACGGCGCCGAGCCGCCTGCCGGTGCCGCTCCACAGCACGTTGGTCGGGGTGGGGAAGCCGGCGTCCAGCACCGGCTTGTCGGCGCCGATCGCGCGCAGCGCGTCCAGGCCGTTGACGGCCACAGTGAGGTAGGAGCCGACCTCCTCGGTGGTCTGGGGGTGCGCTTCGTAGACGACCGCGTCGATGCGGGCGCGCTGCAGCGCCATCGCGGCTACTGGGCCGGCGACGCCGCCCCCGATGACCAGGGCTGTGCGTGGGTGGGTCATGACTGCTGCCTTTCGTCGGTTGGCGCGGGCTCGCCGTGGAACTCGCTCCACGGTCGGCCCCAGCCAGTCTCCGGGTGGGTGATCTGCTCGATGAGCCGCTCGACGAAGCCTGACTCGGCGTCCAGCAGCGTCAGCCGGTAGTCCTCCTCGACCAGGAACAGCGGGTGCACGCCCCCGGCCACCGTGCGGTCGATCAGGTCGCGGATCTCGGCGCGCTGGGCGGCGAGCCGGCGCAGCCGCCTGCCCAGCAGCTCGACGACCTCGCCTGGTGGGAGTGCCGCGATCAGCGACAGCGCGGCCACGAAGTGCGGGTACTCGTGCTGCGGCTGCTCGATCAGCTCGCGCAGCCAGTCGCGCAGCTCGCGCCGGCCGGCGTCGGTGAGCGCGTACACGGTGCGTTCCGGGCGCTGGCCGGCGCGGGTGGTTTCCTGGGCGACGATGAAGCCGGCCTTGGCCAGCTGCTGGACGACCATGTAGAGCGAGCCCTGGTTGTACTTGATGCTGCGGGCGTCGTCGTGGTCGCGCAGGGTGCGGCCCAGCTGGTAGGGATGCATGGGCTGCTGGGTCAGGTAGGACAGCACGGCCAGCGCCAGCAGGTTGCCGACCTTGCGTCGCTTGGCCATCTGCTCCTCCGTCTCCACGCTATGGTCATGGTCAAGTATTCAGGATCGTATAGTCAGTGTCAACTATATCTGGCCCATCGATCGCTGGGACGGTCGGTCCACTCCTGGCCCGATCCTACGAACGCGCTGGTCGTGCGAGTGATCGATGGTTACGTGCCCGCACGCTCGAGCCTCCGCGTCGTCTCCTCAACACGGCGCCTTGGTGGACCGCTCGACCGCGCTGCATCAGCCGACCGCGTCGGCGAGCCGGTCCACTTGGTCCAGGTCGGCGACGGTGGGGTCGAAGATGAGCTCGTCCACACCGAGCTCGTCGAAGGCCGCGGCCCGCTCCTGGACCGCCGCCGGGGTGCGGGCTGCTCCCGCCGCGACGGCCTCCGCCCACTCTCCGAGGAACCCGTAGTAGCTGCGCAGGTTGTGGAGTGATTCCTCGGTGTGCTCCTCACCGAGCGAGAAGTAGGACAGGATCACGATCCGCGGCGCTCTGTCCCCGCCGGCCTGCTGCCACGCGGCCTTGAACTGCTGGATCGCGCCGGCGGCCACCTCCGGTGGGGCGCCTCCGATGGTGAAACCGGCGCCCCACCGCGCCGCCCGTGGCGCCGCCAGCCGCGGCTGCCCGCCGATGAGCAGTGGGATGCGACCCCGGGTGGTCGGCGGCCCGACCGGGAACTGGCTGCCGGCGACCGGCTCGCCCGCCCAGGCCTGGTGCAGCAGCTCCAGGTCGGCGTCGAAGCGCCTGCCGCGATCGCTGAACGACTGGCCGGTGAGCGCGAAGTCGTCGGGTCTGTTTCCCACTCCCAGGCCGAGGGTTAGCCGGCCGCCCGAGATCTGGTCGATGCTGGCCGTGATCTTGGCCAGCAGCACCGGGCTGTAAGCGGGCTCCAGCAGCAGGTCGCTCAGCAGGCCGATGCGGTCGGTCACCGCGGCCGCCGCGGTCAGGGCTGTGAGCGAGTCGTAGTTGGGGTAAGCGATCCGGTCGATCGTGGCCAGGGAGGAGAAGCCGCGCTACTGGGCGCGCCGGGCCCACGCGATGAGCAGCTGGCCGGGGACGTCGAGCACGGGGTTGGGGAGGCCGATGCCGATCCGCACGTCGTTCTCCTCCTCGAAGCCACGACCGCTGACGAGGCGGGCCGCCAGGGTGCCTACGGTGCCTTGGAGGAGGCTACAACTGGACGAAGCAGGATCGAGAATCCAGCGCTCTGGTCAGCGGACGTCGAGGACCGCCGTGTCGCTCTCGTCAGGTCCTTCCGGCGGGCACACGAGCAAGCTGAGCCTGGCCGCCAGTCTGGTCGGGACGTGGACGCCGTGGCGTGAGCAGCGCGGCGACGATGCCGACAGCGGAGAAGCTCGCGCCGACCCAGACGGCGGTGCTGAAGTGGCTGATGAACGTCTGCGGCGACTGGTAGACCCCGCGGTGGGCGAACACGGTCGCGAGGACGGCGACGCCGAAGACCCCGCCGACCTCGCGGATGGCGCTGTTGGTCCCCGAGGCGACGCCCATCTCCGCCGGCGGGACCGATCCCACCACCGCATTTGCGACCGTCGGGAAGCACATCGAGATCCCGACGCCCGCAACCGTCAGCGCCGCCGCGAGCTCGGCGTAGCCCATGCCCGGTTCCGCGCTCGCCGCGACCCATCCCAGCCCGATCGCCTGCAGCGCCAGGCCGGCCACCATGAAGGGGCGGTTCCCGTAGCGGTCGGCGAGCCCGCCCGCTATCGGGGCCACCAGCAGCGGGGCCGCCGTCCAGGGAAGGATGCGGATTCCGGCCTCGAGCGGCGAGTTGCCCAGCGCCGTCTGAAGGAACTGCGTCATCAGGAACAGGGCGCCGAACAGCGCGGCGTACATGAAGAAGCTGACCCCGTTGGCGGACGCAAAGCCGCGCCGGCGGAACAGGGCGAGCCGCAGCATCGGGTTGCGGGCGCGCCGTTCCCACGCGAGGAACACGGCCACCAGCACCGCTCCGGCGAGGAGGGTTGCGACCACCTCGGCGCTGCCCCAGCCGATGCCGCTGGCCCGCACGAGGCCCCAGGTCATTCCGAGAAGGCCCGCGCCGACCAGGACGAGCCCCAGGACGTCGAGCCGCTGGCGGGGGCCGAAGCTCTCAGTCAGCCGGCTGGTGGCCAGCGGGATGAGCGCGAGACCGACCGGGACGTTGAGCCAGAAGATCCAGTGCCAGTCGATCCCGTCGATGATGGCGCCGCCGACGACGGGTCCGCCGGCGACGGCCAGGCCGGTGATCCCTCCCCACAGTCCAATGGCCGCGCCGCGCTTGGAGACCGGGAACGCCTCGCTGATCAGCGTGAGCGTCAGCGGCGTCACGATGGCCGCTCCGGCGCCCTGCACCGCGCGGGCCACGATCAGGGCGCCGACGCTGGGGGAGAGGGGCGCGGCGGCCGAGGCGGCCGTGAAGGCGAACAGGCCGAGGGTGAACATCCGCCGCCTCCCGAACCGGTCGCCGAGGGCGGCGCCGGTCAGCAGCAGGCAGGCGAAGGACAGGTTGTAGGCGTTGACGGTCCATTCGAGGTCACCCAGGCTGGCGCCGAAGTCGACCCGCAACACCGGCAGCGCGGTCGCCACGACGAGCGTGTCGAGTGCGGTCATGAACACCCCGAGCGAGGCAAGACCCAGCGTCCAGCCCCTGTGCGGCGCGGCTCTGGTAGTCCCGGTTGTTGGTTTCACGTCTCCGATGCCTCCGCTTCGTCGTTTCGCGGTCCTGGCTGGTTGAGACACCGCTGGCGGCCGGAACGGAGCGCCGGTTCGTTTCGGGCGTGGATGGTGTCGTTAGATGTGACGGGCGAGAGGAGAACAGGGGATGCGAGGATGGCTTGCTGAGCGACCAGACACTCGCCCGCGCCCGGGCTGGCGACGCGGAGGCGTTCCGCGAGCTGACCGACCCGTACCGACGCGAGCTGCAGCTGCACTGCTACCGGATCCTCGGCTCGGTGCAGGACGCCGAGGACCTACTCCAGGAGACGCTGTTGGCCGCCTGGCGCGGGCTTGAGCGGTTCGAGGGCCGGTCTTCGCCACGGGCCTGGCTGTACCGCATCGCGACCAACCGCTGCCTGAACGCGCTCCGCGACAGTGGCCGCCGACCGCAACAGGCGCTCGCCCCGTCGGTCGCGCTGCCCGAGCCCACCCACCGGGCCGAACCGGTCTGGCTCGAGCCCTACCCGGACGTCCTGCTCGAGGGCCTCCCGGACCACGCCCCGGGACCGGAGGCGCGTTACGAGGCCAAGGAGGCGATCAAGCTGGCGTTCATGACCGCGCTGCAGCGCTTGCCACTGCGCCAGCGCGCGGTGCTCGTGCTGCGCGACGTGCTGGGCTTTCCCACCTACGAGATCGCGGACATGCTCGACAGCAGCGAGCCGTCGGTCAAAGGCGCCCTGCGGCGCGCCCGCGCGACGCTCCAGGCGCAACTTCCAGCCGGCGACCGCGAGCGCGCGCCGGTGCCCGACTCAGCGCGCGAGCGCGAACTGGTGGGTCGGTTCGCCGACGCCCTCCAGAGCGGCGACGTCGACAGCGTCGTCGCGCTGCTGACCGATGACGCCTGGCTGACGATGCCGCCCGAGCCCCACCAATACCAAGGTCATGGGGCCATCGCCTCCTTCCTCCACGACCGGGCGATCCTGCGCGACGCCCGCCTGCGCGTCGTGCCCACCCGCGCCAACACCCAGCCCGCATTCGGCTGCTACCTCCCCTCGCCGCGCGCAGCGATCGCGCACGCCTACGGGCTGCTGGTGCTCACCCTGGAGGGCGACCGGGTCTCCGCCATCACCTGGTTCTCCGACACCAGCGTTCTCGCTCATTTCGGTCTGCCCGGGACGTTACGCGCATAGCGGCTGGGACACCCCACCGATCCAGCATCAGGCGTGCTCGTCATCCTGGTGGTGGTGGTGGTGGTGGTGGTGGTGGTGGTCGTTGTTGTTGTTGCCGTCGTGTGGACCCTCACGGGGCCCGTTGGCCGGCTGTCAGCAGCCAGGTTGGCCGTAGTTCCCGCAGCAGGCGGATCTGGTGCGTGCCTTTTTCGAGAGGTTCGCAAGCGCCAGGCGGACCTTGGTAGGAAGCGGCGCGTCGTAGGTTCTGAAGTTGTCGAAGAAGGCGTTCCCGCTCGACCCTGCCATGGTGATTGCTCTCCCTCCTCAGTCCTCTGGGCACCAGACACTCGATCGTAGGCCCACGAGCCGCCTGCCGCGGCGAACGCTCATTCCCTGGGGAGGAGCGACCTGGCCGGTGCCGGCTCCGGGTCGTGAACGTCGGGCAGGAACACGCGAAACGAGGCGCCGCCTTGCGGCCGCTCCTGCACCCAGGTCCGGCCGCCGTGCATGCTCGCAAAGTGAGCCACCAGCGCCAGGCCAATGCCGGACCCGGGTGCGTGGGCCGTGATGCTCGGCCCCTGCCGAAACGGCTCGAAGATCGCCTGCCGCACCTCGGCCGGCACACCGGGCCCGGCATCCTCGACGACGATGAGCGCACCCCCGCTGTACCCCTCGACCCGCACCCACACCGGCGTGCCCGCTCGGGTGTGCCGAGCCGCATTGGCAAGCAGGTTCTCCACGATCCGCTCGACCATGGGGGCGTCGACCGCGATCAGCACGGCTGCGGTCGACAAGCTGATGGGACGCTCGCCGAGCAGTTCCGGCCCCGTTTCTTTGACGATCCGTCTGACCAGCTCACCGAGATCGACACGGCGGCGGTCGGGGTGGAGGGTGCCTCGGGCAAGGCGCTCGAGGTCGAGCAGGTTGGTCAGTAGGCGGTCGAGCTTGCGGGCGTTGCCCTCGAGCCGGTCGAGCAGCTCGCTGACCTCCCCGGCCGGCAGCAGCTGGTGACTGCGGCGCAGCGTCATGGCGATCCCCAGGACTGACGTGAGCGGAGTCCGCAGGTCGTGGGAGACGGCCTGCAGGAACGCGTCCTTCATCTCGTCCAGCGCGCGGAGGTGCTCGCTGGCGGCCTGCTCACGCTGCAGGGCGGCTGACAGCCGCTCGAACGCCGCCTGCTCCCGCGCCAGGCTGTCGCGGAGGTCTCGCTCCGCCTGCCGGCGCTCGCTGACATCGCGGGCGATGAGCAGCTCTCCAGTCGGTCGCCCCTGCCGGTCAGGAAGGGCAGAGGTCGTCAGCTCATAGGCGCGGCCGGCGATCATCGCCTGGTCTCTGGGGTCGTCATTCGACGTCGAGGCGCCGTGCCGCCGGGAGATCGCGGCCGCCAGCCCCGGCGCCAACTGCTCGAGCGGCTGCCCGATGGCTTGGCCGACCGGCTGGCCGATGAGCCGCTCGGCGACCAGGTTGGCGTTAACCACCCGCCCGTACGGGTCGAGCACCACCACCGCGTCGTGCATGATCTGGAAGATCCGGCTGCGCGCGATCGGGGCCAGGTCGAGCAGGCGGAAGCGGAAGATGCCCCACACCAGCACCGCGCCGGTCAGCACGAACAGAAACGGCGTCAGCTCCACTCGTCCGAACGGCCCGACGTTGAGGTTGTGCAGCACGTTGGCCAGGAAGGGCAGCAGCACAGTGACGATGAGCAGCAGGCTCTGCCGCCAGTAGAGCCGCGACAGACGCGTGAGCGTCCAGACGAACAGCGCCGTGCAGCCCCACACGACCAGGTCGGCGTAGACCAGGTATGGCCAGAACAACGGCCCGACCTGGGCGATGGCATCCGCCGGGTGGGCGGCCGCGGACGGCGGGTAGTAGCGCACCAGGTCGTGGGTGGCCTTGTTGGCGAGCAGCACGATCACCGCCGCGGGTGGGACCGCCAGGGCGGCCATCGTGGAGCGGTTCACCCACCGCTCGCGGCCGGTGTACTGCATGATGAACGCGAACCAGGCCGGCGGGAGCAGGCAGATGCCCAGCCACTTGGCGTCGCCCCACAGCAGCTTGGTGGACAGCCGGGTGGCTGCCAGCTCGATGGCGTAGGCAAGCCCCCACCAGCCGGCTGCGGCCAGCACCACGGCCAGGCTCGCCCCAGCCGACGCCCGCCGACGGCGCCAGACGTAGAAAGCGTAGACGGCAAGGCAGGCTCCACCGCCCAGCGCGAGCGCGCTGAAATACCAGTGCCAGCCCACCCCTAAGCCCCCCTAAGCCCCCTAAGCGCCTTAAGCGCCCCTTTTAGCCGATGACCGGCTACGCCCGGTGGCGAATCATACGACAGTTCCGCCCCACTGGGGGATGTAGCGAGTTCCTTCCGACCTGGGCTGGTTCGCGTGGGGCCAGGGATCCTGAGCGGCATCGACCCGGGTGCCGTCGGCGGGCGGGTGCTGAACGGCGCTACTAGGCGCTACTACTGGATGCCGGTAAGACGCAGGCCCTCCTGCCGGTCGCGGCAGTCGCGCAGGGCGACGACCCGCCCATCCCGCACCGTGAACACGCTGTAGTTGCGGTCGTCGGCCTGCCGCACGCGATACGCATCGACGCCGGGGGTTCGCACCACCACCATCACCCGGTCGCCGTGCCCCAGCACCTCCTCCAGCTGGGCCCGCAGGCCCTGCCCGGCCTGGCGCGCCAGTGCGGACTCCAGCTCGTGGCGGCCGTGACAGACCTGGGGCTGGGGATCCTCAAGGCTGGGATCGAGGTAGGTCCATTCCAGGTCTGGGTCGACGACCTCGAGCATGGTCGCCAGATCGCCGCGAGCGTAGGCGTCGTAGGCCCCTCGGATCAGCGCCACATTCTCGTTGCTCTCGTTCGACATATCTGTCCTCTTCCAGGTGGTCTCGAGCATCAGCGAGCCGGGCAGGTAGCGGCGGGCGGCGGGCACGGCCACGTCGGCCGGGCCGATCCGGAAGCCACCAGCGGCCCGGTCCAGGATCGCGGCGAACACGCTGGGGCTGTCGGCCCGCGGCAGGCACAGCCATTCGACGTTCCCGCTCGGCGCGACCAGCGCGGTGGCCTCGCAGTCGGACAGGAAGGCG
>JBKPDO010000107.1:0-22023 GCA_046727955.1 bacterium | reverse complement strand
TCAGCACCCCGATCGCGATCCTGTCTGACAGCCGCGGCTCGACTGGCGGCTTGACCTGTCCGGCTCGTGGCACCCGCACCTCCAGCAGCACGAAGGGGATGCACCATACCAGACAAGCAAACCTAAGTTACCGGCATTGGGCCTAATCGGGCCTAATCGCGGAGGGCGCGACACCCGCAAGCCTGGACAGAACCGGCACGAGAGAGAAGGACAAAATCCCGACAGAATACCGACAATATGCCCTCGCCCCGCACGGTCAGCAGGAACCGCGGGTGCGCCGGGTCGGACTCCAGCAGCCTGCGCAGGCGGCGCACGTGCGCGACCACCCGCTCGGTGTCGTCCGCAAGGTCCGTGCCCCATACCCCCCGTGACAGCTCCACCGGCGACACCACCGCACCCCCGGCCTGCACCAAGACCAGCAGCAGGCGAAACTGCATTGGGGTCAGACTGACCGGCAGGCCATGCCAGCACGCCACGCGGCGGCTCGGGTCCAGCCGCAACGGCCCCCAGGTGTCCACCCGCCAAGCCCAGGGGTCCTGCCACGAGGGCTGTGAAGGCTGTGAAGGAAGGGTGAGCGCCACGGCGCGGCGGGCCAGCGCCGCCGGCGCGAGCGTGTCCGCAGCGTACCCAGCACAGTGCAAGGCCCCGACGCGCGCACCGGGCTGCTGGTCGGCGCCGAGCGCGAGGATGGGCGCGCAGCTGCGCTGTCGCACCGCGGCGACCAGGCAGCCCGGCTCGCGCTCGCCCAGATGTAGGACGAGGACGGCGAAGCTGTCAGCCTCCAGGTAGGCGTTGACGTCATCGGCGGTGAACGCCAGCGACGGCAGCAGCCGCAGGCTCAGCAGCGCGCGGGCCAGCGCGGTCGCCTGCTGCAGGTGGGGCAGGGCGAGCAGGGCGCGCGATGTCGGGTGGACCGCCGCGATCAGCGCTGCGGCTGTGTGGGGACCGTCCACAGGGGCTTCCTTTGTCCCATGCCCCCCGCGTCGTGGGTCCGACGAACGTCAAGCCTGCGCGTGGCCGTCGGCCGGCCAGTGGTGGGCCCCGCGCAGGGGTTCCGGGTACGGCGCATACCCCAAGACGGGCTGCGCGCAGCGATGCTGGACATACCAGGCCGCCTATCTCCCTGGAGTTGCCAAGCCGGCAGCTCCGACCGTCCGCCCCCGGTATCCCCATTACCGAGCAAATACCCCAGAGCAGTGGTAGCAGCAGAGAACACGGAAAAGCAAGCATCAGCGCGGATCTACGACGGATGTCGTAGGCAGCGTCCGGCATCTGAGTAAGCCCAGCCTGGTACAGCGACACCGCGCCAACAGCGGGCCAACACCCCGCCCGGCGCACCAACAACCAACCCGAGCGAAATCGCCAACCGCCCTCTGTTGGTGCAGGTCAGAGGGCTGTTGGTGAGCTGTTGGTAGCACCCAACCTACCAACACGCGAACCGCCCACTCACCGCCCAAGGACCAACGCTCCACCTGTAAGCAGCGCCAACGCGCCTCGCGGCTCGCCACCAACGACGCTGACGCCGCCAGGCGTACTGGTGTTGGCGCGAGTTGTTGGTCCAGATGGCCGCCAAGCGCTGACCGTGGCAGCCAGGGACTGGAGGGTCAGGAGTCGAGCCGGTTGGCTTGGCTCTCGGTTTGGCCGCGGAACGCTGTGCGCAGCGCCAGGACGGCCAGCGCGGCGAACCACCAGGACATGCACAGCACGGAGGCGCGCTCGACCAGCCCGACCCAGTGGTTGGTCAGCGAGAGCGGCAGCTCCAGCAACCCCAGCGCGATCACCGCCACGGCGGCCAGCTGTCCGATCTCGCCGAGGGAACGCCACCGTGGGCTGTCGCCGAGCAGGCTGCCGAGCAGCAGCATGCTCGCCACGGCCGCGACGACGCCGCTGACGCTGGACACGGTGTGCGCCTCGCGGAGTTGGGCGACAAGGCCGATGACGTCTGGGCGCGGTCGGCACGCCACATCGACAGAAGGTGTGCAGCCCATCGGATGCCAGCCGTCGACGACCGACGCCGCACCGGCGATCACCAGCGCCACGCGGCCCGCATCGCGGCGCCACTCTCGCGGCAGCCCATCGCGCAGCACGAGCGCCAGCAGCACGATCAACAGGCCAGCCAGGACATCACTGGCGCGGAAGAACGCACTCGCCGGCTGGGTGCGGACGCCAAGCTCGCTGACGTAGGAGTTGACCGGGTCCAGCCTCGAGCCCAACGGCCGGGCCAGCAGGAACGAGCTGTAGGCGGCGGCGCCCACCAGACCGGCCACGCCGCCGACAGCCAGGCGGCGCCGGGCCGTCGAGGACGGCTTGGCCCCTGGCGTGCGAGCCGCGCCGAGCGGAGTCATACGGCATCACTGGTGGGAGCAGTCCCTACTACCTACGACCACAGTGCTCCGTGCAGCGGCATTCCGCATCACCTGAGCGCCCCCGGTCGCGGGAGGCGAGCGTCCCGTGAGGATGCGGGCATCTCGGCGGTGCGGTGGCCTGCCGGCCCGCACGCGAACGACGCCAACGCCATTCACGACCGCCTCACACAAGACGCGGACGATACTGATGCAGAGGAGCTCGCGTGCAGTGGATGCTGCTCTGCCCGGCCCAGTGGCCCGGGCCGCGGGAGGTTTGAGATGGCGCTCACCGGATTGCCGTTCTTGGTCGTGCTCATCGCCGTGGCGGCAGCGCTGATGGGCACAACAATACTGCTATGGAACCGCTGGCCGTGGCCGTGGGCCATCCCCATGAGACCCCTGTGCCTCTTGCTGCTGATGGCCGCCGGCACGGTCGTGGCAGCCGACATCGTCAACCGCGATTACGGCTTCTATACCTCGTTCAACGATCTGCTCGGACACGAACCAGTGCGCGGCACCATCGTCACTGCCGAAGGCCCGTCCTCGGTGAACGGCACCGGGGACTGGAGAGCCCTGTACCGATCTGGCGGTGCAGGGGCTGTTCGCGGCGTGGACGGCCGCGGCCATGGGCGCGTTGTCCGGGTACGGCTCGATGGGGCGCGTTCTGGCGTGCGCCGGGTCGCCTTGGTCTACCTCCCCGCCGCGTACTTCCAGCCATCCCAGGCCCGGCGACGCTTCCCGGTCATCGAGCTGTTCCACGGCTACCCCGGCAGCCCCACCAACTGGACCGGCGCCATGCACCTCGCGCCGACCCTCGACGCCGAGATCGCCGCGGGGCGCATGCCGCCCGTCATCGCGGTCGTCCCTGCAGATGACGACCCCGGCCACGACAGCGAATGCGTCGACGCCGTTGGGGGCCAGCAGGACGAGACCTATCTCGCCATCGACGTACCAGCCGACATCCAACGCGATTTCCGTGCGCTGCACACGCCGCGCGCATGGGCGACGCTCGGCTACTCCACCGGCGGATTCTGCGCAGTCAACCTTGCGTTGCACCATCCCGACCGGTACGCGGCGGCCGCGTCCCTGGCCGGCTACTACACCGCCCTCGTCGACCGCTCCACCGGCGATCTCTACCGCGGACACACGGCGGTGAGGCGATGGAACTCGCCCCAGTGGGAGGTCGCCCACACGCCCACAACCGTGGCCCTGTACCTGGTCGCCAGCCGCGGCGATCCGCAGACGATTGGGGCCATGGCGGGCATGCGTCGGGCGGTCCACGCCAGGTCGCCCCTGGTCACCGTCACCCTACCTGGCGGCGGCCACAACTTCTATGTGTGGTACACCGCCAGCCCGGCCGCCTTCGAATGGCTCGCTGCCCACCTGCCCGCACCGTGAGCGCCCGCGGGTCTCCCAGACCGAAGTTCCTCAAGGGGCAGGATGCAGCACCGGAGCCAGAGGCAACACCCGAATCGGAGAGGGCCAGGACTGGTGAGCTGGCCGGGGCAGCTTCCCTGGCTCCCTGGGCGACGTGGAACAGCACTGGCCCGGCGGCGTTGGCAGTGCGACGGCTCGGTAGCCGCGGGCGTGCAGCAGCCCCAGCACGCCCGGCAGCGCGGCCACGGTCTGGGACCGGTCGCCGCCGCCGTCGTGGAACAAGATGATCGCGCCCGGCCGCAGCTCGCGCGTCACGGTCGCCTCGATGCGGCCAACACCCGGGCGAGCCCAGTCGCGGGAGTCCACCGTCCATAGCGTCAGCACCACGTCCCGCGCGGCCAGCAGCCCGACCACGCTGCTGTCGTAGGCCCCGTCGGGTGGGCGCACCAGCCGCACCGGCTGGCCGGCAAGGCGGGCCAGCAGCTGGTCGGCGCAGTCGACCTCGGCGGCGACCCCGGCTGGGGCCAGCCGGTCCAGCCGCACATGATGCCAGGTGTGCCCGCCGACCGCCTGGCCTGCCCCGGCGACCCGGCGGACCAGGTCCGGATGCGCGGCGGCCTGGCCGCCAACCATGAAGAACGTCGCCGGCACGCGGGCACGGGCCAGGATCGCCAGGATCGGCGGGGTGAAGCGCGGGTCGGGGCCGTCGTCGAAGGTGAGCGCGACCGTCTTGCCCGCGTGGCCAGATACCGGCAGCTGGTAGCGGACCCATGGCGAGTGGCGGACCGCGGCCGGTGGTGCCCTGCGGCCGGGGACGCCGACCGGCCCATGTTGGACGGGCGCCGGGGGTGGGCAGGGGGTGGCCCGGCGGGCAGCGCTGGTCGGTGCCACTCGGCGCCCCCGGATGGGTCGGGTGGGCGTGGTGCGCGCCGCCCGCCTGGCAGGCGCGGGGTGGCGCGGGGTGGCCAACGACCACAGGGCCACGCTGGCCACGACGAGCACGACCAGCACCAGCGCCGCGGTGAACGGCCCAACGCGGCGGCGACGACGGCGGGCCCAGTACAGGACGGGTCTGGCCGTGATGCGACTGCTGCCTGCTGGACCTGGCGGCGCGGCCACGTCCGGTTCGACTGGCTGGGCGCTGTCACCCAGTCGCACCTCACTCGCAGGGGGTGCCGGGGACGCGGGCGGCGGCAGGCCGGTCCCACCGTCCGGCGGAGAATCCCCTGCGGGTCTGTGCGCGTCGGGGACAGCGCAGCTGGTCAGGCGGACATGGCCGAGCGGGGAGGGTGGCCCCCCGCCGGTCACGTGCTCGATGAGTTCGGCATGACCGGGCCGGGGGCTGGGGTCATCACGGGCCAGCGCCGCGGCGACCTCCTCGACCGCAGCAACGCTCGCATGCCGGCCCGCGACCTGCCAGACCCACCGCTCGGGCGGGATGCCCAGACAGGTCGCTTCCACCAGCCACCGGCGGTGTAATAACGCGTGGATCGGGGTCTTGTCCGGTGGGAGTTGGCCGCGCCAGCGGCGGCGAATGCGCCAGCCGCGCGCGGTGGGGCTGATCACGGTCCGACCGCCCATCTGGCCACCTCACCTGCTGTGACCGTACCGCTGCAAGGATATTCTCTACCTTGAGCAAGGCGTACGCGGCTCGGATCGTGGTGGTTGGCGGCTGGTCAGGTGCCGACGCCGGCGGGCCGGGCATGGTCTGGCCGAGCGCGACCCCGTCGAGGAAGGCTTGGCGGTCCAGCCAGCCGCGGCGTTCGACCACGTCGCGTTGCATGTAGCCGACGATGGCGATGGGGCCGCCGAAGCCCCAGGTGCCAAGGCCCAGGAAGTAGCCGAGCACCCGCCTTAGGCTGAGATCTGGTTGGCGTTGGTGAGCAGGCCGCTGCCGACGGGGATGGGCTGACGGAGTGGGCTGGTCGGCAGGGGTTGGCCGCGCTGGGCCAGGCTGACCGGGCGCCTGGTGGGGGTTGGCTGAGCTGGTCATGCTGACACCGGCTGGTCGGCGTGCCGCTGGCACCAGGCGTACAGCGCGTCGTAGACGAACGAGCCCTTCTCGAGCAGCCGCTGGTCGTCGGCTTCGACGTCCAAGCCGCCCTCGCCGATTGCCACCGCCCCCGGGCGCAGCCTGGGCCGGCCCCGGCCGGGCCGCTTGACCGCCCCGGTCTCCAGCAGCCGGCCAAGCATCGGCGCCTTATGACGCTGCCCCGCGGTGGCCAGGATCACCATCGGCTTGCCCGGCGCTCGGTGCGCAGGTGCAGCTTGGTGGAGCAGCCACCACGGCTGCGACCCAGCGCCTCCCGATCGGCTGGCTGGTCAGGATCGGCTATGGCCCCCCTGTGCTGGACCTCCAGGTCGGCCATAGCCGGTCGCCGACGCGCGCCCGCGGCGTGCTGGTGGGCCCGCACCACACTGCCGTCAACAAAGTGCAGCAGCCAGTCCAGCTCGCCACGCGCATCCGCGTCGGCCTGCAAGCAGGCCAGGACCCGGTCCCACACGCCCTGGCGGCGCCAGCGGTAAAACCGGCTGGCCACCGTCGCCTAGGGGCCGAACTGGCTGGGCAGGTCCCGCCACGGCGTGCCGGTGCGGTCTAGCCACACGATTGCTTCCACGATCAGCCGGTGCTCCTTGGGCGGCCGGCCCATGCGCGGCCGTTGGGGTGGCAGCAGCGGGGCCAGCTTGGCCCACTGCGCATCGGAGGGTTCTCGTTGGGTTCGTGCCATGGGGCGCGAACTCTACCCAGTCGTCCCATCAACATTGCAAACACGCCCTAGCAATGCTCCGTTAGATCATCCTGACCTGCGGAAACAGGAAGCGACCCCAACCCCTCCTTTGATGAGACATTCCTATTCGTGCAGGTCAGCGCTTCGACCACGGCGAGCGTTTGAGAAGGAGAAGCCAGGCAGAGTCCGACCTGACAGAGTACTGCTAGTGCTGCGTTCCTCAACAGCGGTGCATGATGCTGGCAGCGCCAATACGGGTGCTGACCTGGTCATCTGGGGAGCCGAAACCGTACCCGTCTTGAGGAACGTTGCACTAGTCAATCCTCTTCAATTGCTCGCGAAGTGCTGGCCCCAGCCGCAAGCGGAGTGCGTCGCCTGGCTCCCCGTTCCTTGGAAGGTTCTCAAGGAACGACACGGTGATCAGTTCCTCAACCTCCTCGTCGCCGGCCGTGAACTCCTGTTCGAGCGCGTCCAGCATCTCCTCCACCTCCTTGCGGGCTGCGGCGGCTTCGTCTGGGTTCGCCTGCCGCTCCTGGATCGTCCGGGTTACAAGGTGGCGGGTGACGTCGCCAAGGAAGAGGTGGGGCAGCACCTCTCCGAAGTTGTCGGCCAGATGCTCTTGGAGCAGCGGCTCCAGCCAGCCAAACCGCTCGACGAGCCTATCCACGACTCCGATGGTGACTTCGCTCATGGAGCACGTCCCAGAGCATCGAGGAGATCGTCCGCGAGGCTTCGCGCTACGAGTCGGTCATGGTACGGCGCGTCGGGGTTCACCTTCAGCCAGTTCTCGAGTCCGCTGAGGTAGTCCTCGGCCTTTTGGACGTGTGATCGACCGTAGACCTGTTTGCCGGTTCTGAGCTCGTACCGAACTGCATCGGCCGTGGTTCCAGTACCAACGCGTCCCGGGTTCGTCGTCCCCTTGTAAAGATCATTGATGATGTTCTGCAGCTTGGAACTAGCGACCCGCGGTGTGGCAAGAACGTCTTCTGCGGCGGCTTCCCTGGCTGCGGCATGGGTGGCGAGCCGCCTGGCGGCGGCCTTGGCGCCGACTCTGGCGCCGGTCTTGACGCCGGCGGCGGTGAGGCCGCCGACGGCGGGGAATCCGACGATCTCCCCGGCGGTGTAGCTGGCCGACGCGGTGTTGACACCCCACCTGCTGACCCGCTGTTCGTACACGTCGGTGTAGGAGGGGACGTTCTGCGGGTAGACGTAGCGGCCGCGGATCACCGTACCGCCGAACCCGACCACATCGTTGGGGCCGGGCACCCCGATGTCAGCTGCTTCGACGTAGCCGCCGACGAAGCCGGCGAAGTAGTCCCGGACGCCCCCGACGAACTTGCCGACCGCGCCCGCCGGACTGCGGCGTTGCTGTGCCTGGTTGGCGGCCTGGACTTGCTAGTCCAGGCCCGCGCAGGCGCAGCCGACGAAGCGGTCCTTGGCGCTCCAGGTGCTGTCGGGGCTGTTGAGCTGGACGTTGAGCTGAGGGTTGGCGCTGACGGGGTTGTCTTTGGGTGGGGCGTGGCCGTCCCACTCCACGTAGCTGACGGGGTTGCCGCCGGCCAGGGCGTAGCGGTTTTGGCTCAGCGGGTCCAGCGTCAGGCCAAGGTCGTCCAGGGCGCCCTCGAACTGGTCCTGCTGCAGGAAGCTGCCGATGTCGGGGCCAAAGCGGCGCGCGCCCATGTCGTAGCCGCCGGCGCCTGCCGGGCCGGCTGCCGTCCCGGAGGGCACGGTCCCGGAGTCCATCCGCCTGGCGCTGTAGCGGTGGGGTTGACCGGGGCCTGGTTGTCGATGTCGCCGCTGGTCAGCGACTCGGTGTCGGTGTTGGGGTTGCTGTCGGCGCCGCCGTAGGCGTTGTAGCCGTAGGAGGCCTTGACCTGGCCGGCGTTGTCGATGAGCTGGGAGACCGAGCCGTGCACGTCGCCGCCGTAGGTGTACGGCTTGTCCTGGGGGTCGCCGGGCGGGGTGCCGGTGGGCCGGTCGCTCATCGCGACGCGGTGGCCGTAGGCGTCGTAGGCAAACGTCTTGGTGCGCGGGTCGGTGCCGCCGTCCTGCTTCTCCTCGGTGACCAGGTTGGTCATGCCCTGGTGGGTGAAGGTGGTGGTGCGGTCCTTGCCGTCGCCGATGTGGTCTTCAACCTCGGTGCTGGTGCGGTCCAGCGCGTCATAGGTGTAGCGGGTGTTGTCAGTGCGGGTGGCGCCGTTGTACATGTCGGCGGTGGTCAGCCGCTGCAGGTAGTCGTAGGTGTAGTCAGCGATCAGATTGGCCGCGGTGCCGCCCGTGGGCGGTGAGCAGTTGGCCGAATCTCCACCTATCGCCGTCCGGCTGCCGTCCTCGCGCAGCCGTAGCCCTGGGCGGCAGGCCTGGAGGCGCCTTGCGCGACGCGGCTGACCCGCCCGCGGTGGCTGGCATGATGGATGTATGCCCAACGCGACCGAGACGGATTTCGATGGCATCTCGCTGGAGGTGCTGCGCGAGCGGCAGAGCGCCAAGTGGCGGGTCTACCCCGAGGACGTGCTGCCCGCCTGGGTGGCGGAGATGGACGTCCCCTTGGCGGCGCCGATCAGGCAGGCGCTGCTCGCCGCGGTCGAGCGGGGCGACACCGGCTACGCCCACGCCGACCCGCGCCTGGCGCAGGCGTTCGCCGCCTTCGCCCGGCGGCGCTGGGACTGGCCGGTCGACCCCGCACACGTCCGCCTCGCCCCCGACGTCATCGTCGGCATCGCCGAGGTCCTGCGCGCCCTGACCGGACCCGGCGACGGCGTCGTGCTCAACACCCCGGTCTACCCGCCGTTCTTCGCGGTCATGGACGAGATCGGCCGCCAGGTCGTCGAGGCCCCGCTCGCCCGCGGCCCCGGCGGCTACCAGCTCGACCTGGAGGCGGCCGAGCGCGCCCTGGCCGCAGGCGCCCGCGCCTGGCTGCTGTGCAACCCGCACAACCCCACCGGCCTGGTGCTGCGGCGCGGCGAGCTGGAGGCCGTGGTGGAGCTGGCCGCCCGCCACGGCGCGCTGGTGGTCGCCGACGAGGTCCACGGCCCGCTGACGCTGCCCGGCGCCACGCACATCCCCCTGCTGTCGCTTGGCGAGGAGGCCGCCGCCCGCACCGTGGCGCTCACCTCCGCCTCCAAGGCATGGAACCTGCCCGGGCTGAAGTGCGCCGTGGTGGTCACCGGCAGCGCGGCCATGCAAGCGCGCCTGCAGGCCATGCCCGAGGACCTGCACTACCGCTGCGGCCTGCTCGGCCTGATCGCCTCCACCGTCGCCTTCCAGGAGGGCGAGCCGTGGCTGGAGGCGCTGCTGGGCCACCTCGACCGCAACCGGCGGCTGCTGACCGAGCTGCTGACCGAGCGGCTCCCCGTGGTCGGGTACGTCCCGCCCCAGGCAAGCTTCCTCGCCTGGCTCGACTGCGGCACGCTGGGCCTCGGCCCCGACCCGGCCGCGGTGCTGCTGCGCTCAGGCCGCATCGCGCTCACGCCCGGCCTCGACTTCGGCCGCCAGGGCGCCGGCTTCGCCCGCCTCAACATCGGCACCTCCGCCGCGCTGTTGACCGAAGCGGTCGACCGCATGGCCAAGGGGACCAAGGGACCGCCGCCGTAGCACATCGACTCCGAGGGCAGGTCGCTGCCGGTGATCACGGTGCCTCTGGGACCCGCTCGACCGGCTGCGCAGCGTCGGCGTCGCCCAGGAACACGAGATCGAGCTGCTTGCGCGAGCTGATCTTTAGCTTCGTGAAGACCTTGTGTAGGTGGTATTCGACGGTTAGGGGACTGATGAACAGCCGAGCGCCGATCTCGGGGTTGGAGAGGCCGTCGCGGGCCAGCCGCGCGACCTGAGCCTCCTGAGCGGTGAGGTCTCCTCTGGTCTCGACGGCGCGCTTGTGGGCGCGCTCGCCGGTGGCCAGCAGCTCACGGGCGGCCCGCTCGGCGAACGCCTCCACCCCCATCGACGCGAACAGCTCGTGGGCGGTGCCAGCTGTTCGCGCGCGTCGAGGCGTCGGCGCTCGCGTCGCAGCTACTCGCCGTAGACGAGCTGCGCGCGGGACAGCTCGACGCGCACGCCGCTGCGGCCGAGCCGCTCGATCGCCTCCCGGTAGAAGCCATCTGCGACCTCGCCGTCGCTCACCAGCGCACGCGAACGCGCCTGGACGCCGAGGGCATCATCCATGACGTGATGTGCGACGCTCTCCGTCGCACCAACGCCGCCAGCGCCTCCATCGCCCAAGCCGTGGACTACCTCCGCCGAGCCCTTCGCACCGACGCCTAAGCGACTCCTCGCGGCGGATGACTCGGGCTATCCGGGCAGGATGTTGGCGTTCATGCGGAAGAAGTTCGTGGGGTCGTATTTGGCCTTGAGGGCGGTCAGCCGGGTCCATTGGCGTTCGGTGTACGCCTGTCGGACGCGCTCGGCGGCGTCGTCGCTGGTGAAGTTCACGTAGACGCCGCGGCTGTAGGGCTCCAGCGCAGCGAAGAGCCGGCGCACCCATTCGATGTGGCGGTCGGCGTCGCCGGCCTCTTCGGGGAGCCACGACGCCACGATGTTGAGGTCGTGGGAGGCGTCACGGTAGGGGAAGGCCGTCGCTTCCTCGGGGACCCTTGCCACGGCGCCGCCGAAGCAGAAGATCGGGATGGCCGAGAGTCGCGAGGTCACCTGCGCGGCGTGCTCGATGACCACGTCGATGATCTCGTCGGTGAGTAGGCCGAGCTTGTGGGCCTTCCAGTAGTAGTGCCGGCCGTGGGGGTACGCAGCGTCGAACATCTTCTGGTGGGCGACGTACGGCTTAGGGGTCACGGCGTCGAGCGCCGGGGTGGGGAGCTGCCGGAGCGTCGCCAGTACTTCGCGCCCCTCATCGACTGGGCCGGCGTAGATGACGATGAGTGCCACGATCGGCTTGCCGTGCAGCTCTTCGGGCACGATCGGCAGCGACGGGGCCAACCGCAGGTTGGCCATCATGCCGAGCTCGTCGGGCGCGTCCGCTGTGAACTCCCGGAGGAACCGCAGGACCTCCGGGGCGTGGTCCATGTTCCAGGCCACCATGCCGGCCAGCACGGTTGGGCCCAGGGGCTGGAGTTCGAAGGTGAAGTTGGTGACGGTGCCGAAGTTGCCACCCCCACCCCGCAACGCCCAGAACAGCTCGGGGTGCTCCTGTTCGCTAGCCACGACGAAGTCGCCGTCGGCAGTGACGACATCACAGGAACGGAGTCCGTCGATGGCGAGACCGAACTTGCGCATCAGATGACCGAGACCTCCGCCCAGGGTTAGACCGCCGATCCCAGTGTGACTGACGATGCCGCCGGTGGCGGCCAGCCCGAACGCCTGGCTCTCCCGATCAAGATGGGCGTTGAGACATCCGCCTTGCAACTGGACGGTTCGAGCCAATGGATCGACCCGCGACCCGGTCATTGCGGACAGATCGATGACGACCCCGCCGTCACAGATCGCATGGCCAGCCACGGCGTGCCCGCCGCCCCGCACCGACGCCGGCAGGTCGTGCTCCCGGCAAAAGCGCACGGCGGCCATGACATCGGCGGCGCCTCGGCATCGGGCGATCAATGCCGGCCGCCGTTGCACGTGTCCGTTCCAGATCTGCCGGGCGGTGTCGTAGCCCGCCTCCTGCGGCTGGATCAGCTCGCCGCCGAAGTTCGCGGCCAGCGTCTCGACGATCGCACCGTCGATCGCACCCATTTGGCACCTCCTCGTGTCCTGGCATGGATCGTGAGACCAATAGCAAGCGAGGAGGAGTGCAACGTTTGAACCTGAGCCGCGCGTGGCGGCGCTGCGCCGTGGACGTGGCTCAGGTAGTGGCGACCATCGGGGCGGGCTGGTGCTGGGTCGATCCGTCGTAACCGGCGCGCGGGTCGTCGGCCGCCCAGCCGTGCCGGTTCCAGGTCGGAAGCGCCCGGGCCAGCGCCGGGGACCCTTGCACCTCGATGGCCCCGGAGCGTAGGGCGTCACGCCACTGGATCTGTCCCATGTGCCAGCGGGCGAAGGCCAGCGGGTCGTTGACCACGACGATGAGCTCCTCTTCGCCGCCCGGGTGCTTCAGGCAATACTCGGCGTCACCTCGTTCGATCAGCAGCCAGCTCCGGCGAGCGGACCCCGACAGCGTGGGGCACTCGAAGCGGACCACTACCCGCCGCGGAGGGAGGCGGTCGCGGTCGAGGAAGAAGTTCGCCCACACCCACAGCACCACGCCTGGATGGGCGTGTTCGGGCTTCAGCTCCGCCCACTTCCGACCCCAGCGCTCGAGGACCAACATGAGCTCTGACAGCTCCCGGCCGGCCTGGGTGGGTTCGTAGGTCGAGCCGTGGCCATCGGGCTTGGGACGGATCTCGATGATCCCAGCGCGCTCGAGTTCCCGCAGCCGCTTGGAGAGCAGCCCGCGAGACAGGCCGGGGGCGCCGTCGGCGATCTCGTTGAAGGTCTGACAGCCGACGAGGATGTTGCGAAGGATGATGATCGTCCAGCGCTCAGCCAGGAGTTCGGACGTCCGCGCGATGGGGCAGTACTGCCCGTAGGTCCTCATGTCGGCAGCTTGCCACCGAGGTACGACCGGGGCCAGTTCAGCCTCTGAACTTGACGGTCTTGGCCCGATCGACCACAAATTGGTGAGAAATCTCTTTCGCCTTGTCCGTGAGGGTGTCTCTTCCCTGGGAGCGGTGGTGGGCACGGCCTGCAGCGGTGGATGTTGCGCTTAGCTTGGCGTTTAACCTGCCAGGAGCTCCACGGGTAGGTCGGCCAGCACGAACGCCAGCCGGGTGACGTCGTAGCCGGCGTCGCAGACGATCAGGATGTCCGGGTCGCCTGGGCGCCAGTGTCCGGCCGCGATCAGGCGGCCGACCACGGCACGCAGCTGGTCGGCGGTGACGGCGGTGGCGTCGTCGGTGGGGCCGAGGCGGACCGCGTCCAGCACCGCGGTCCAGCAGGTACGGCCGCTCTCCAGCGCGGCGACGACGGAGTAGGGCCAGCCTGGGATCAGCTGGGATTGGTGCTTCGCCCGCCCGTAGACGTGGCAGAACAGCCGCTCGGCGCTGGTCGGCGCGTCCGAGCGCAGCCATGACTGACGTCGGCGGCGAGCACGATCCGGCCGTCGGTGGTCCGTGGCAGCGGCAGGCCGGCCAGCGTCACGCGCAGCCGGTCCAGATCGATCCGGCCGCAGTTCAGCCCGTCGTACAGGGCGCCGTGGCCGCGCCGGTGCTCGGGGGCTAGGGCCAGGTCGACCAGGGTCTTGACCGGCCCGTCGGTGCACAGCAGGGCGTCGGTCAGCTCAAACAGCGCGTCAGCCCGGGGGCGGTCAGACAGCGGTGGAAGTCGGTCCGGAACCGGGACAACACGGTCAGGGACTCGACGCGGGCGGCATCGTCCAGCAGACTCACCTCACGGCCTTGGTAGTGATCAGTAGCGCTCGCAACAGCGCACATGATCGCTCCAGGGCCGGTCAGCTGTCCCGCCGAACCGCAACCCCTTGCTCGGCTCAACGAGCCCGAGCCAAGGCGGAGGTTAAACAACAAGCTTAGAGCCTGCGCGGATTGGCCCTGAAAGGATGGATTGGCCGCCACGGCCGCTTCGCCTTTGTCGTTGCAGCAGCCATGATCGCCGCCGATATCTTCTTTGTGCTCCTTGGGGTAGTGGTGGTGCGCGACCAAGTTGTCAAGCAAGCCGATGACTGGATGGTGACCGCCGCGGTCATGGCCGTCGGCCTCGCCATTGGCATCTATGTCGTGAGCGCTGTCGCGTACGTCATGCTGGGCGTGCTGAGGACCGGGGCTTGGCTGGACGGCACCACGCTGCGCATGCGCGTCGGGTTCCGAACGACATCAGTGGACCTCGCGACAGCCGACATCCACCGCGGCCTGCACGGGAAGACATTGGTCGCCCGCGATCCGAGGTCGAGGTCAACGCTGACGTTGACGCTCCAGGGGCCGGGGTCGGTCAGGCTGCCGTCAGCCCAACTGCGTGCGGTAGCGGGGGCCATCAGCCAGGGCCAGGCACGTGCGACCTCCACGGACGACCCGGTGGTGGTGGCAGACCAACTACGCGATCTTGCGAGCAGCTAACAGCATGCTTGGCGGATTCAAGGAGATCGGGTTTCCTGACGCCCAGCGGTGGCAGTCGCGTTCGACGGTTGGCCGTAGCGACCCACCGCCAAGCGAGCACCGTGGCCTCGGCGTCCTCAATAGCTCGATCTCATTTCGCGCAACAGAGCGACGCTGAGTGTCAGGCGGTGCCAACGCTTCCAGCGTGCGCGGATGGGGTGGAAGGGACGGGTTATGGCAGTGCAGGCACAAGCCTCGGAATCATGAAGGTGCTACCACTTCGTGATCCTGGGAGAGCTTGTGCCTGCACTGCATCGTGGCTCATCAACCCCCTGTGGGACCAGTTCTGTGTGCTGCTGCCCGAGCGCAGCACCTACCACCCCGACCATCCCCTGGGCTGCCACCGGCGGCGCGTCGCCGACCGGATCATCTTCGACAAGCTCGTCCAAGTCCTGGTGTTCGGCTGCGGCTACCGCAAGCTCGCCGATGCGGCCTGCTCGGCAATCACGATCCGCGACCGCCGCAACGAATGGATCGCGGCAGGGGTCTTCGCCACGCTGGAGGTGCTGGTCCTGCGCGCCTATGACCGCATGATCGGCCTGCAATTGGATGATCTGGCCGTGGACGGCTGCATCACCAATGCCCCTGCGGCGGGGATGCCACCGGGCGCAGCCCGGTCGACCGCGACAAACGTGGCCGCAAGCGCTCCACGGTGGGCATTCAACACAGCCCGCCGCGACGATCCCAACTGCCCCGACAATATCCGTAGCGCCCTGCGCTGGGTCGCCAGCCACACGCGACCCGTTTCCGCGCTGCGCAACCCCAGACTGCTCCGGCAGGTCCTCGACGGCCTCACGGTCAAGCTCGACGGCACGCCGGCCGCGCCGAGCGTGACCAACCGACGGCGCAAGATCCTCCACGCCGCCCTGAGTACGCCGTCGAGCTGGAGCTGCTCGACAAGAACGCCATCCCGGCGTTGAAGTGGACGCCACCCAAGACCACCCACGGGGTCGACCGGCGGCGGGTCGCCAACCCGATACAAGCCCGCACGCTGCTCCAGGCTGTCGGCGAGCAGCGCGGCGGCCGGCGGCTAGTCGCGTTCTTTGGCTGCCTGTACTTCGCTGCACTCCGACCCGAGGAAGCGATCAGCCTCGCCAAGCACAACCTGTCGCTCCCCAAGCGGGGATGGGGCGAGCTGCACATTGAACGGTGCATGCGTGGTGCCTGTCGGCGGTTGCGGGCAGAAGTGCACGCTCCTTCCGGATGCAGCAGGACGCCAAGACCGTGATCCTCCGGTCGCGGCACGAGCTGGTCTCTGACGATGGCACGGCGGACTCCTGGCGGCCGGCTGGCTTTGGCAGCCGCCGGACCGCCAGGAGTCCTTTCACTTCTGGTGGTGACACGCCGCCCTGGCCGGGTGGGCAGGCGGGGTCACCGGACCTCGTAGCGCAGGTGGACCGCGCCCTCGCCGTGGATTGTCTCGATGCAGCGCAGATCCACCCTGACGGCGCCGAACAGCCGTATGCCTCGGCCGAGCAGCACCGGCGCGACATGCAGCACGACCTCGTCGACCATCCCGGCGGCAAGGGCTTGCTGGGCGATGCTGACGCCACCGGCTAGCAAGATGTCCTTGCCTGCTGCCACCGCGCGGGCCTGCTCGATGGCGGCCTCGATGCCGCCGGTCACGAACGTATAGCTCGTGCCGCCGCTCTTGTCGATCCGCTCCTGGCCGCGGTGGGTCAAGACGAAGACCGGTGCGTGGAACGGCGGGTTCTCACCCCAGTTCGGGTATCCGTAGTCGAACATCCTGCGGCCGATGACCTGGGGACCGAACCGGGCGAAGTTGCTGGCCCACACCCGGGAGTCCACCGAGTCCTCCCCGCCCTCCTGGCCCTGCTGCTCGCGCCAGCTGCGCAGGGGGAACTGCCAGCCCAGGATCGCGGTAAAGATCGCCATGCCCTCCGCATCCGCGGACTCCGGGCCCGCTATGCCGTCCAGTGACACCGACATGCCGAGGACTACCTTGGTCATCTCCGGCTCCTTCCGGTCCGGGCGCCTTGTGCGCCCATTCAGCCCTGGGTCGGAGCGGACCGCCAAGTCTCTACGTCGCTGGGAGATTTTCTTGTCGGCCCGGCGAGCCGAGCCGCGCGGCCGGTCAGGTACCACCGCTCGGGGAGGCTGGTCGTGCGCCGCGCGGCCTCCCGGTAGCTGGCCGCCGCGGCGGGAAGGTCGCCAGACATCTCCAGCAGATGCGCCCGGGTGGCGTGCAGCCGGTGATTACCCGCCAGCCGCCGGTCGGTTTCCAGGGCGTGGAGCAGCTCAAGGCCAGCCGCCGGGCCGGCCACCATCGCCAGGGCGACGGCCCGGTTGAGGCTGACCATCGGCCCCGGGGCCAGCCGCTCCAGCAGCTCGTAGAGCCCGAGGATCTGCCGCCAGTCGGTCGCGTCCATGGACTCGGCCTCGTCGTGCACGGCGGCGATCGCGGCCTGCACCTGATAGGGGCCGACTTGGCCGGCCGGGAGCACCGCGCTGATCAACGCCACCCCCTCGGCGATCCGGTCGCGGTCCCATCTGCTCCGGTCCTGCTCGCTGAGTGGGATCAGGCTTCCGTCCGGGGCAGTCCGGGCGCCCCGGCGGGCGTCGGTGAGCAGCATGAGCGCGAGCAGGCCGGTGATCTCCGGATCCTGCGGCAGTAGCCGGTGCAGCCAGCCTGTAAGCCGGATCGCCTCGCCGGACAGCTCCGGCGCAGTGAGGTTGGCACCGACCGTGGCCGTGTATCCCTCGTTGAAGATCAGGTACAGGACGTGCAAGACGATGCCAAGCCGCGCCGGGCGTTCCGCCGGGCCGGGCAGCTCGAACCGGGCATCGCTCGCCCTGATGGCTTGCTTGGCGCGGCTGATCCGCTGGGCCATGGTGGCTTCGGGCACTAGGAAGGCGGCGGCGATCTGGGCCGTGCTCAGGCCGCCGACCGCGCGCAGGGTCAGCGCGATCTGGCTCGGCCCGGACAGCGCCGGGTGACAGCAGAGAAAGAGCAGGGTCAGGCTGTCGTCGCGATCCAGGCCGGCCTCCGGCGGCTGCTTCAGCGGAGCAGCGGCTGTCGCGTGGTCCTGCTCCCGGCGCCGCCGGGCACGCTCGCTGCGGACCTCGTCGATCAGGCGGCGGGACGCGACGGTGAGCAGCCAGCCCTTCGGGCTCTCCGGCACCCCGCGGGCCGGCCAGGAAGCAACCGCCTCCAACATCGCCTCTTGGACCGCGTCCTCGCAGGCACCGAACTGGCCGTAGCGGCGCACGAGCGCGCCGAGCACCTGGGGCGCAAGCTCGCGCAGCAGCTCCCCGATATCCCGCGCACCCAGCGCTTCGCTCACTGGTCAGCGGCAGACTCGTGCATGACCGGCCACAGCTCCACGGGCTCGGCGTCCGCGAACGGCATGTCTGCCGCGATCTGCTGGGCCCGCTCCTCGCTCTCGCAGTCCAGCAGCCAGAAGCTCGCCAGGTACTCCTTGGTTTCCAAGTAGGGCCCGTCGGTGACGGCGGGCAGGCCGTTCACCCGGCGCACCAGCCTCGCCTGGGCCGCGTCGGCCAATCCGTAGGCGCCGAGCAGTTCGCCGGTCTCCCGGTACCGCGCGTTAAACGCCTCCTGCTTGGCGATCGCCTCGCGCCAGGCCTCCGGGGGCAGCGATTCCCACTTCTCCTGGTTGCCGTAGATCATCAGCAGGTACTTCACGAAGTCCCTCCTGGCCGTCTGGCTGGTCCCAGCGCGGCACGCCCAGGTTACGGAACGGCGTACTCCTCCGGGTGCGCAGGGCCGCTTACTACAATGGGCGCACCATCATCTGAGGTCCACTCGGTAAACCCGCGAGCCACCTGGGGGACTGTAAATACAACGGTGTAACTCCGTGACAGAGTGTGCCGACGGCACACCAAAGGAGACACCACATGACGCAGACGACGACCCAGACCCCGCAGCCCCAGGACCCGGCGGGAGCGGAGATCGACGCGGTCGATGAGCAGGTGGCCGCGCGGCTGGTCGAGCAGGCCCGCGAGCAATGTGCTACCTGGAGTGACGCCTCCGGTGTCGCTGTCGAGCAGGTTGGAGCGATCGCCGCCCGATGCCGGCCCGGGCCAACGACGGAGCGCGGACTCGAGTGGGTGACGAAGAAGGCGGAGGGCTGATCGGTCGCGAGCCGAGAACCGCCAGGACGGCTGCGGACGTCGGTCGTCTAGCCTCGACCCATGCCGCTCAAGGTAGGTGACAAGCCAAGGACGCGGGCACGTAACGGGCACACACGCTCGCCCACAGCCGGACCTAACCGGGTCCCATCGGACAGACAACAGGCCTTTGACCTTCATTCGTACAGGTCAGAGGCCGTGTTGTACTGGTGTTCGGTTGTAGCCCACACCCTCTCCTATTCAAACCCTCAGGAGCTGCAGGTTCGCATCACTCGGTTGGCGCGGGCGGCCGGTTGGACGTCCTGAAGAGGTCTGCCTGGCACAGCCGCTTCATCCGGTCAGGACGGACACGGGCCAGCCCGCCAGCCGCATGCAGCAGCACAAGCCAACCTCGCTTGTGCGCCGCCATGTCCTTCACGGCTCGTCCTGGCCGGGAGGCGCGGCGTAGCCTTTGGCTGTCCAGTCGTGCATCTGGGGGTGATGACCCATGCCCGGTCGGTTGCATGGCCGCAGCGTCGTGGTGCTGCTGGCCGAGGGGTTCGAAGACCTCGAGTTCTGGGTCACCGTGATGCGCCTGCGCGAGGAGGACGCCCAGGTGACCATCGCGGGCCTGGAGACGCACCCGGTGCGCGGCAAGAACGCCCTGGAAGCGACCGCGGACATCCAGGTCGAGCAGGCCTCGGCCGACGACTTCAACGCGGTCGTGGTCCCCGGCGGCTGGGCACCCGACAAGCTGCGCCGCTCCGACGCCGTCAAGGACCTCGTGCGCAAGACCTACCAACAAGGAAAGGTCGTCGGCCTGATCTGCCACGCGGGTCTTGTGGGGATCTCTGCCGGCATCGTGCAGGGGCGGCGCGCGACCGGGAGCCTGGGGATCAAGGATGACCTGGTGAATGCGGGGGCGACATGGGTGGACGAGCCCGCCTTCCGGGACGGCAACCTCGTGTGGGGCCGGGTGGTTGAGGATATCCCGGCCTTTTGCCGCGAGCTCGTCGCCGCGATCGAAGCCAACCGGCTGTGAGGAATGCGAAGGCGTCGGGATCTGAGGCCAGGATGATCGCGCGCGTCGACTACGTGATCCTCTACGTGGGCGACCTGGAGCGCTCGATCGCCTTCTACCGCGAGATGGTCGGCCTGCAGCTCAAGCTCCAGGATCGCGGCTACGCCGAGTTCGTCACGGAGGGCACCAAGTTCGGGCTCTTTGAGCGTGCCAAGCTGCCGGAGCTCATTGGACGGGTCGTGCGTGCCGGCGGACCCGGCGGGGAGGTCGCCTTCCTTGTCGAGGACGTGGATGCCGAGTCGGCCAGGTTGCGGGCGGCCGGCGCCGAGATCCTCACGGGCCCAACCGATCGGGTCTGGGGTCATCGGACGCTGCACCTGCTTGACCCCGACGGGTTCGTAGTGGAACTCGCCCAGGAGATCGAGCGTGCTCCGGTTTCCCCATGACGCGGGACTGGGTCAGGCGGCGGCTGACCGCGGGTCGCGGTTAGCCTCGATTCTCGGTGCGGGAATTGAGTTGAGGTCGGCCTGGGCTGGCGTGGTCAGCGGGGTGGGAAGCGGAAGCGGAGGGTGCGGCCTTGCCACCAGGGGATGGGGACTTGCAGGTCGGCGAAGCCGCCGTCGATGAGGACGGGGTGGTAGCTGCGCAGGTTGAGCGCGCAGGTCACCTGGTCGTCGGTGATGTGCAGGGTGCCGCCGGTGTCCAGGAAGTGGCGCCAGAGCTTGTCGGGGGTGGCGGTCTGGTAGCGGGGCAGTTGGCGGGCCAGGAGCCGGTAGAGGTTGCCGGCGATGACGGTCAGGGTGGTGTCCAGGCCCGTAACCTGCTCATGGACTTGGCAGACCGCATCAGGCAGTGCGAGTTCTTGATTGGGGACCGTGACACGAAGTTCACCGATGCCTTCGATGCCGTCTTCGCCTGGGAGCGCATCCGAACCGTGCGGACGCCGGTGCTGGCGCCGCGGGCGAACGCCGACGCGGAGCGGTGGGTCGGCACGGTCCGTCGTGAGCTGCTGGACCGGACGCTGATCGTGGGCCGGCGACACCTGGAGACGGTGTTGTCAAATTACGTGATGTACTACAATCAGCACCGGCCGCATCGCTGCCTCGACCAAGGGCCACCGCTGGGAGTCATCCCACCACCTGCTCCAGCGGCCGACGTACCGGTCGTGCGGCTGGATCGCGTCGGCGGGCTGATCCACGAATATGCCCAGGTCGCATGAGGTGGACGGGTTTTCGGCACCCACACGTGGCGCTGCTGCTGTGCCTGCTGGTCGTGCTCGTTCTGGCCATAAAGACGACGTAGCCGCGATCAGAACGTGTGAGGGCCGGGGGTGCCACCCCGGCCCTCAGCGCGTGCGGTGGCCCGACGAGGCGGGCGCACTGCCGGTCGCGCCAGACCAGCATACGGCGAATCCGTCCAGCAGAATGGATGACCGTCCAGCCGCTGGACGGTCGAAGCACCTCGTCACTCCCTTACACTCGTGCTGGCATTCCGGCGAGGCTTCGCCGAGCAGCTCTCTGCGGTCGGCCCCGGTGAGGCAGACAGGCAGACCATGCCCCGGGACCACAACCGGAAGGAGATCCGCAATGAACACACCGCCGATCGTGTCGCCTGAGGAGTGGGAGGCCGCGCGCGAGGAACTGCTGGTCAAGGAGAAGGAGTTGACCCGCGCCCGTGACGCGCTCGCTGCCCGGCGCCGGCGGATGCCCTGGCTGGCAGTGGAGAAGGAGTACGAGTTCGACGCGGCTGACGGCAAGGCAAGCCTGCTCGACCTCTTCGAGGGCCGCCGCCAGCTCATCGTGTACCGCTTCTTCTACGGGCCGGACATCACCACCTACGCCCGGGCAGGCGACTCATACCCGGAACGGGCCTGCGTGGGCTGCTCCTTCCTCGCCGACCAGGTAGCGCACCCCGCCCACCTGAACGCGCGGGACACGACGCTCGCCTTCGTCTCGCGCGCCCCCCAGGCTGAGATCCAGGGCTTGAAGGAGCGCATGGGCTGGAACATCCCCTGGTACACGCTCACCGACGACTTCGACGCCGATTTCGGGGTCGACGAGTGGCACGGCCACAACGCGTTCATCCGCGACGGGGACCAAATCTTCCGCACCTACTTCATCGACAGCCGCGGCGACGAGGCGCTGGGCAGCACCTGGAGCTACCTCGACATGACCGCACTCGGGCGCCAGGAGGAGTGGGAGGACTCCCCCGAGGGCTATTCCCAGACGCCTCCCTACCAATGGTGGAACTACCACGACGCGTACGGCGAGTCCGCGTGATCGCGACCAAAGAAGGGCGCATGCAGCCTCGCGTACTGCTCGACGGCCTGGCGATACCGGAGTCGCCTCGCTGGCACGAGGGCCGGCTGTGGT
>JBKPDO010000106.1:0-6933 GCA_046727955.1 bacterium | reverse complement strand
GGCCCGGGCCGCGGGCGCGCGCGGGGCCGCGGAGGTGGCCGCACTGCAGGCCACCTTCCTGCACGCGCTGCGCGGCGTGATCGTGGTCTGCGGCGCGCTGGCCGCCCTCGGCATCTTCGCCGCGCTGGTGCGCAGCGCCGGCCCTGGCGACACCTCCCGGTAGCGCGGCCGCTCGTGCGGGGCGCGGCGGCCGCCACCGGCGCACAATGCTTGGCATGGCCGGCGGTGACGAAAAGATCCGAATTGGTGGGCGGCATCCCTTCGCCACGCCGCCGGAGCGGCGTGACCCGGTTCGCCGCTGGCGCGGGCGGCTGGTGGCGCCCGTGACCGTGTGGACGGCCGGCAGCCCGTCCGGCGGGGCTGGTCTGACGGTCTCGTCGGTACTGGTCGCCGAGGGCCAGCCGCCGCGGCTCCTCGGCCTGATCGATCCCACGTCGGCCTTCTGGGAGGCGATGCGGGAGGCCGGCGCGTTCGTCGTGCACGTTCTGGCGGCCGGTGACCGGGCGCTGGCCGACCGGTTCGGTGAGGTCCGCCCACCGGTCCGCGGTGCCTTCGATGGCCTGGAGGCGGCCGCGTCGCGGTGGGGTCCTGTGCTGGGCGGAAGCCGCCCGTGGGCGGGGTGCCGCCTGGCGGGGTCCTCGCAGGTCGGCTACACGGAGCTGGTCGAGGGTGCGATCGAGCAGCTCGAGCTGCACGACCTCGAGGACCCGCTCGCGTGGCTGCACGGCAGCTACCGGTCGGTGGGGAAGCCGGAGGGCCGTGGATGAGGGTCACGGCGCTCGGCGGCTGCGGCCCCGGCTGCCTGCATTCTTGCTGCTCGGCGCGCCGTCGGACAAGCTCAGGGGGTCCGTTCGCGTTCGGACGGGAGCTGGTCGACCACGTAGTAGAGCGCCACCACCAGATGGCCGGCCAGAGTGAGCGGCGCGCTCACCCATGACAGGCCCATCAACCCGAGGTAGGCGACATTGCCGATGGTGAAGCGGCGCACCACCGCCCGTTCCTCCACTCGCGGGATCGGCCGGTCCAGCAGGCGGCCGCGGCGCACCGCCCACCACCACAGCAGGCCGAAGCTTACGCCCATGAGGAACATCACGGAGCTGTAGGCGAACGCGGCGGGATGCGAGTCGATGGGGTCACTCAGGTGCTCCGCCAGTAGCGCGGTTGGGAAGGGGATCGCCGCGACGAACAGCAGCAGGAGCAGGTTGACGAACAGCAGCACGCGGTCGGCCCGTGCGATCCGCCGGAACGCGCCGTGATGGTTGACCCAGATGATGCCGATGACCAGGAAACTGACCACGTAGGCGGCGTAGTGCCCGACAGCTCCCCGCTCCACGAGCTGCCGACCGAGGGTGTCACCTTCGCCGGGGCGAAGGTCGAGCGCGAGCAGGGTGATCGCCACCGCGAAGACCCCGTCGCTGAACGCCTCCAGTCGGCTGGTCTCCATGGCGCCATGCAACCACCAGCGGCCGCTCCCGTCGAGTCTGACGGCCGGCTCTGACGGCCGGCTGAGTCACCACCGTGCCGGACCCTACTGCATCAGCTCAGCACCCGGCGGGTGAAGGCGCGCATGGCGAGCACGCAGAGCGCGGCGGTGCCCGCGAGGAGGACGGTGAGGAAGGCGACGGTGGGCATGTGCGCGATCTGCGGGGTCAGGGCGGCGCGGAGGCCCTCGCTGACGTAGACCATGGGGTTGGCGAGGACGGCGATCTGCAGCCAGCGGATGCGGTGGAGGGCGGCCCACGGGTAGTAGACGCAGCCGAGCATGGTCATGGGGATCAGGACCAGGGCGAACAGGACCTGGATGTGCCGCGGGTCGACGCGGGTGCCCAGGAACAGCCCGGCGGCGGAGGCCACCAGGGCGCCGGTGACCATGACGGCCGCGAACAGCGGCCAGTTGCCGACGTGCACGACGGGCGCCTGGCCTTTGGCGTGGACCAGCAGGACGGCGGGTAAGACCAGCAGGCCGCCGACGATTCCCTGCAAGCCCGCGGCGACAACCTTCTCCAGGCCCAGCAGGGGGATAGGGAGCGGGGCGAGCGCCCGGTCCTCGATCGAGCGCTGGAACGACAGCTCCATGGCGAGCGGGAAGATCACCGCGATGACCGCCTGCATGATGATCGCGGAGCCGACCAGGCCGGGGACGAGGACAGTGGAGAAGCTGGAGCCGCCAGGGCCACTAGCGAACGCCGAGGCGCCGATCTTGGGCATCACGTAGGCGAAGACGAAGACGAACAGCAGTGGCTGCAGGACGACCCGCAGGAAGGTGGCGACGAAGTTGCGCCGCATCACCCGCAGCTCCCTGGCCAGCATGGCCCAGAGGGTGGTGGCGACCGCCCAGCGCATGGCTGGCGTGCCGGTGGTCGTGGTCGAGGTCGCGGTCATTCCCGGTACTCCCGTCCGGTGAGGGCAAGGAACACGGTCTCCAGGCTCGGCCGTCGCTGAGCGGCGTCGCCGACGGTGACTCCGGTGGTGGTGCCGGCAGTGGTGGTGCCGGCAGTGGTGGTGCCGGCAGTGGTGGTGCCGGCAGTGGTGGTGCCGGCAGTGGTGGTGCCGGCGCCATCCCTGAGCCGCTCGACGGTGTCGCAGGCGAGCAGGCTGCCGTGGTCGAGAATGGCGACCCGGTCACAGAGCGCTTCGGCCTCCTCCATGTAGTGGGTGGTGAGCAGGATGGTCTGCCCCTCGGCCCGCAGGTCGCGCAGGGTGTCCCAGAGGTTGACGCGCGTCTGCGGGTCCAGGCCGGCGGTGGGCTCGTCCAGGAAGAGCACCTCGGGACGGTGCACCAGGGCGCGGCAGATCATCAGCCGCTTCGCCTGCCCGCCGGACAGCTCGAAGGGCATCGCGGCGCGCCGGTCGGTCAGGGTGAACAGCGCCAGCAGTTCGTCGGCGCGGCGGCGCGCCCACGCGCGGGACAGGCCGAAGTAGCGGCCGCGGAACTCCAGGTTCTCGGCGACGCTCAGCTCCTGGTCGAGCGTGTTGCCCTGGGACACCATGCCGATCCGCCGCTTGACCTCGACCGGTCGGCGGACGACGTCCAGCCCGCACACGAAGGCCGTGCCGGATGTGGGCAGCACCAGCGTGGTCAGCATGCCGATGGTGGTCGATTTGCCGGCACCGTTCGGCCCCAGCAGCCCGAACAGCTCCCCGTCGGGGATCTCCAGGTCCACCCCGCGCACGGCCGCCACCTCGCCGCGAGGGCTGGCGTAGGTCTTGCGCAGGCCCACGGTGCGAACAGCGCACAATGCCGCCACGTCACTGCCTCCATGAATCGCCTTGGTCCGAAGCTCGTGTCAGTCTAGATTGACAAGCGCCGCAGTGTCAAGCTAGACTGACAGCCATGGAAGCGGACGAGATCATGACGGGCATGCGCAGCGACGACCCCGCGGTCGGCCTGCGGGCGGTCGGCGCGCTGCACCGGCTGGCGGAGCAGGTGGAGGCGATCCACGTCAGGCTCGCCAGGGAGCGCGACTGGTCGTGGGAGCAGATCGGTGACGCCCTTGGCGTCTCCCGCCAGTCGGTTCACGCGAAGTACGGAAAATCAGACGGAAAGTCAGGTGGATGATGGTCAAGCGATTCAGTGCGGACGCCAGGCGGATGGTGATGACGTCGGCGGTCGACGAGGCGCGGCGGCGCGGCGACCGGCGCATCGGCACCGACCACCTGCTGCTCGGGCTGCTGCACGATCCGGACGCCGTGACGGCCCGGGCCCTGGGCGTCGACCTCGAGTCCGCGCGCGCGGCCACGGCCGCCCTGGACCGGGCCGCGCTGGCCGCGATCGGCATCGACGTCGGCGACCTGACCGCCGCGCCGCGGCCCAGCAGAGCCCGCCGGCGCCCTCCACTCACCTCCGGCGCGCGGGCTGTGCTGGCACGCAGCATCCGCGAGGCGTCCTCCAGCAAGTCGCGCTACATCGAGGCGCGCCACCTGCTGCTCGCCCTGCTGAGCCGCGAGCGTCCCGATCCCGCCGCCGAGCTGCTCGCCGCCCTCGGCGTCGACCCCGACGCCGCCCGCAAGCGCCTGACCGACCCCGCCACCTGAGCCGGAGCGCCGGTCAAGTAGCTGGTTTTGAGGTGATTGGGTGGCGACTGGGGGCGGCGCGCAGGGCCAGGAACTGCACGCATGGTCCGGCGCTGCACGCTGCGCCGCCTACTTGACCGGCGCTCCAGGCCGGCTGAGCGGGCGTCCCGCGAGGCCATCTGCGAGCTATCTGCGCCCCGCCACTCCGCGAACGAAGGCTGCCTGCCCCGCGTGCTGGAGATCGTCAGCGATCACGCTCACCAGCCGCACGCCGAGCGAAACCGGCGGGTCCCATGACTCGTCCACGATGCGGGACAGATCGGCGTCGGTGAGGCGCTCCACGTAGCGGGTGGTCTGCTCGTAGACCGCGTCGTGATACCCCAGCAGCAGGTCGCCGGACTCCACCCGGACCGCCGCGACCTCACCGGGTCGGTGCCCGTACCCCGTCGCCGCCGGGTGGAACGGCAACCCGAACCGCTCCACCCAGCCGCGCGACGTCCAGACCTGCTCGGCCCGCACGGCGTCGGCGACGTGGTCGTCCTGGACGCGGGTCAGATGCCACACCAGCCACGCAATCGAATTCGCCCGGCTGTCGACCCTGAACGCCAACTGCTCAGCCGTCAGACCGTCCACCACTTGGTGGACGGTCTGACGGATCCTGCCGAACGCGTCGACGAGCAGGTCGGCGCTGGTCATCTGCTGGTCATCTGCTGGTCATCTGGTCGAACCGGTGATGGTGAACGAGCCGGTCAGCCCGCCGCTGGAGCGGTCGCCGGCGAACAGGTCGATAGTACCGGGCTCGACGACGAACCGGCCCGAGCTGTCGTAGAAGCCGACGTCGCTGGCGCCCAGGGTGAACGTGACCGTCCTGCTCTGACCTGACTCGAGGGGTGACGCGCTGGAAGCCGCGCAGCCGGCGGACGGGCTGCGAGATGCTGGCCACCGCGCGGCGTCCTTGCCGTCCGCGGCCACGCCGTGCCCGCAGGGGCCCGAGTCAGGGTTCTTGGGCGGGCACGCCCGCAGCTCCGCCACGGCCGTGTAGTCGCTCTCGATGAACCTGTCGAAGCCCCACTCGCGCTTGAGGATGTCGGTCTCGGTGTACGAATTCGCGCAGCCCGGCACGCCGTTGATGGCGTTGAAGGAGCACATGGCCGTGTCCGCGCCAGCGTCCACCGCTGCTTTGAACGGCGGCAGGTAGAGGTTGCGCAGGCGCTGCTCGGACATGTCGGTGGTGTTGTACTCGCGGCCGCCCTCCGGCTGGCCATAGGCCGCGAAGTGCTTGGGGCTGGTGGCCACCTTGTCCGCGGCGCTATAGTCCTCGCCCTGGGCCGCCCGCACGCGGGTGGCCGCCATGACGGAGCCGAGGTAGGGGTCCTCGCCCGCGCCCTCGGCGATGCGGCCCCAGCGCGGGTCGTGCGAGATGTCGACCATCGGGCTGTAGATCTGCTTGAGCCCGACTGCGGCGGACTCGCGCGCGCCGATCCTGAAGTCGTCGGCTGCTACGGCGGGGTCGAAGCTGCTCACCTCGGCGAGCGGGATGGGGAAGACCGTGCGGAACCCGTGGATAGTGTCGAAGGCGAACAGCAACGGGATGTGCAGCCGCGTCTGCTCAACCGCGATGTGCTGGAGATGATTGATGCGAGCGGGGTCGGTGAGGCTGAACACCGAGCCGGCCCCCTTGCGCACGGTGTCGTCGGTGGCCTGCCAGTCAGCGAGCAACGTCAGCTGCTGCAGTTCTCGTCGAGGGTCATCCGGAGTTCCGCAGCTTGTAGGCACATGACCTTGCTTGATCTGCTCTGAACTGCACGAATGCTTGGACGTAGGGGTCCGGGCGTGTGCCCACGAACTCATGTTCTCCCTGGTCAGCGCCTCATGTGCCCACCTGCTACGGAACTCGAGGGTTGCTCAAGTTCGCCGCCGCAGCCGCCCGCCCCGCCACCCACATTGCGGCGTGGCGGGGCAGGCGTGGCGGTGCGGTGGAGGTCAGCTGGTCACTGTGAACGACTTCGTCAGGTCAGCGGCGGAGCTGGTGCCGGAGTAGACGTCGATGCGGCCCGGCTCAACGACGAACTTGCCACTGTTGTCGTAAAAGCCGAAGTCGCTGCGGTCCAGGGTGAACGTCACCGTCCGCGTCTGGCCGGGGTTCAGCGTCACCCGCTCGAACCCGCGCAGGCGGCGCACTGGCTGGGAGATGCTAGCGACGGGGTCGTGGATGTAGAGCTGCACGACCTCGTCGCCCACCCGGGTCCCGGTGTTCGTCACATCCACCGAGGCGGTGATGCTGCCGCTGCTGGAGACGGTGGCCGAGCTCAGCCGCAGGTTCGAGATCGAGAACGTGGTGTAGCTGAGCCCGTAGCCGAACTGGTAGAGCGGCTGGCAGGTGTTGAGGTCGCGGTAGCGCGAATTGTACTTCGAGGTGGCATCGCAGGGCCGCCCGGTGGGCTCGTGGTTGTAGTAGATCGGCACCTGGCCCAGGCTGACCGGGAACGAGACCGGCAGCTTGCCGCCCGGGTTGACCTTGCCGAACAGGACGTCGGCGGCCGCGTTGCCGGCCTGGACGCCCGGGAACCACGCCTCGAGGATCGCCGGCGACGACGCGGCGACCTTCTGCAGGGTGAGCGGGCGACCGTTGAAGAGCACGACCACGAACGGCTTGCCGGTCGCCTTGATCCGGTCGATCAGCTGCTGCTGGTCGCCCGGCAGGTCGAGCGTGGTCCGCGACGCGGCCTCGCCGCTCATCTCACGCGACTCGCCGAGCGCGAGCACGACCTGGTCGGCGGCGTTGGCTGCGGCGACAGCCTGGTCGAACCCTGGACCGGCGGGGCAGTCGGCCGCTGGGTCGTACTGCGGCGGCTCGGTGTGCGGCAGGGAGCAGGCCTGCACGAACGTCGTGGTGCCCGAGCTCTGCGCCTTGATCCC
>JBKPDO010000105.1:0-16521 GCA_046727955.1 bacterium | reverse complement strand
TTTCGTCGGCAGCGTCAGATGTGTATAAGAGACAGGGCGCCGCCGGCTCGGGCGCCGCCGGCTCGGGCGCCGCTCCAGGCGGGGCGGGCGCCACGGGCAGGCTGACCGTGTGGCTCCAGGCTGCCGGCATGCGGGTGGCGCCCCTCCCGCTGGTGCCGCTGGCGGTCGCGCCGGCGCCGGTTGTAGGGCAAACTACCCGAACCATGTCCAGCGTGGAGCTGTCACCCGTGCCCCCGGGATCACACCCGGTGGTGATCGACCCGCTCCTGCGCCGGGCCGCCGCGTGACCACGGAGCGTGCTGCCGGCGCCTCCCCCAGCGACCGGCCGATCGAGCCACCACAGGGAGGAGCGCCGGCAGCCCCGCCGGGCGCCGCGCCACCGCCCGCCGCGCCACCGGGCGCCGTGCCATCGAGTCCGGCGCCACGAGCCGTACCAGTGCAGGGCGCCGCGCCGGTCAGGCTGCCCGACCCGCCGGCGCCGGCGTCCGCGGAAGCCGCGGGCCCCCGCGTGCGGATCCTGCTCGACCGGACGGCCCTCCGGACGCGGGTGGCCGAGCTCGGCGCGCAGCTGCGCGCCGATTACGAGGGCCTGGAGCCCATCCTGGTATCCGTGCTGCGCGGCGCGATCGTGTTCCTGGCCGACCTGGTCAGGACCGCGGCCATGCCCTGCCAGATCGACTTCATGGCAGTCCAGCGCTACCGGACCTCCGACGAGACCGGCGTCGTGCGCATCCTCAAGGACCTCGAGCTCGACGTGACCGGGGCGCACGTCCTGCTGGTCGAGGACGTGGTCGACAGCGGCCTGACCCTCGCCTACCTCCTCGAGGTCCTGGCCGCCCGCCGGCCGGCCAGCCTGCGGGTCTGCACGCTGCTCGACAAGCGCGCCCGGCGTCTCATCGAGGTGCCCCTTGCCTACGTCGGCTTCGAGATCCCGGACATCTTCGTGTTCGGCTACGGCCTCGACCTCGACGAGCGCGAGCGGGGCCGGGACGAGATCCTCGCGGTCGCCGACCCAGAGGCCGTGCGCCGCGATCCAAGCCTCCTGCCGCCCAGGGGCGGTTGAATCGCCCGGCCGTGTTTGCGCAGGTGAGCGGCCATTTCGCGGGCCCGGAGGCTGGCCGCAGCCGGCGCTGCGAAACGCCCGAGTGTGTCGCGCCGTTCTGGGAGCGCGTGCTAGCCTCTGTAGGTGCAGGCGCCATGGACAGGCGCGGGAATTCGACGCTCGAGGGGGTTGCGCGGTGGTCGAGCTGACCCTCGTTGGCGTCCGGATCGAGCTTCCTTCACAGACCCCCATCGTGCTTCTGAAGGAGCGCGAGGGTGAGCGGTTCCTGCCGATCTGGATCGGCAACGTCGAGGCGACCGCGATCGCGTTCGCGCTCCAGGGCGTGACCACACAGCGCCCGCTGACCCATGACCTGATGAAGAACCTGCTCGACGAGCTGCTGGTGTCGGTCGAGCGGGTGGTGATCACCGAGCTCAAGGAAGGCACCTTCTACGCCACCATCGAGATGCGGCAGAACGGCACGCGCTACTCGGTGTCGAGCCGGCCGAGCGACGCGATCGCCCTCGCGGTGCGTTCCAACACGCCCATTTTCGCCGAGGAGACCGTGCTCAACGAGGCGTCGATCCTGATCAAGAGCGACGACGAGGAGCGCGAGGTCGAGAAGTTCAGGGAGTTCCTCGACCAGGTCAGCCCCGAGGACTTCCAGCAGTAGCAGTAGCCCCGCCCTCTCACGTTGTGGTCGAGGTCGAGGGTTGCCAGGGTCGGCGCATGATGCCTCCCCTCCAAACGTTTGCCCGGTCGGGGCGCCGCACGAGGTGGTGCGAATGGCGCATGATGGTGACCATGGGAGCCCGGCGCCGACCGAGCAAGCCGTTCTCCGGGGTCGGCATCAGAACCTCGTTGACGACGCCCTGTGCCGCTCGTACGCTTGAACATCACACCGTTGTAATTCCGCGCTGGCACGGTAGGGAGGTTGCGATGGCCACACGCTCGTCGTCCGTGCCGGCGGAGCGGGGCTATCGCGGGCCGACCGTCTCAAACCTGATCGGGATCTCCTATCGGCAGCTCGACTACTGGGCCAGGACCGACCTGGTGACGCCCTCGGTGCGGGCGGCCGACGGCTCGGGCAGCCAGCGGCTCTACAGCTTCACGGACCTGGTCGAGCTGCGCATCATCAAGCGGCTCCTGGACGCGGGCGTCTCGCTCCAGCGGATCCGCGACGCCATCGCTTACCTGCGCCGCGAGGCCGCGGGCAAGCCGCTCACCGACATCACCCTCATGTCGGACGGCAAGCGGATCTACGCGTGCCACTCGGGCGAGGAGGTCATCGACGTCCTCTCCCACGGGCAGGCGGTGTTCGGCATCGCCATCGGCCGGGTGTGGGCCGACACGGAGGGCGACGTGGCCGAGCTGTCCGCCGCCGACCGCTCGGAGCGCGGCCGCCCCCACCGGCGCGCCGACCGCCGCGCCGCTGGCGAGGCCTAGATCCGGGCCTGGATCCCCTGGGACGACGGGTGGGCCACCGCCCCGGCCGCTGCCGTGCAGGGTGATTTCCCTTCCGCGGCGGCGCGCCGCTAGACTACGGCCCTCCCCCGCTGGTCTCTGGGAAGCTTGACGACTCCGTTGCCCACAAACGGAAGGACGCCAGACGGATGCGCCGGGCCTCGATCGGTGTGCTGGTCGTCGCTCTCCTGCTGGGCGTGGCTCCGGCCGCGCACGCCGACCGGCTCAGTGACGCTCGGGTCCGTGTCAAGGCACTGCGCGCCGAGCTGGACGCCGTGGCGCTCGAGTCGCGTCTCATTGAGAACCAGCTCGCCGACCTGCAGGATGCGCTCGCGTTGAGCCGGGTCCATCTGGCGGCCTCCAAGCGCCAGCTCGCCGACGCCAAGCGGGCTCTGGCCGGCCAGCTCGCCGAGGTGTACCGCTCCGGCGGCCTCACCATGGTCGAGGCCCTGCTGGACCCCACCAGCAACCACGTGCCGGACCGGGCCGAGTTCGTCATGCTGCTGCTCGGCAAGCAGAACGAGACGCTTGCCAACGCACAGACGGCCAGCGCGTCCTATGCTGACGCCGTGCGTGGGGTGGCCGCGCAGCAGGCACGTCTGGCGTCGCTGCGCGACCATCAGAAGACGGAGGTCAAGCAGCTCGAAAAGCGCTTCAAGGAGGCAAGAGACCTGCTCGACCGGCTCGCCGGCTTCCCTGGCGGGCAGACCGCCTACCCGGCCGAGCCGATCATCACCATCGGCGGGCGCCGCTACTCGTGCCCGGTCGAGCCGCCGTACTCCTACACCGACACCTGGGGCGCCGCCCGCTCCGGCGGCCGGGTCCACCTGGGCACCGACATCATGGCGCCGAGTGGCGCCAAGGAGCTGGCCTACACCGGCGGGGTCATCTCCCGCGAGAGCAGCAACTCGCTCGGCGGGATCACGCTATACCTGCAGGGCGACAACGGCGACGAGTACTACTACGCGCACCTGTCCGGCTACGCCGTCCCCGCCGGCACGCGCGTCAAGGCCGGCCAGGTCGTCTCCTACGTCGGCAACACCGGGGACGCCCGCTACACCGCGCCGCACCTGCACTTCGAGGTGCACCCCGGCGGCGGCTCCCCGGTCAACCCCTACCCCTACGTCAGGCGCGTCTGCGGCTAGAGTGCCTGTGGTGCCCGTCCGCTTACGGCGACCACGGCACCTAGGGGTGCGTGTCCGCTTACGGCGACTATGGCACAGGCGCTCTTGGGGGGCCGTGGGGGGAGCGAGCTCCCCCCACATGGATCAGGGACTGTGCTCGGGACGCGGCCTCTGCGAATCGACGTGATGCGCCGTGAGCCCATGGGGATCGCTGCCAGCGCGGGCGGCGGGGTCCGCGTGCACCAAGGCGGCGGCCAGCCGTGGCAGCTCGTGCAGGAGGCGGTGCTGGGCCTCTTCCACGATCTCGTGGCCGCGCGCCACAGTTAGGTTGCCGTCCACCACCACCTCGCACTCCGCCCGGAGATGGTGGCCGATCCAGCGCAGCCGCACCCGGCCGACCTGGCGCACGCCCGGCGTGCCCCGCAGCACTGCCTCGACCCGGCCGACCAGGTCCGGGTCGACCGCGTCCATGAGCCGCCGGTAGATCTCGCGGCCGGCATCGCGGAGCACCGCCAGGATCGCCACGGTGATGACGAGCCCGACGACCGGGTCGGCGAGGTCCAGGCCGAGCGCCACGCCACCGGCCCCGAGCAGCACCGCCAGTGAGGTCAGCCCGTCGGCGCGGGCGTGCAGCCCGTCAGCGACCAGCGCGGCCGAGCCGATCTCGCGCCCGACGCGGATGCGGTAGCGGGCCACCAGCTCGTTGCCGAGGAAGCCGACGACCGCGGCGGCCGACACCGCCCCGAGGTGCGAGACCCCGCCAGGGCTGGAGAGGCGCCGCACCGCGATCACCAAGGCGGCCGCGGCCGAGACCGCGATGGCCGCCACCACGATCACACCGGCGAGGTCCTCGGCCCGGCCGTAGCCGTAGGTGTAGCTGCGTGTCGCCGGCCGCCGGCCGACCACGAAGGCGACCGCCAGCGGCACCGCGGTGAGGGCGTCGGCGGCGTTGTGGAGGGTGTCGCCCAGTAGCGCGACCGAGCCCGAGACGGCCGCTACGACCGCCTGGAGCGCGGCGGTGGCGCCGAGCCCGGCGAGCGACACCAGCAGGGCGCGCAAGCCCCGGCGCCAGTCGCTCTCCATGGCGCTGTCCACCATGATGGTGCCGCCGTGGCGGTGCGGCACGGCCAGCTCTCTGAGCCAGCCCAGCAGGCCGCCACGGCGCCTGCGGGCGTGGTCGTGCGCGTGGCTGTGGTCAGGGTCGTGCCGGTCGGCGTCGCCGCCCGCGCCCGTCCCTTCCTGCCGCGCCATGGCCGCCCGCGCCTACAGGAGCCTCGGGCGCACCCAGTCCTTGCCGAGGACGTGCTGGTCGAGGAAGGCGAGCACGGTCTCGTACCAGACGCGGACGTGCGGTGGCCGAAGGATCCAGTGGTTCTCGTCCGGGAAGTAGAGGAACTTCGCCTCCACCCCACGTCGCTTGAGATCGGTCCACAGGCGCAGGGCCTCGCCGATCGGCACGCGGTAGTCCCGCTCGCCGTGGATCACCAGCATCGGCGTGCGGATGGCGCTGGCGTGGCCGTCGGGGGAGCTCGCGCGGTAGCGGGCGGGCTTGTCCTCTGGTGAGCCGAACTGTCGCTCCCACCACATGGGCTCGTCGGTGGTGCCGTGGAACTGCTCCAGCGACCACAGGCTCGCGTGCGTGACGATGCAGCGGAAGCGCTCGGTGTGGCCGGCCATCCAGTTCGCCATGTAGCCACCGAACGAGCCGCCCATTGCGGCGGTGCGGGCCTCGTCGACGTCCGGGCGCGCGACGGTGGCGTCGATCAGGGCCATCAGGTCGGTGAACGGCTCGCCGCCCCAGCGGCCGTGACCGCGGCTGACGAAGGCCTGACCGTAGCCGGTCGACAGGGCCGGATCGGGCAGCAGCACCGCGTAGCCGCGCGCCGCCAGCAGGTGCGGGTTCCAGCGCCAGTGCCAACCCGACCAGGACGCGAGCGGGCCGCCGTGGATGAACACCGCCAGCGGCGCGGGCGCGCTCGCCGATGCCTCCGGCGGCAGCACCAGCCAGGCGCGTAGCGGCACGCCGTCGGGGGCCTCGGTGCGCACCTCGGTGACCCGCCCGGGCGTGGCGAGCGGCAGGCCGGGGCTCGGCAGCGGCTCTGCCTGCTGGTCGGCGGCAGTGGCGTCGAGGGCGACGGCTCCGGGCGGGGCGGAGACGTCGGCGCGCAGCGCGTACAGCCGGCGTCCGTCCGGAGCGGGGCAGAGGTCGGAGAAGGTCCCCTCGGCACAGAGGCGGGTCACCCGGCCGGTGGCCTCCCCGGCGGCCTCGACGCGGAAGGCGGGGGTGCGGCCGTCCTGGTCGGCGACGAACAGGACCGCGCCGGAGTCGGGCGTCCAGACCGGGTCCTGCGGCCAGAGATCGAAGCCGGGCAGCAGGTCGCGCCCCTCGCCGCTGGCCAGGTCGACCAGCCAGAGGGTGATGTTGGGGGCCTGGCGCGGATTGCCGTGCCAGATGCGCTGGCACACCACCGAGCGCCCGTCGGGAGCGCAGGCCACCTGGTCCACGGACGACCCCGGGTCGTCGAACAGCACGCGGCGCTCACCGGTGGCCACGTCGACGGCCACCAGCTGCGTTCGAGGATTGGTCACTGGGTCACTCACTTGCCAGGTCGTGACCACGGTGGAGCCGTCCGGGACGAGCGAGAAGCTGGCCTCGTCCAGCGCCCGTCCAGGCGCCGGGGTCAGCGCCCTCTCTGGCTCGAGGCGGCCCTGGTCGGCCGCTGGCGCCGGGGCGGTGAGCAGGCGCGGCTCGCGGGGGCCGAGGTAGTGGTCCCAGAAGCGGAACGGGAAGATGTCGAACAGCTGGGCGGCGACGCCGGCGTCCGAGCGGGCCTTGCCCTGCTCGCGGTCCTCGTCGAGCGTCTCGGTTCCGGGGAAGAGGCTCGCCACCCAGGCCACCGTGCCGACGTCGCGGGCGGTCTTCATCGTGCCGATGCCGCCTGGGGCCGAGGCCACCGCCCGTGCCTCGCCCCCTCCGGCGGGCAGCAGCCAGAGCGCGCGGACTTCTTCGCCGTCGCCCTCCTCTTGGCTGTTCGCCTCGGGGTCCTTGCGGGTCGAGGTGAACAGCAGTGACCCGTCGGGCAGGAAGGTGGCGCCGGACTCGCCCGGCGCGGAGCGAGTGAGGCGGCGCGGCTGGCGCTGCCCACCAGGGTCGAGCTCCCAAAGGGAGGTCACGAACCGCTTGCCGTCTGGCGCCACCGCAGCGACCGTGGTGACCAGCCGACGCCCGTCTGGGGAGAGGGCGAGCCCGGACACGCGTGGCAGCCCGAGGAAGTGGTCGAGGTCGAATGGTGGCGCAGGGGTTGGCGCTGGATGCGCATCGTCGCTCATAGCCTGACCATAAAAGGCGGCGACGGCCATGCGCAACGGTCGAGGCTCCAGTCGAGGCTCGAGTCGAGGCTCGAGTCGAGGCTCGAGTCGAGGCTCGAGTCGAGGCTCCCGCCGCTCCGTCGCGGGCCCGAGGTCCTTCGCCGCGCGGCTATCCGCTCCGTCGCGGTGCCGGGGGCGCCCTCCTCGCACGGTAGGTCCGCTCCGTCGCGGTGCTCCGATGCGAAGATGCCGTAGAGCGAGATCGCTGCCGGGTGGGAGGCTGGTCCGTGGTCAGGATCGGGAGAATGGGATGGCGGACCGGTGGGCCGGCGCTGGTTCTGGCACTGGCGCTCGCCACGACCGGCTGCGACCGCAGCGGGGCTGCTGACAACGGGCATGGGACCGCAGGCCCCGGGTCCGCCGCTGGCGGTGGAAGCGACAGCGCGGCGGCACCGAGGAGCACGAGCGCGGGGCGGGACGCCGGGCGCTGCCCGCTTCCCCAACTGCCCGCCCCGCCCGCCAACCGGCCCCAGTACCGCATGCGGGTGACGCTCCAGCCAGAGCAGAAGCTGGTCACCGGCGACCTGCGCGTGCGCTTCACGCCCGACGTCGCTACCGACCGGCTGGTCTTCCGTCTGTGGCCCAACAGCCCCTACCTGTCCAGGGTCGGCGCCCGCCTGCAGGCCGGCCCGGTCGACGCCGGCGGGCGGCGCCTGCCCAGCACCAACTCCGAGCCGACCATCCTCGAGGTGCGGCCCGGCGGCATGCTGGCAGCCGGTCAGGCGGTCGAGGTGCACGTGCCGTGGCGTCTCACCATGCCCAGGCTGCTCGGCGAGCGGCTCGGCACCCTGGCCGGGACGCTGCGGCTCGGCTCGTTCTTCCCGTTGCTCTCCTGGGAGCCTGGCGTCGGCTGGGCCACGGAGCCGCCCACCTCTGGGCTGGCCGAGGCATCCACCTCGCCGATCGCGGATTTCGACGTGATCGTGACCGCGCCACCGGGGCTGGACGTGCTCGCCAGCGGCGTCGAGCGCGGCGGCGGGCGCTGGGTCGCCGGCGCCGTGCGCGACTTCGCGCTGTCGGCCGGGCATTTCCGGACGGCCAGCGGCGTGGCGCGCGCGCCGAACCCGGTGCGGGTGACCGTCGGCGTGGACACATCGATGCCGGAGGAGCGACCCGGGGACTACCTCTCCACCACGATCCACTCGCTGGAGGATTACAGCCGGCGCTTCTCGCCCTATCCGTGGCCGAGCCTGACGCTGGCGGTCACTCCGGATCTGCCTGGCGGCATCGAGTATCCGACCCACATCATGCAGGGTCCCGGCACGGTCCGGGGCGTCACTCCGCACGAGGTCGGTCATATGTGGTTCTACTCGCTGGTCGGCAACGACCAGGCGCGCGACCCGTGGCTGGACGAGGGGATGGCGACCTACGCTGAGGCGCGGGTGGACCGCCTCACCGACCGCTACCAGCGCCTCACGCTCCCGGAGCGGGTGCGCGGGCGGCTGGGGGAGCCGATGACCTTCTGGGACACCCAGCAGCCGCTGTACTTCTCGGGCGTCTACGCTCAGGGCGCCAAGGCCCTGCTGGCGCTTGGCGGGCCAAGCGTCGCCGACTGCGTCCTGCGCGTCTACGTCGCTCGCGAGGCCTACCGCATCGCCCGCCCGGCGGACCTGATCGCGGCCGCCAGCACGATCGTCCCCGATGCCGCCCGCATCCTCGCCCGCTTCGGCGTGCGCCAGCGCTGAGCACGGGTCCACGACCGTGCGGCGGGTGGGTATCCTGCGGACTCGACACCGCTGGGGATGTGGCGTAGGATCGAACAGACGTTCGATTCCGATGCAGGGGACGGCGAGCGGTGGGATAAGCGATGACCATGCCAGCCGAAGCGGTGCACCGAGCCACGACCACGAGCGTGGGTCAGCTCATCCGGGCTCTCGAAGAGTTCCCGGCCGAGCTGCCGGTCGAGGTCGGACTCGGCTACCGGGACGAAACGGAGACCTACCGAGAGGTGACGGTGACGACCATCAGCGCTTCCTGGTTGGGGGGCGAGCCCGGCGCCGTGGTGCTGCTGATCGGTGAGACAGGTACGCTGCGCGCGCCATGACGCGGCCGGCGAACCAGGCAGGGGAGAGGAGCACGAGCATGGGAGAAAGGCAAGCGCAGCTCATCCCGGAGTCGGAACTGATCGGGAAGGGCAGCGAGGTCAAGGTCCGGCGGCCCCGGGCGGGTGAGAGTGGCGTCTGGAAGGTGACCGGTCCGGTCGCCAGCCCGGAGCCGGAGGCCGATCCCGCGTGGGACGTCACCAACGTCGTCACCGGTCGACGCCGGATCTTCCGGTCCTCCCGCCTGATCCTGCTGCGCCAGGCCCGCAGGAGCGGGGCGTAGCGCAGGGCTCAGGGCTCGGGGCCCTGGGGCGCACTTGCGGTCGCGGACGGACTCGCGCACGCGGTTGCGGCGGCGGTCAAAAGCTCCCCCTCGGGCGGGCGGCCGGGTCGGCCTCCCCCTGCGGCGCCCGGCGCCCGCCCGACTTCTCCACTGGTCCCGCGGCGGGTGGATCCGTCCCCGCGGCGGGTCCCTTCCGACTTCTCCCTGAGCGGGACTATGACCAGGGCGTCTCCGGCCGCGGCTGGAGCTCGCCGTCGACGTACAGGTCAACGTGCTCGTTGAAGAAGGCGACGAGCTGCTCGATCTTGGGGTATCGAGCTGCTCGTTGTGATGTGGGCAGTTGTGATCGAACGTGTGTGTTAGTCTCGCCGGCATGAAGCTCGCCGCGTGGGCGCGCCAACGGCATGCACCCGCAGACCGCCTACCGCTGGTTCCGCCAGGGCAGGGTGCCGCTCCCGACGCGGCGCCTGCCGTCGGGCACGATCCTGGTCGAGGTGCCCGGCACCGGCGGGGTGCCGCAGCGCAACGCGGTGCTGTACGCGCGGGTCTGCGCCCACGACCAGCGCGCCGAGCTGGATCGGCAGGTCGCCCGGCTGTCGGGGTGGGCGGCCGGGCAGGGCAGTGGGGTGGCCGGGGTGGTCACCGAGGTGGGCGCCGGGCTGACCGGCCGGCGGCCGAGGCTGCGGCGGCTGCTCGCCGACCCGGCGGCGACCATGGTCGTGGTGAAGCATCGGGACCGGCTGGCCCGCCTGGGCGTGGAGCACCTGGAGGCGGCGCTGTCGGCGCAGGCCAGGCGGCTGGTGACGGTCGATCCTGGGGAGGCCAGCGACGACCTGGTGGGGGACGTGGTCGGGTGCTCACCGGCTGCTGCGCGCGGCTGGACGGGCGCCGCGGCGCGCGCACCCGGGCGCTGCGCGCGCTGACCTGCGCGAGGAACCCGCCCGGTCATGCCGACCCCACCGACACCGAAGGCGAGCAGCGCTGATGGGCACCCGTCAGCGGTTCGCCATCCCCGACGGCTGGGCTGCTCGCGGCTTCCGCTTCGAGGTCGAGCCGACCAGCCCTGCGCAGCCCGGACGGATCGCGCAGAGCTTTGGTGGGCGGCGGTTTGCCTACAACTGGGCGCTTGCCCAGGTCAAGGCGAACCTTGACGCTCGAGCCGCCGACCCGGCGGTGCCGCCGCTGGCGTGGGACTTCTATGCGCTCCGCAAGCAGTGGGACCACGCCAAGCAGCAGGTTGCGCCCTGGTGGCGGTGCTCCTCCAAGGAGGCCTACGCCTCGGGGATCGCCGACCTGGCGGCGGCGCTTGGCAACTGGTCGGCGTCCAAGCATGGTCGCCGCGCCGGCCGGCGGGTCGGGTTCCCCCGCTTCAAGGCTCGCCATCGCGACCGCGGCCGGGTGCGCTTCACCACCGGTGCGATGCGCCTGGAGGCCGACCGGCGCCACCTCGTGCTGCCGGTGATCGGGCGGCTGCGGGCCAAGGAGAACACCCGCCGGCTCTAGCGGTTGGTCGCCAAGGGTCGGGCGCGGGTGCTGTCGATGACGCTGTCGGAGCACGGCGGGCGGCTGGTTGTGTCGGTCCAGGCGATCGTCGCCCAGCAGCCGCGCACGCCCAGCCAACCGGCTGCCCGCTGTGGGGTCGACCTTGGCATCGGCGGGGAGTGGGCCGTCATCGCCCACCACGACGACGCCATCGAGCGCATCACCCATCCCGCGCCGTGGGCCGAGACCCACACCCAGCGCCGCCGGGTCGCCCGGCAACGCTCCCGCCGCATGGTCGGCTCCCGAGGGTACCGCCAGGCGAACGCCAAGCTGGCAGCCCTGGACCGGCGGGCGGCCAACCTCCGCACCAACCAACTGCACACCCTTACTACCCGGATGGCACGACGCTACGGCACCGTCGTGGTCGAGGACCTCGACGTCGCCGCGATGGGCCGTGGGATGGGGCGGCGGGCGTTTCGGCGCACCGTCGCCCAGGCGGGGTTGGGCCGGGTCCGTCCCACCCTGGCCTACAAGTGCCAATGGGTCGGCGGCCAGCTTCAGGTCGCCGGCCGGTGGTTCGCCTCCTCCAAGACCCACCATGGCTGCGGTGGCTACCAGGCCGACCTCAAGCTCGGCGAGCGGGTGTGGGTGTGCCCGGGGTGCGGGAATCTCGTGGACCGCAACGCGAATGCGGCCCGCAACCTCCGTGACTGGACCGGACCGGTCGCTGTCGCTGGCGACGTCGATGGTGACCGGGATGTCCAGCGGGGTGGAGTTGCCGCCCCGGTGCCGCTGGTGGGCGACCACGGCGGGCAGGCCCACGCTCCGCGTGGCGCGTGCGAGGCCCCAGAAGACCACCCATGGTGGCGGGGGCCGATGACGCCAGAACCGACCCCGGCTCCAGCAGCAGGGGGAGGAACCCGAGCAGGGGTACCAGCCAGCCAGCGCTCACAACGCTCACAGAACTGGTAACGGCAGGCGGTCACGGTGTCGCTCTCGGCTCCAGCAGGTCCATACGGACATCGACCTTCGTCGATGTAGCGAGTCGGTAGTCCAGTCTCGAACAGCAGCCGCGGGCGGCGGGTGTCCGCCAGGGGCACGCCGCCCACCTCAACGCGCACGTGCCGAGAGCTGTTCAGCACGTCGACCCGGTGTAGGGGTCGCACGGACTCACGAAGACCTCGTCATCCTCCTCGTACCAAGCGTCCATCCGGTTCCAGTAGAAGGCGACGTACCCCTTGATGTCGGTGCGCTCCGGCAACGGCTCGAGGTAGCCCCAGGCGGCGTTCTCGGCGACCCGGTCGCCCACCCTGACCGTCCAGTAGGACGCCTCGCCCTTGTAGGGGCAGTGAGTGGTGCGCGTGGTTGGCTCCATCAAGTCCATGCGAACGTCTTCGGGCGGAAAGTAATAGACGGGCAGGTGCCCGCGCTCGGACAGCAGCAGGACCCGGGTGGAATCCGCCACGGCGACGTGGCCGAGGAACGCCCGCACGCGGCGCTGGCTCTGCTCGACCCGGATGTGCTGTGCGGTGTCGGGCCGGACGGCCCCGGCGTCGAGGTCCTCGAGAGAGTCAGGCATCGGCGTGCCTCCGTTCGTCAGACTCTACGCATCCTCCACAGCCAGAATAGGCGCCAACAGGGCCGCCGCACCTGAGCCTGCCCACGGCGGGGCTGGGTGCCCGACCTTGCCGCGTGGGGTGCAGGTTGCCGCGCCGTTGGCTGCTCCGCCGTCCGCTATGGGCGATCTGACCGACAATTCGCGCGACAACCTGCATCCCACGCGGCAAGGTGCGGTGCGCTTCGCGCGGCAAACTGCACCCGACGCGGCAAGGTCGGTCCGAGGCTCCAACCCACCGGTAGGGGACGAGTCCTGGGCGTCGGGCCGCCCGGGGCGCCAGACCAGGGCGCTGGCCTGGGGTACCACGTCGGGGCGCTAAGCGGCCTGCCTGAGGTTCTGCACATAATCGGCGGTGCAACAAGTCCACCAAGGCAGGCGCGGCCACGCCCACGCATGCCCGCGGACAGGGGGAGGACAGGAGGCCACGTGCGACGACCTGTCACCATCGTCACCGGTGGAAGCCGGGGCATCGGCGCGGCCACCTGCGCGCGCCTGGCCGCCGACGGCCACGACCTCGTGATCGGGTACCGGCACGCCGCCGAGGCAGCCGAGAAGGTCGCCGGCACGGTCCGCGACGCCGGGAGCCGCTGCGTCGCCGTCCAGCTGGACACCCGCATCGAGGCCGACGTCGAGCGACTGTTCGACACCGCCGCCGCCGAGCTCGGCCCGATCACCGGTCTGGTCAACAACGCCGACGTCACCGGCCCGCTCGGGCGCCTGGTCGATGCGCGCACCGACGACCTGCGACGGGTCGTCGACGTCAACGTCATCGGTTATCTGCTGTGCGCGCGCCGTGCCGCGCGGGACCTGGCCAATAGTGGGGGCGGCGCGATCGTCAACATCTCCTCCGCGGCCGCCACCATCGGCAGCCCTGGAGAGTACGTGCACTACGCGGGCGCCAAGCCGCCTTGAACTTCTGGTCATCCGGCTTGTCGCCATGGGTCACGAACCCGCCGTCGGGGCCCGGGTCGGGCATGTCGATACCGTGCTGGCGCATGCACCTGGCGAACTGCACCTCCCGCTGGCGCCGCCACGGGTCGGGCCGGTTGGACTGGCTGCCGGTTGGCAGGTACCGCTGGCAGGCCTGCTGCGCCGCCTTGAGCCTCGGGTCCTTCTGGTCCACGCCGGTCGGGCCCTCCTGGACGATGTCGACGAGGTTCCTGCCAGTCCCGCTGATCTTCGGGTCGGGCATGTTGATGCCGTGCTGTCGCATGCACTTGGCGAAGTTGAGCGCCGCCTGCCGTTGGTCCCGGCTGCCGCTGGCGGTCGGCTGGTCGGCGCCGCTGAGGCTGGCCACCCGTCGGTGTTGTTGCCGGCGCCGGCGCAGGCCGCGACGGCGAGAGTGAGGGCCAGCGCGCCGACCAGCGCGGCCAGGTGCGGGCGGCACCGACGGCGCGGGCGTGGCCGTGCCGGCGCTCCCCGGCCGCTGCAATCGTGCATGAGACGCTCCTCTGGGCTCTGGTGTGGACATCCCCGGGGGCGCGCGCCCCGGGGCCTGGGGCGCACCCCCGGCCAGGCACTGGTCTACGTGGCCTGGGGTAATGCCTGCGTCTGGCGCGGGTTTTACGAAGACGTGACACCGGCCGGCGCACCCTCGTCACGCTGGCCATGGCTCGCAGGCCGTCCAGGCGATGGCGATCAGGCTTCCTGGCGTTGACGGCAGCCTCAGTCAGGTCCAGCCGTCCTTGTCGTCGGAGCTGCTCAACTGAGCAGACGGCCGAATGATCTGTCGTGACCCGGCTGCTACAAGCGCTGCACCTGCTGCGACCCGTAGCCCGTGGTGCTCGTCGGCCGAAGGCAGCGAACCGGTTCGGTTCGGTTGCTGTTGGCTGTACGGGTATGGCAGAAAGCTGCCAGCACACAAAGACGAACTGGCTCCAGCAGCGAGGTCCTCATGGGGAGCAGGCTCACCGAGATCGTTGTCGATTGTCACGACCCTGTTGCGCAGGCGGCGTTCTGGGCCGCTGCCCTCGACTACCACGTGGTGCGCACCGAGGACGCGCAGGTCGAGATCGCGCCCTGGGAGCGGGAACCGCCTGACCTGGCCGAGCAGGTGCGACAGGCGCCCAGTGTCCCGACGCTGGTGTTCGTGACCGTTCCCGAAGCCAAGACGGTCAAGAACCGCCTGCACCTGGACGTCAGGCCGATTGAGTGCTCGCACGAGGCGGAGGTGGAGCGGCTGATCGGTCTGGGAGCCCGGCGTGCCGACGTGGGTCAAGGCGAGGTCTCCTGGGTGGTCCTCGCCGACCCGGAGGGCAACGAGTTCTGCGTCCTAGGCTCGCTTGCCGCCCACGAAAGTCGTTAGTAGTGGCTTCGGCTTCGCGGATGGGCAACTCGGCGGCATCAGGGATATGGCGTTCAGCCCTGATGGGGGACCATTGCCATCGCGGACGACTACCTAACCGTCCGGCTGTGGCGTCTGCGCACTGCGCCGACCGCCGTCCAGTCATCGGGCTAGGCTGCCCTGACCCCCTCCCGCACCGCGGATCGAGGCTACTTCATCATCAGCGATCGGCGCGATCGCCATGTCCAGGGTTACGTGCAGAACTTCAGACAGGCCGGGCGCCACGCCGGGGCGCTAGGCCGGGGCGCTAGGCCGGGGCGCTAGGCCGGGGCGCTAGGCCGGGGCGCTAGGCCGGGGCGCTAGGCCGGGGCGCTAGGCCAGGGCGCTACGTCAAGCGCTCGAGGACGGTGCCGTCGGCGGCGACCGCGAAGGCGGTGGGAACCACGGTGACGTGATAGCGGCGGGCGAGGTCGGGTCGCCGCGACACGTCGACCGAGAGCAGCGGGCGCTCGCCGGCGGCGAGGCGCTCCTCTAGTTCGCGGCACTCGCTACAGAGCGGGTGGGTGAACTCGACCACGGTGACGCCCGCGCCGTCGCCGCCGAGCTCCGCGAGGTCGACGACGCCGACCGTGCCCGAGCGGACGCCGCGCGTCCTTGCCAGCAGGCGGTAGAGCTCACAGCCAACGCAGAGCCCCGTCACGGCGGCCAGCAACGCCAGCACCATCACCATCGCGCCGAGGACAAGGCCGACGGTCCGCAGGCCCACGAGATACGCCAGCGTCGTAACCGCCAGTAGCGTCGCGCCAATCATGTTGGCGAAGCGTGGCGGGCGGGCGTCCTCGACCCGGCCCTCGCCCAGCACCGGCTGCACCAGGCGGAAGTAGGCCACGCAGGGCAGGCACCAGCGCCGGCCAAGCGTGAGACCGAGCACGAGCTGCAGGGCGAGCAGGCCGAACAGCCACCACCAGCCAGTCAGCAGGGCGACCGCGCTGACCACGCCGACAGTCCCCTGATTGAACCGCGGCGCGCGGGCGTCGATCACGTCGGTGTCGCGCCAGGGGTCGGCGGTCGTGGCTCTCTTGTTGTCCATGCAACCAAGGTGCCTCGTAATTGCGAGACCCGTCAAGCTGCGGTCGCCCAGGTGAGGCCCCGGAGGGCGAGGGCCCGAAAGGCGAGGGCCCCGGAAGGCGGGGCTCTGAAGGGCGGGAGCCTCGCGGACGGTGGGGAGCCGCCGGGGAGGCTTGAGACTGGATACAAACGCTGCTTCACTGGGGCGCCGCAGGCGGAGCATCAGGTCGGGAGCCCAGATGGGCGATGGTGTAGCTGGAGCGCGCTGGCCCGTGCATGAGGTGAGCCGCGGGGACTCCGCGCTCAGCCGGGACCCCGGGCACGGCGCGGACCCCGGGCAGGGCGGGGACGCACAGCTCGTGGACCACATCGTGCGGGAGATCCGCGACCGTGTCTTCGTCGGCACGCTGCCGGTGGGTACCTGGCTGCGGCAGGAGGCAATCGCCGCGGAGTTCGCCGTCAGCCGCACGCCGGTCAGGGAGGCGCTGCGCGAGCTGCAGGCCCGGGGCATCGTGTCGCTGCTGCCGAACCGCGGCGCCTTGGTGCGCGGCCCCACCCTGAAGGAGATCCGCGAGGCCTATGCGGTCCGCGCCGAGCTGGAGGGGCTGGCGGCTCGGCTGGCGGCGAGCCGCGTGTCCGCCGCCGACCTCGATCGGCTCCGGCAGGCCGAGGCGCTGTTCGAGGGGGCGGCCGCCCGCCTGGCCGGCGGCGACCCGCAGGCCGAGGCCGAGGCCGGGGCCAAGCC
>JBKPDO010000104.1:0-11503 GCA_046727955.1 bacterium | reverse complement strand
TCCGGGTCGACCTCTGTGCCCTCGGGGTGGGGCGCCGACCGCTCCGCCAGCACCTCGCCGGTGTCGGCGTCGCAGGCGACGACCTTGGTGGACTGCGTCGAGCAGTCGACGCCCGCGACGATCGGCATTGGCGGCTCCTTGCTCGGGGACCCGTATTTTATTTCAGTTAATGAACTCAAACATCCTCCTATGTCTCGCTCAACCACTGGGAGCTCGGCGCCACCACGCACGACTGGATCGGCTTCCGCAACTACACCAAGCTGCTGGCCGACCCGTACTTCTGGAACGCGCTGCGCAACACCGGCAGCATCTGGGTCCTGTCCACCGTGCCGCAACTGCTCGCGGCGCTGGGCCTGGCACACGTGCTCAACCGGCGGCTGCGCTTCAGGACGATGTTCCGGGTCGGGATCCTGGCGCCCAACGTCACCTCGGTGGTGGCCGTCGCGATCATCTTCGCGCAGCTCTTCGGGCGCAATTTCGGTCTGGTCAACTGGCTGCTGCACTTCGCGGGCATCAGCCCGATCGACTGCAGTCGGGCGGCGCGTCGCATCGACGGGACGCAGAATCGCCTGTTCCTCGATCCCGTGCTGCGCGACGGCTATCCCGCGGACGTCCTCGGGCAGTACGAGCCGCTGGCGGCGCTCGATCACATCCATCCGGGGGACGAGGCGGTCATCGGCACCCCGATCGACGTCCTCGGGGTCAATTACTACCAGCGGCACGTGGTAGCGGCGGGGCCGGCGGGCCAGGCGGCTGACCCCGGGGCTGACCCCGGAGCCGACCCCGGAGCTGACCCGGGGCCACCGAATATCCCACCGCCGAGGACGTGCTGTTCGTCCCGCGGGACGGGCCGCGCACCGCCAACGGCTGGTCGGTCGACGCCGGCGGCCTGCTGGACCTGCTGCTGTGGCTGCACCGCTCCACCCGCCGGTCCCACTGGCGGTAACCGAGAACGGCGCCGCCTTCGACGACTACGCCGACCCAGAGGGGCGCGTGCACGACGGCGAGCGCGTGCGCTACCTACAGGAGCACTTCCGCGCCGCCCACCAGGCCCCGGCGCACGGCGTCGACCTCATCGGCTATTTCGTCTGGTCGCTGCTGGACAACTTCGAGTGGGCGGAGGGCTATTCGAAGCGCTTCGGCCTCGTCTACGTCGACTACCCCACGCAGCGGCGGCTCCTCAAGGACAGCGCCCACTGGTACCGCGACGTCATCCAGCGAGGCGGTCTGGAGGTGGGCCGCTAGCGGGGCTTGCGGCCGACGCCGCCGAACAGCCCTCTGGCGCTGGGAAGCTCGCCGTCCGGCCGCCACAGCGACAGTTGCACCAGACCAGGATCCACCAGCTCGAGCCCGTTGAAGAACTTCGCGATATCCGCCAGGCTCCGCAGCACCAGAGGCGCCGAGGCGCGCTCGTACACGCGCGTGGCCTTGGCTGACAGCTCCAGGTCGAGGTCTCCGGTGCCATGGGAGAGGACCAGGTAGCTGTCAGGCGCGATGGCGTCCAGCAGCCGGGTCACAATCCCGGCCGGGTCCTCCTCGTCGCGGATGAAGTGCAGAATGGCCACCAGCAGGACGGCCATCGGCTCGTCGAAGTCGAGCAGCCCCCGGACCTTGGGGCTGCCCAGGATCGTCTCGGGCTCGCGAAGGTCCGCCAGGATGGCGGCCGTGTTGTCGCCCGCCAGCAGCGCGTTGGCGTGCACGTGCACGATCGGGTCGTTGTCGACATAGACCACCCGCGCGTCCGGGGTCACCTGCTGGGCGATCTCGTGGACGTTGCCCTGGGTCGGCAGGCCGGTGCCGATGTCGAGGAACTGGCGGATGCCGGCCTCGCAGGCCAGGAAGCGTATGGCCCGTTGCAGGAACGCCCGGTTCTCACGGGCGCCGACCCGCGTCTGAGGGGCGGCGGCGAGCAGCTGGTCGGCCGCGGCGCGGTCGGCAGGGAAGTTGTCCTTGCCGCCCAGGAAGTAGTCATACATCCGGGCGGGATGCGCCACACTGGTGTCAAACCCCACAGGCGCAACGCTCTGGTCGCTCATGGTGTCCCTTCGCGTGATCGGATGTCTGTCGAGGGCCTAGCTGCGGGGGGCCCAGGCCCCCCGCATACCCCAAAGCGGTGAGGGCTCCGCCCTCGACACTTGACTCGTTTGTTGACAACTAGCCCGCCGAGGCGGGCTAGGCATCCGCAAGCTGTTTCGCGATCGTGGTGAGGATCGCCGCCGTCTGGCGCGGCTGCGCGGCGCTGACGCAGATCATCTCCATGACGTGGAGGTACTGCGCCACGTCCTCGTGCTTGTCCAGGTACGCGGCGTTCGTCAGGTGCTCCAGGTAGACCACGTCCGGCAGCTCGGCGTCGGCGAACCGCAGGATGCTGAACGCGCCGACCATGGCTGGGTGCGCCCCAGCGCTGAACGGCAGCACCTGCAGGATCACGTTGGCCATCGAGGTGGCTTCGATGAGCCGGTCGATCTGGGCGCGCATCACCTTCGGCCCACCGACCGGCCGCCACAGCGCCGCCTCGTCGACCACCGCCCACAGCCGCGGCGAGCCCGGCTGGTCCATGAGCTCCTGCCGCTGCATGCGCAGCGCGACCCGACGCTCAGCCTCCTCCGGCGACTCCTCCAGCGCCCCGCTGACCATCGCGCGGACGTAGTCCTCGGTCTGCAGCAGCCCGGGGACGAACTGGCCCTCGTAGGTGCGGATGAGCGAGGCGGCCTGCTCCAGGTCCACGTAGGTACGGAACCACTGTGGCAGCATGTCGCCGAAGCGATGCCACCAGCCGGGCTCGTTGGCCTCCATGGCCATGGTCACCAGCGAGGCAACCTCGCCGGCATCGGTGATCCCGTACAGGGCCAGCAGGTCGGCGACGTCGCGTTCCTTGAAGCCGACCTGGCCGTTCTCGAGCCGGTGGATCTTCCACTCCGACGCCCGGATCGCCTCGCCGGCCTCCTCCCGGGTGAGGCCCTTCTCGAGGCGCAGCCGCCGCAGCTGGGAGCCGACCAGCATGCGCCGGACGGTCGGCCCGTGTGACTGTGGCGCCTCGCTCACGTCCTCTACCTCACCTCGCCTCCCGGAACGTCAGCGCACAGTTTCCCATGCCCGCCAAGGCTTGTTAGAGCCAGCCTCGGTGCTTGAAGACGAGATAGAGGGTGACGCTGGTTAGCCTACCTCGCGACCGTGCTCGATCCCTGACAATCAACGTTCTCACCACACTCTCACGGCAGAATGGCTGCAGCCAGCCATGCGAGGGGGCGCGAACGACTTTTCGACGATTCTTTTCCTGGTCGTTCGCCTATTGGCAGCCCCTGCGCCAGCTCGCCGCCCGCCGAGGGCCGCTTCGCGCCGCGCCGGTCGCCGTGGGCTTCCTGGTGGCATGCCTGCTGGTGACTTTCGCATGGGACACCCCGGGAGCGGGGCACCGACTGGCGGCCGCCTGCTGCGCCTACCAGGGCTGGCAGCCGAGCCTCGGCGACACGACCCGAATGGTCGCCAGCGCGTTCCTGCTCCAGAACTGGTACGAGGTCGTCTGGACGGTCGCCGCTACCGTGCTGGTCACCGCCCCGTTCGAGGCGTGGATGGGCAGCGGCCGCATGCTCGCCGCCATCACGCTGGGTCATCTGGTCCCGACCGCGGTGGTCGCCGCCGTCGGCCTGGCGCAGGGCCACCGGCTGGGGGGTGGAGGGCTGGACGTCGGCTCGTCGGCGGTGATCGCGGCGGCAACCGCCGGGCTCGCCGTCCGGAGCCGCTCGCTCCCCTTGGCCGGCTGCCTGATCATCGCCCTGCTGGTCGCCGGCTTCCTGCAATCGCCATTGACCACCGTGGAGCACCTGGCCGCCGTCGTGGTCGGCGCGCTCGCCACAGTGGCGCTCTCCGGCCGCGGCGGTCGTTCCGGCCTGCCTTCCCAGGCTGCCTTCGGTTTTGGGTCAGGGGCTTCCCGGCGGCGTCGATGAGGGGCCACGCCGCTTTCGGCATCGGACATGGCAGATCTCGATTCGCTGGACGGCCCACGGGCTCGAACGAGCCAGGACCAAGCCTCCCCCATGCAGCGCACTAGAGTCCATACGTAATGGACAGGCAAACTCACTCATCAGGCGCTAGGAGCCTCCATAGGAGCAAATGGTCCGCCGCAGCCGTGGTAGCCGTGGTAGCTGTGGGAGTCGAGATCCTCTCGTGATCGATTCGTCCCCCCGGCGACCTGACCTCGCCATCCTGTTGTGCGTCTCCTTATTGACCACAGGGCTTCCCGTGGCACACGGTAGGGAAGGCAAGGGAGGAGACGATGAGGAAGGCAAGCTTGCGTCCCGGGAGGCCTGGCCGGCCTAGCCCGCGTTGGATGCGCCGCGCCATGGGCATGATCGCGCTGGCCGTCGCCGGCGGCCTGGCCCTGGCGCCCGGCACCGCCGTCGCCGCCGCGCCGGCGCCGGCGATGACGGCGGTCAGCCAGCCGGTGCTGCGGCTGGGCTCCCAGGGCCCCGCCGTGGTCCAGCTGCAACGCCGGCTCGCCACGCTCCACTACGACGTCGGCCCGATCGACGGCAGCTTCGGTCCCCAGACCTACCATGGCGTGGTCGCGTTCCAGAAGGTCAACGGCCTGACCCGCGACGGGATCGTGGGGCCGCGGACCTGGGCCGCGCTGGCCTACCCGGTGATCCCGCGGCCGCGGCGCTGGCTCTCGTCGTCGTCACTGGAGGTGAACGTGACCAAGCAGGTCGTCTACCTGGCCCGTCAGGGTGTGGTGCTGCGCATCCTGGACGCCTCGACCGGCAAGGCCAGCACGCCGACCCCACTCGGCAGGTTCTCCATCCTGCGGCGGATCGACGGCTGGCGGCAGAGCCCCTTGGGCCTGATGTGGCGGCCGAACTACTTCTACCGCGGCTACGCTGTCCACGGCTCCACGTCGGTGCCGACCTACCCGGCCAGCCACGGCTGCGTGCGGGTGACCATCCCGGCCATGAACCGCCTGTGGGGGCTGCTGCGCATCGGCATGCCCGTGACGCTCTACCGCTGACCTTCTAGTCGCGGAGCGGCTGCGCTCCAGGCACCGCCGCTCCCGCCAGGACGACTGAGGCCCGTGTATAGCAGGCGGTCCGGGTGCGCTGCGCGCGGCAAGCTCGGCCGCGGTTAATCGACATGGCCGCGTTCCCTCGCCTACGATGATCGTCGCTGTGAGCAACCCTTCGGTCTTCATCACCACCTTCCTCGCCTCGGCTGTCGAGGTCATCGAGATGGTGATCATCGTGGTCGGGGTCGGCACCGTGCGCGGCTGGCGCTCGACCTGGCTGGGCGCCGGTAGCGGCCTGGCTGTCCTCGCGGTGCTGGTCTTTGCGTTCGGGACCGCCCTTCAGGCGGTGCCAATCGGGGCGCTGCGCCTGGTCATCGGGTCGCTCCTGCTGGTCTTCGGGCTGCAGTGGCTGCGCAAGGGGGTCCGGCGGGTCAGCGCCAACGGCTTCCGGGGCATGGGTGAAATGGCGGCGTCCTCCGAGGGCGTTCCCGCCCATGGCGTGGACTGGACCGCGTTCGTGCTGTCGTTCAAGGGGGTGCTGCTGGAGGGCCTGGAGGTCGCGTTCATCGTGGTCAGCTTCGGCCTGACGGCCCAGGCGCTTGGCAGCGCCGTGCTGGGCGCGCTCGCGGCGTTCGTGGTCATCGTGGCCGCGGGCGTGCTGGCCCGCGGGTTCGTGCAACGCATCCCGCGCAGCGCCCTGCAGTTGCTGGTGGGGACGCTGCTGTCGAGCTTCGGGACGTTCTGGTCCGTGGAGGGGCTCGGGGTCGCGTGGCCAGGCGACGACACCGCTATCCTCGCCCTGGTCGGCTGGTACGTGCTGGCGGCCGCCAGCTATGTCGGACTCCTGCGCCGCCGCGCGCAGCGGCGGCTGGTTGCCCACAAGGCGGGAGGGTGACCATGATCCTGGGCTGGCTCAAGGGTTTCGGCCGCTTCTGGTATGACTTCATCATCGGCGACGACTGGACCGTGGCGGCGACGGTGGCGGTCGCACTGGTGGGCACGTGGTTGCTGCACCTGGCCGGTATTGCCGCGTGGTGGTTGCTACCGCTGGCTGCCGTGGTCGAGGTCGGGGTGAGCCTCCGCGACCCCGGTCGCTGAGCGGACCGCCGCGCTACGGATTGCCGCCGAGGTCCTGCACGAGCTGCGCGGCTGTCTCGATGAGAGGCCTGGCGATGTCCTCGACGCTGTCGAGCGGCAGTCGCGTCGCGAGCGCGCTTACCGCCAGCGCCGCGGGCAGGTTGCCGTGGGGAAGGGGCACCGCCATGCTGCGCTCGTCGATGTCCTGCTCGCCGTCCTCGACGGCGTACCCGAGCGCCCGTACGTTGGCGACTTCGCCGAGATAGGCACCCACCGCTGTCAACGTGTGCCTGGTCAGCTGTGGCATGCCTTCGGCGGTGAGGATGGCGCGCACGCGGTGCTCGGGCAGGCCCGCCGGCTACAGGCCGGGGTCAGGACGCGAGATGCTCGGCGCTGTCGCCTCCCACGAACTGAACGACCTGGGCGATGACCTGCGGGTTCGACAGGATACGGCGGTGGCCGAGGCCAGATGTGGTCAGCAGCCGTGCATTAGGCCAGGCGCGGCTGAGGTCATTGCTGTCGGGCCAGCGGGTCTCGTGGTCGTCGCGGTCGTGAATGACCAGCAGCGGCGGTGGGGTCATCTGCCGCGCCATCAGGGTCAGGTCGAAGGATGACATCGACACGTCGAAGCGGCGCTCGATACGGCCGACCATGCCAGCGCGGACGCGCTCGCCGAAGCCGAGACGGCGGGCGAACCCGTGGGTGTACGGCGTCACGTCGACGAAGGGTGCGATGAACACGACGCGGCTGGCGGCCAGGCCGTCGCGGAGCGCAACCGCAGTGGCCGAGCAGCCCAGGGAGTGGGCGATGACGGCGTGCGCCGGCCCACAACGGCCGGCGACCGTGCGAAGCGCCTCCGCGAATTCGAGGATGGTGCTGCTGCGAGGCCCGCTTGGTCCGGGCTGCGACTGGCCGTGGCTGGGGGCGTCGAACGTGACGACCCGGTGGCCGGCGCGCACGAGCGGCTCGACAAACGCGCCGAGCTGCCCTGCGGAGCCCCCCACCCGTGGACGAGGTAGACGGGGGGACCCGTTCCCCAAGACCAGCCCGCCACCGAGCCGCCTTGCACCGGCACGTCGAAGCGGTCGCCCTCCAGCCGCCGCATGGCGTTGGGGCTGCGAGGGATCGTGAACCACAGGCGCTCCGCCCAGCGAGCGCCGAGTGCTGGCGCCGAGCGCTCCAGCAGCCAGAAGGCGCCCCGGACCAGGACGAGGCGAGACGCCGCCAGTGGATAAACCCGAACGATCGTGCTTTTCTTCGTTGCCATCTGGGCTCCTGGGTCGTCGTGGTAGTGCTTGGGTCAGGGGCGCGCCGCGTCGAGCAGCCGGTCGAGGGCGCGGCGAGCGTGGCGTTCGGCCTGTGGGTCGCGCAGCAGCCGCTTGGCGTGGTGGTAGGCGAGGATGACCCCGTACAGGTCGTTGGCGAACTGGTCGGCGTCGGCGTCGGCGTGGAAGTGGCCTTCGCTGACGCCGGTCCGGAACACGGTGGCGATCGTCTCCAGCCAGTCGCGCTGCGCCCGCACGACCCGCTCGCGCACCGGTCCCGGCTCGTCGTCGAACTCGGTGCTCGCGACGACGAAAACGCAGCCGGCTGGAAGGGCGGCGCCACACCAGCCAAGCCAGCGCTCGAACAGCTCGCGCACACGCGGCTCGCCACGGGGCGCTTTGAGCGCGGGTCGCACGACCGCGTCGACGAACAGGGCCGCGGCGTGCTCGACCACCTGGAGCTGCAGCGACTGCTTGGAGTGGAAGTGGGCGAACAGGCCGCTCTTGGACAGCTGTGCCTGCGTCGCCAGCGTGCCGATGGTCAGCCCTTGCAGGCCCACCCGGCTCGCAACCCGGGTGGCCTCGTCGAGGATCGCCTCGCGGGTCGCCTCGCCCTTGCTCATGCCGCGTTCATAGCACGATCGTTCGTTCGTTTCAACCCCTTGCAAGTCGAGGACGCCTGGCTGGCGATCGACCTCTCCCACATCGGCCTGGACGTCTCGGTGGAGCTCTGCCAGCGGCACCTGGCCGCGATCGTCCAGGCGCTCCCTCCGGGACGGCGCATTCAGGTCGGCGCCGAGGACACCGGTCGCACGGACCCGATCCTGGAGGTCGTGACCGCCCTGGCGGCCGAGGGGGCGCCGCTCATGGCGACCGTGCAGGCCAACCTGTACCGCAGCCCTCAGGACGCCGCCCGGCTCACCGCGGCCGGCGTACCGGTCCGCCTGGTCAAGGGGGCCTACGTGGAGCCAGCGGGATTGGCCTATCCGTGGGGCGAGGCGACTGATGTCGCCTTCCTCCGCCTGGCTCATCGGCTGCGGGGGGCGGGCGCGGCGTTCTCATTGGCCACGCACGACCCAGTGCTGCGAGAGGCGCTGCTACTGGCGCTTGGTCCCTCCCCGGTCGAGATGCTTCTCGGGGTCCGGCCGCAGGACGCCCGTGACCTCGTCCGCCGCGGTGTCGAGGTGCGCTGCTACGTGGCCTACGGGCCGGACTGGTTCCGCTATTGGATGCGGCGGCTCGCCGAGTCGCAGGGCACACGGTAATCATCCCCCCTGGCATACGAGCTGATCAGGTGCACTCCTGCGCCGTCCTGTCGGGCACGATTCGGAGGACCGACGGCGAAGCCTGCTGAGAGATGCAGGGAGGCGGGTTTCTGGTCGCCGCGCCGAACGTTTCGTATCCGTCGTCGGACAGCGAGTACAGCCGGTGTCGTAGGCAGTGTGTCCGATTCCTGCTGCGTCCTCGCTGGCCCACCGAGAGGGGCGACTGGTGGGAAGCACTTGCCTGCAGCGGCGATCGCTGCTGACTTTCCCGTCTGAGTCGCCGGTGCCACGCCGCTCCGGGAGACCTCCGCAGAAGAAGTCACCTGCAGTGACGAGTGCATCGTCGGTGGGGGGAGCCCACGCACATGGGCAACGTCGGTTGCGGGCATGGCAGGGTCGGCGCCGGCCTGGCGTCGTCGTGCGACTGCCGGAACGATCCGGTGTGCGCCGTGGATCCCTCGGCGGGCGCCGCAGGGCAGGTGTATCGACTCGACCGGCTCGGGTCTCTCTCTTTCTCTAGGACACCGCTGAGCTGCGTGAACGGATTACGCACCCCACAGGCGCCACCAAAGATATGGCGGGCTTGCGGACGCATCAGGGCTTCCGCAGGCGGTAGTGCAGATGGGTCACCCGATCCCCCTGAACGACCTGCGGGTTCTCCAGAAGCAGAGGGGATCCGGCGTAGTCGCCCAAGTAGCGCACACCGGCACCCAACACGACCGGGACCAGGTCCACACGCACCTCGTCGACCAACCCGGCCTCCAACGCCTGCCCGCCGATGTTGCCCGCGCTGAGGGAGACGTCCTTGTATCCGGCGAAGGCCTTCGCCTGCGCCACGGCGCTGCGCACGCCGTCGGTGACGAAGGTGAACGGTGCGTCCGGGAAGTTCCAGTCGGTCGGCGCCTGGTGGGTCACCACGGACACGGCTTCGCCGACCGGCGGGCGGCCCTCCCGCCGTTGGTCAGGTCGAAAGACGGCGGCCACACACCTCCGGCCCGATGTTCGCCCATGCCGAGCGCAGGTAGTCCGCGCTCGCCGCGGACACGCGGAAGACCCGATCCGGATCCGCGCCGGTGAAACTCGACGTCCCCGTCGCCGTACCAGTCGAAGAGCGCGCCGACTTGGTCGGACGGGTCGGCGATGTAGCCGTCCAACGACATCGATGCCTGCACGACGACCGTTCCCATGACGGTTCCTCCCGTTATCCGAGCATTGCGTGCTGCCCACCGGCCCACCGGGATAGTGTTCGCCGACGGCGTGACCATGGCGCTGCCTTGGCGCCAGCATCGCCCGCCACACCGTGGTCGCCCCGCACCGCGATGGTGATCAGGCGCTGTTCATCCGGCAGCCCATCACCGCCACTAAGCGAGGCAGAACATCCTGCTGGCCACCCGCAGCCGATGATGAACGTAATTCGCTGTGCGGCCAACACCAAGGCCAAGCGTGAGCTCGACAGGCAGCCCCGCGCCGAGGTCACGTCGGCGCTGCCCATCAGGGTGCCGCGCGAGGAAGGAGAACGCGAGCCTTGCCAAAGGACACGAGACGAGGAAGCGACATCGCGAAGCTCTTCGGCCGAGTGCCGGCACTGGCCGAGGAGGTCGCCGAGCACGTGGCCCAAGGCCCCATCACCCCGTTCCTCACCCCCGGGCAGATCCGGCACCAACTGGCAACCGGCTTCGATCTCTCGTCGCCGATGCCACTCGAGGACGTGCTACGTGAGGTGGTGTCGATGCTGGACAAGGGGATGGTCCAGGTCACCCACCCGCGCTACTTCGGGCTGTTCAATCCCAGCGTGACGCCCGCCTCGGTCGTGGCCGATGCCCTGGTCGCCGCCTACAATCCGCAGCTGGCCGCGTGGTCTCACGCGCCGGTGGCGAACGAGATAGAGCGGCTCACCCTGGACCGGCTCATGGAGCATCTGGGATTTCGTCCGGCGACGAGCGCGGCGAACTTCACCACCGGCGGGGCTGAGGCGAACATGACGGCGCTCCTTGTGGCGCTCGCGCACCGCTTTCCCTCGTTCCCCGCCTCCGGAGCGCGGGCGCTTCCCCGCGATCCCGTCCTGTTCGTCTCGGCCCAGAGCCACCACTCGCTGCACAAAGCCGCGCAGATGGCGGGGCTCGGACGTGAATCGGTGCGCACGGTCCCGATGAACACCGAGGCCAAGATGGATCCCAGCGCCCTGGCCAGGCTCGTCGGGGAGGAGCGCGCCGGCGGCCGGGAGCCGTTCTTCGTCGTGGGCACCGCTGGCTCGACCTCGACCGGTGTCATCGACCCGCTCGAGGAGCTCGGCGCGGTGTGCCGGGCGGAGCAGCTGTGGTTCCACGTCGATGCGGCGTGGGGAGGGGCCGCCGCGCTCTCCCCCAAGCTCCGGCCCCACCTGGCCGGGATCGAACTCGCCGATTCCATCACCTGCGACGCGCACAAGTGGCTCTCGGTGCCCATGGCTGCCGGAATGTTCTTCTGCCGCCACCCCGGCGCGGTGCGCGCGGCGTTCAGCGTCCCCACACCCTACATGCCCGTCGCCGCGACCGAGGAGGTCATCGATCAGTTCGCGACGACGGTGCAGTGGTCGCGTCGGTTCATCGGACTGAAGCTGTTCATGTCGCTGGCCGAGCATGGAGTGCCGGGGTACGCGGCCATGATCGAGCGCCAGGCGGAGCTGGGGGATCACCTTCGGGGGGAGCTTCGGCGGCGAGGGTGGAGCATCGTCAACACGACGCCGCTTCCTCTGGTGTGCTTCACGCGGGAGGGCTTGGACGCTCCGCGGCTGGTCGAGGAGCTGCTGCGGCGGCAGGTGGCATGGATGTCGACGGTTCCGGTGGACGGCAGGGAGGTGATTCGAGCCTGCGTTACGAGCTTCCGCACAGATGGAGACGATATCGAAGCCGTCGTGG
>JBKPDO010000103.1:0-14977 GCA_046727955.1 bacterium | reverse complement strand
GCGCCAGGCGGGGCGCCGGGCGGGGCGCCGGGCGGGGCGCCGGGCTGGTAGCACACGCGCACCGTCGCGCTGGTCGCCCGCGCGTGCCGCAGGACGTTGGTGAGCGACTCCTGCACTATCCGGTAGGCGGTCAGGTCGACGGCGGGCGGCAGCGGCCGGGCCGTGCCGGTCACCGCCAGCTCCACCCGCACCCCAGCGCCGGTCGCCATGCCCACCAAGTCCTCGAGCTGGTCCATGCCGGGCAAGGGACCGCGCGGGGCGGCCCCTTCGCGCAGCATCGTCACGGTGGCCTTCAGCTCGGCCATCGCCTCCCGGCTCGCCGCGCGGATCGCCCGCACCGCCTGCAGGGCAGGCTCCGGGCAGGTCTCGCAGCCGTCGAGCGCCTCGTCGGCGACGCTCGCCTGGATCGCGATCACCGCGATCGTGTGGGCGGTGACGTCGTGCAGGTCACGCGCGAGCCGCAGCCGCTCCTCGTTGGCGCGCCGGCGCGCCGCCTCCTGGAGGGTCCGCTCCGCCTCGACCGCCCGCCGCTCGGCCTCCGCCAGGTAGTCTCGCCGGCCGCGGGCCACCTCCCCCGTCGCCAGCGCCAGCGCGACCAGCAGTCCCGAGACGCCGATCTCGGCCGGCGTGCCCGGGTCGGCGGCGAGAAACGCCCACGCAAGCAGCACCGCCCACAGCGCCGCCGCGGCGAGCAGGGCGAGCCCGCGCCGGCCGGTGGCCGCCGCGGCGTACAGCGCGATCAGCGGCGTGGCCCAGATCGGCCCGGTCGGGTACCCGAGCGCGACGGAGACCGCGATCGCCGCGCACGTGACCAGCAGTACGACGGCGGGCCGATGCTGGCGAGCGGCGAGTGCCAGAACGGCCACCGCCAGCAGCCCCCAGCCCAGCCAGTCCAGCTGCCGCTCGCCGTTGCCGCCCTGCTGCGCCGCCCCGATGGTCCCGAACACCGCGAAGGTCGTCAGGACCAGCATCACCGCGACCTCGACCATCCACGGACGGCGCAGCCACCCCGGCGACCTCCGGGCGGCGTCCACCACCGATCTGGCCAGCGCTGACGTGCTCATGCCCGCACGGTAGGTCACAGCGCGCATCGCTGTCATCCATCCGCTGCGGTAGCGGGCTCACCCCAGCGCGGTAGCCGGCTGCCTGCGCCCTTCGCCTCCAAGCGCAGGCAAGAAGCCTCCCACCGGCCGACGACGGGCGGCCCCGCGACCTCGACCATGGCTTTGCGAAAAGGGAACCGCGCCGGCCGTCGGCCGGACCGAGGCAAAGGAAAAGGACATGGCGTTCACGGGACAAGTTCTCGACAACCCGATCAGCGGCGAGCGATTCGTCTTCCACCAGACCGCCAGCGACACCGGCGGCCAGTTGCTCGCCTTCGACCTGGTGCTCACCCCCGATGGCCGGGTGCCAGGGGGTCACGTCCACCCGGTGCAGGAGGAACGCTTCCAGGTGCAGCGCGGAAGGGTGAAGTTCCGCAAGGGCCTGCGGACCGTCGTCGCCGAGCCGGGCGAGGAGGTGGTGGTCCCGCCCGGCAGCTACCACCGCTTCGCCAACGCCGGTGGGGGGCTGGCGGTGGTGCGGGTGGAGGTGCGGCCGGCGCTGACGATGGAGCAGCTGTACGAGACGGTGGTGGCGCTGGCTCGCGACGGCCGGACGATGCGCACGGGCATGCCCAAGCCGCTGGATCTCGCGCTGTTTATGCGGGCGTTCGAGCAGGAGGTGCAGGCGCCGCTGGCGCCCGGGCTGGTTCGTGCGGCCACGGCGCCGTTGGCGTGGCTGGCCACGCGGCGCGGCCTGGAGCGTCGCTACCCGAGGCTTTCGGGAGCCACGGCGCTTGGGCCGGTCCGTCCGGGGGACGGCAGGACCGCCGCCGCTCGCCCCGAGCCGAGCCGCCCGGTCGCTTCCGCGCGCAGCCGGCCGCCGGGCCACCCGAGGTCAGCCCGGCAGCGGACACGTACCCGCTGACTCCTCTGATTTGATCAGGAACACCATGTCCCCGTCCCGGTGGACCACACGACCCTTGCCGACGATCCGGCCGGGTCGAACCGGGCGCAGGAAGCTGACGCTGAACTGCAGGGTGGTCAGCCGCGGGCTATTCCTCAGCCACCGTTGCAGGGCGTGACAGACGGGGCGTCACGGGAGGTTCCACAGCCCAAGTATCCGCTACGGCGCAGTGGCGGGCCGATAGCCGCGGAAGTAGTCGACTATGAACTGCTTTGGATACGGATACGCCGGTTGTGTCGGTTGCGCGTCGTCGGGGAACTCGTAGATGCCGAGCATGAACTGCATCGGATAGCCCGGGGACTGCTCGACCGTCTTGACCAGCCGGTGGTCCACGAAGAACGCCACGTGCTCTGGCGTCCATTCGGCCGCATAGAGGTGGAACTCGCGGGCGGCGTCGATGGCGATGGTCTCTATCGAGAACTCGTCGCGGATCCTCGCATCGCCGAAGGGGTGCAATCCCATGCCGACGCCCACAGTGTCGGTAGTCACGTTGCGCCCGAAGATCTCGCAGATGCAGATCTCCGCCGACCGGTCGGGCTCGTCCTCGTAGCCGATCATCCACAGCGCGACCATGCAGCGGGGGTCGTCGATGGCCTTGGCCCGCAGCTCGAACAGGCCGTATTGCGGCGTGTAGAGTCTGGCGTTGCGCTGCGCCTGCCGGACGACGAGCCCGGGCTTGAAGCGCGACTGCCCCACCGCGCTGCCCACCGGACCAGAGAAGACACCGGTCTGCAGCGAGGAGACCCGGGTCTGGCCGTCGAACTCAGGACACCATGGCTGCTGGTCCGCCTCGATGACCAGCCGCAGGACGCCGCCGCCGAGCTGGTACCTCGCGGCCGCCGCCTCGCGGGAGCTCCACTGCGGCAGGTAGTACGGCAACCAGCGCGCTCCGTCCAAAGCATCGCCATCGAAGGTGTCCTCGAACGCCACTTCATAGCCGGCCTTGCTGACGGGATCGACCACGCGACCGGAGCCCTTCCACTCAGTCTCTATTGGAAAGTCGGGACGCAGCACCGGGCGATCATACGCATTCCAGGTTGACCTTTGGCAGGTGGTGAGGTAGGCGTTCCTGGATGAGTGCGAGCGGCCCTGACCAGGCGCGGGCAACGCGGGGGGTGCTGGCTCCGGAGATCTCTGAGATCGCGGGGGCGGTCACGGCACGCCTTCCCGCCCTCGTCGACCGGGTCGTCCAGCGCATCCGGGCGGAGTCCGACGTCTATGGCCAAGATGACGTCATCGGCCTCGAGGATCTTCGAGACTCGGTCCGCAGCAACCTCGAGTCGATGGTCGGCCAGCTCACCGCGGACCGGCCGCCCGACCTGTCCGCGCCTCGCGCGACCGGTCGCCGTCGCGCCCGGCAGGGCGCACCTCTGGCAGACATCCTTCATGCGTACCGGATCGGCTTCACCGAGTTCTGGAACGCGATCGTCGACGAGGCCCGTCGCGGCGCGCTGGTGCCGTCCGAACTGCTGGTAGACGCGGCCAGCGGCGTGTGGTGGCTCATTGGCGAGTACACCCAGGAACTCACCGTGGCCTACCGGGAGGCGGCGGCGGAGTTGCTGCTCGCCGGCGCGCGCGAGCGTTCCGCCCTGGTGGAGGCGTTGTTCACTGGCGGCATCCCCGACCGGGACACCCTGTGGGAGGCAGCCAAGCTGCTGCGGCTGCCCTGGGAAGGCGTTTTCGTCGTGGTGGCCGTCGAGGCGCCGGGGCTTGCCCAGGAAGGGCTGCCGGACGCGGAAGCGTTCCTGGCCGCGCGCGGGATCGGGTCGGCCTGGCTGCTGCATCCCGAGTCCCAGACGGGTGTGGTGTCGCTGCGGCACCAGGACACGGCTCCCCTCCTGCTCGAGCTGCTCGGGCGCGGCGTGCGCGCCCGGGCCGGCGTCAGTCCCATCTACCAGTCGCTGGCTGACACCCCCCGCGCCCTGCATTACGCGCGACTGGTCCAGCGCAGCCTGCCGCCTGGAACCCGGGCTGTCGCCCAATTCGAGGAGACGCCGCTGCGGGTGCTCGCGGCCGCCGCCCCGGATGCGGCCGGGGAGCTCGCCCGCGCGGTGCTCGGACCCGTCCTCGCCCTGCCTGCCCAGGACCGCTCGACGCTGCTGGCCACCTTGCGGGCGTGGTTCGACGCCGGCGGCTCCGCGGCCGAGGCGGGAAGGCGGATCTATATTCACCCGAACACCGTGCGGTACCGGCTGCGACGGCTGCAGGAGCACACCGGCCGGTCCCTGGACGACCCCAGAACCGCGGCCGAGCTGCTCGCCGCCCTCGAGGCGCTGCGCGTGACGCACGGGACGAGCTGGTCGGAGCCTTGAGCGTCCCGGCGTTGTGGTGGCGGACAGTTGCCCCGGTCGTTCCTTGTCCCGCCGGCCATTGTCTTCGCGGGTGGCAAAGCGGAGGCTTGGCGGCAGCAACCGATGCGCGGGAGGCGGCGATGACGAACCTGGCCCTGAACCTGGTCGAAGCCAAGGACATGTACCCACAGCAGGCGGCGGTCCGGCTCGACGGTCTCGTCCTGACCTACGACCAGCTGGACGAGCGGTCCGCGCGGGTGGCGCGCCTGCTCGCCGCGCGTGGCGTGGGACCCGGCGACCGGGTCGGTCTGATGCTGCCGAACGTCCCGGAGTTCGCGATGCTCTACTACGGGGTGCTGCGCGCGGGCGCGGTGGTGGTGCCGATGAACCCGCTGCTGAAGGCGCGTGAGGTCGAGTACTACCTCAGCGATTCCGGCGCCAAGCTCACCTTCGCCTGGCACCAAGGCGGCGCCGAAGTCGCCAAGGGCGCCGAGGCGGCCGGGTGCGGCCTCATCAGCGTCGAGCCGGCGGAGCTCGACCAGCTGCTGGGCGAGCACACCCCGGTGACGGCGGTCGCCAGCCGCGCGGACGACGACACGGCGGTGATCCTGTACACGTCGGGCACGACCGGGAGGCCGAAAGGCGCCGAGCTGACCCACGCCAATCTGAGCCGCAACGCGGCGGTGGCGTCGACCACGCTGTTGCGCCTCGAGCCCACCGACGTGATCATGGGCTGCCTGCCGCTGTTCCACTCCTTCGGCCAGACCTGCGGGCTGAACAGCGCGGTCTCCAGCGGCGCCTGCCTCACGCTGATCCCGCGGTTCGACCCGGGCAGGACGCTGGAGGTGATCCAGCGGGACAAGGTGACCATCTTCGAGGGCGTCCCGACGATGTACCTAGCCCTGCTCCACTATCCGCTCCGCGCCGACTACGACACCAGCTCGCTGCGCCTGTGCGTGTCGGGCGGCTCCGCGCTGCCCGTGGAGGTGCTGCGCGGCTTCGAGGACGCCTTCGGCTGCATCATCCTGGAGGGCTACGGCCTGTCGGAGACCTCACCGGTGGCGTCGTTCAACCATCCCGACCGGGAACGCAAGCCCGGCTCGATCGGCACCCCGATCGAGGGCGTCGAGATGCGACTGGTCGACGACCTCGGCGCCGACGTGCCGACCGGCGAGGTCGGTGAGATCGCGATCCGGGGGCACAACATCATGAAGGGCTACTGGCAGAACGAGGAGGCCACCAAGCAGGCGGTCCCCGACGGCTGGTTCCGCAGCGGCGACCTGGCCCGCCAGGACGAGGACGGCTACTACTTCATCGTCGACCGCAAGAAAGACCTCATCATCCGTGGCGGCTACAACGTCTACCCGCGGGAGATCGAGGAGGTGCTCTACGAGCACCCGGCGGTCGCCGAGGTCGCCGTGGTCGGCCTCCCCCACCCGACGTACGGGCAGGAGGTCGGCGCCGCGGTGGCGCTCAAGCCAGGCGCCGAGGCTACCCCGGCCGAGCTGCAGGCCTTCTGTAAGGAGCGGGTCGCGGCCTACAAGTACCCCAGGCACGTCTGGCTGGAGGCGGCGCTGCCCAAGACGGCCACCGGTAAGCTCCTGCGCCGCGAGGTGCAGCCGCCCGAGGGACTTTCGCCATGACAGCCAGCACCTACGTCACTGCCGAGGATGAACGCTTGACGCTCGGACCGCCGTAGGTCGAGCATGCTGTGCACGAGTATGCAGGAAGCAAGGCGTATACGTGCAGGAGCGAGCAGCTCGAAGCGGAGGTCTGGCTGGCGATGACGAAGATCGCCTTCATCGGCGCCGGCAGCGTCGAGTTCACCAGGAACGTGCTCACCGACCTCCTCACCTCCCCCGACCTCGGCCCGCTGGCGGTCTCCCTGCACGACATCGACGGCGAGCGCCTCGAGACCGCCGCGAAGATGGCGCGCTGGATCGCCGCCCGGACTGGCGCCGACGTAGGCATCGAGGCGCACCTCGAGCGGCGGGCGGCCCTCGACGGCGCCGACTACGTGGTCAACGAGATCCAGGTCGGCGGCTACCGCGCCACCCGGCTGGACTTCGACGTACCTGCCCGCTACGGGCTGCGGCAGACGATCGCCGACACCATCGGGATCGGCGGCATCTTCCGCGGGCTGCGCACGATCCCGGTGGTCGTGGGGATCGCCGACGACATAGCGGAGGTCTGCCCGCAGGCGCTGCTGCTCAACTACACCAACCCGATGGCGATGCTGCCGTGTGCCATCCAGCGGGGGTCGCGCTTCCAGCGGGTGGTGGGCCTGTGCCACTCCGTGCGGGACACCCAGCGGTTCCTCGCCGGGCTGGTCGAGGTGCCGGTCGACCGGATCGCGTTCGTGACCGCGGGCGTGAACCACCAGGCGTTCGTGCTCACCTTCCAGCACGACGGGCAGGACCTGTACCCGCGCTTTGACCAGGCGATCGAGCGCGACCCGGAGCTTCGGAGGCGGGTGCGGGTCGAGCTGTACCGGCGCTTCGGCTACTTCCCGACCGAGTCGAGCGAGCACTCGGCCGAGTACGTGCCCTGGTTCCTGCGCCACGACGAGCTGGTCGAGCGGTTTCGCATCCCCGTCGGCGAGTACCTGCGCCGCAGTGAGGACAACCTCGACGAGCACGCGGACGCCAAGCGGCGGCTCGACAGCGGCGAGGGATTCGAGGTCGAGCCCACCCAGGAGCTCGCCTGGGAGGTCATCCACTCGATCGAGACCGGTACCAGGCGGGTCGTCCACGGCAACGTGCGCAACAGCGGCCTGATCGGGAACCTCCCCTCGGGCTCCTGCGTGGAGGTCCCGTGCCTGGTCGACCGAGCCGGCGTCCAGCCGCTGCGCGTCGGCGCGCTACCGCCCCAGCTCGCCGCGCTCAACCGGACCTTCCTCAACGTGGTCGAGCTGACCGTCCTGGCCGCGCTCGAGCAGCGCCGCGACTACGTCTACCAGGCGGCCATGCTCGACCCGAACACCGCGGCGACCCTCACGCCCGACCAGATCGTCGCGCTCTGCGACGAGCTGGTCGAGGCGCACGGGGACCTTGTCCCCGAGGGGATCCGCAAGCCCTGACCGAGCAAACGGCGCGAGCCGGAGGGACTGGATGAGCGTGCACCGAGCCGACCGCCTGTCCGTCATGCTCGAGATCCTGGCGGCCAATGGCACCATCGACGTCGCCGCGACCGCCCGCGAGCTCGGCGTCTCCACCACCACGATCCGCCGCGACCTGCAGCTGCTCGAGGAGCAGCGCCTGCTGAACCGCACCCACGGGGGCGCCGTCGCGCACGGAGTGCTGTACGAGCTGCCGCTGCGCTACCGCAGCGGCCGTCTCCAGGAGGTGAAGCGGCGGATCGGCGCCGCCGCCGCCAAGCGGGTCGGCGACCGCGTGGTGGTCGGCCTGACCGGCGGGACGACGACCACGGAGGTCGCCAGGGCGCTGGTGGACCGGCGGCAGCTCACCGTCGTCACCAACGCGCTGAACATCGGGGCCGAGCTGGCGGTGCGGCCGAACCTCAAGCTGGTCATGAGCGGCGGCGTGGCCCGCAGCGAGTCCTACGAGCTGGTCGGGCCGCTGGCGGACGCCTCGCTGGCACGGCTCCACCTGGACGTCGCCTTCGTCGGCGTTGACGGCATCTCCCCCGACGGGGGGCTGACGACCCACCACGAGATCGAGGCGCACACCAACCGGGTGCTGATCGACCGTGCCAGCCGGGTGGTCGTGGTCGCCGACAGCTCGAAGCTCGGCCGCATCGCCTTCGCCTGGATCTGCGGGCTGGACCAGGTGGACGAGCTGATCACCGACGACCAGGCCGACCCCGGCGACATCGCCGCCATCGAGCGGGCCGGCGTCGAGGTCACCCGGGTCTGAGCCCCAGAGCGCCGGTCAAGTAGCCGGCGTAGCATGCAGCGCCAGACCATATGTACAGCCCCTGGCCATGTACAGCCCCTGGCCTTGCGCGCCGCCCCGGTGGCCATCCAATCACCTCAAAGCGGCTACTTGACCGGCGCTCTAGTCCGCACCGGCGCCGAGTGCGTGCAGTGCCTCCTCGAGAGTCGGCTGGGCCGCGACCCCACCGGCCGCTCGGGTCGACAGCGCGCCGCAGGCGCAGCCGAGCGCCAGCGCCCGCTCGAGCGGCCAGCCCGAAAGGTGGCCGAGCAGGAAGCCGGCGTCGAAGCTGTCGCCGGCGCCGGTCGTGTCCGCCACGGCCGCGCCGGCCGCCTGGGGTACGGCCACCTACGGCGCTCCCGCGATGCTGGACACCTGTTCGGCGGCGCTCTTCAGGGCGGCGTCCGGCTGGGCCTTGCCGAGCAGGACCGACACCACCGACTGGCCGATCGCCTCCGAGATCTTCGCGTAGGTCGGGATCGTCGGTCGCGCCTTCTCGGCGTTGGCGAGGTTGTCGGTGAAGGTGCCGATTCCCGGGAACCGCGTCGCGAACTGGGCGTACTCGGGCAGCTTGGTGACCGACGCCCGCACCGGCAGGTCGCCGGTTGCCAGGGACCAGGTCAGCAGCTGCTTGGGGTCGGTCAGCCAGGCGAGGAACTGCTTGGCCCCGTCCACGCGCGCCTGGCCGTTGTCGAACACGACCCAGTTGTCCGGGCCAGAGATCGTCTGGTGGTTCTGGTCGGCCCGCTCACCCGGCCAGAAGTCGTTCCAGGCCAGACCGCCGTCGTTGACCCAGTCGGTGAGCCGGACGACCTTGGGGCTGCGGGCGATCTGGGCGGCGTTGGAGCCGTACAGGTAGGCGATGTCCGGTACTTCCCGCCAGTCACCGCGGTCAGCACCTTCTGCAGAGCGTAGTCGTTGTTGCCCTGGAACTGGGCGGTCACCTGCATGTCGCGGTCAGTGGCGTTGAACTGCTTGACCAGGCTCTTGATGGCCTTGGCCTCGGCATCGGTGTAGCCGTGCCACAGCACGACCTTGGCCGGCTGGCCGGGGGTTGCGGCGGCCTTGTGCTGCTCGCCGCCGCCTGAGCAGCCCGTGACGGCGACGAGGCCGAGCAGGATGGCCGCCGCGACGATTCGCTTGGGTCGCATCGCGCACCTCCCCTTTCGTCTGGACGACGACTTACGTGGACGGTGGAGCGGCCGGGAGCACGACTGAGCGGGCGAGGTGGCGGGGCCGGTCAGGGTCGAGGCCTCTGGCCTCCGCCATGGCGAGAGCGAGCCGCTGCGCGAGGACGAGGCTCGCCATCGGGTCGGCGCTGGGCCGGATGAGCCCCGCCCCCGCGCGGCGGACCTCGTCGACGAGGTGCCGCGGCAGCGCGTCGAGCGCCCAGACGAGCGTGCCCGGACCGGCGGCGGCGATCGGCCCGTGCAGGTACTCCATGGCCGGGTAGGACTCGCTCCGCGCCCCGGCGGTCTCGCGAAGCTTGAGCGCGGCTTCGCCTGCCAGGCCGACGGTCCAGCCCCGCCCCAGGAAGACGACGTGGTCCGCGCCATCAGGACCGGCGGGCAGCGGCGCGAGCAGCGCCCGCTCCGCTGCCTTGACCGCCGGCTCGAGGTCGTCGCCGAGGTGCGTCCGCCACATCGCGAGCGCGCTGGTGGCAAAGCGCGTCTGCACGATGGACTCCTCGTCGGCGAACTCGAGCAGCACGGCGTCGCGGGCCGCCTGCACGACCGGGGTGCCGGCCACCGCCGAGATCGCCACCGACGCCACCCCGGCCCCCAGCCCCTCGAGCACACGGACCACCTCGGTGGTGGTGCCGGAGCGCGACAGCGCCACCACGACGTCGTAGTGGCGGGTCGCGGTCCACTCGGACGCCGCAAAGGCGTCCGCCTCCCCGGCCCCGCTCGCCTCGCGCAGCGCCGCGAACGCCTGGGCCATGTGGAAGGAGGTGCCGCAGCCGACCACGGCAAGGCGCCGGCCGGGCAGGAAGCGGTCCCGGTCGAGGTCGCGGCCACGATCGGCGGCTTTGCGCCATACGGCCGGCTGGCTCCCAATCTCGTCACGGATATAGCTCATAGTTGATCAGTTTCGAATCCAAACGAGCGAGAGTCAACACGGGACAGTCACACGAGCCCCACAGGACGCCAAGGCGCTGACCTCCGCTATCCTTGGCTCCGTCGAGTTCGCCCATGCCGATTTGGGAGCGGAGGGCTGGTTTGGCAGAGATCGTCTGTGTCACCCCCAACGTTTCCGTCGACCGGACCCTGGTGGTGCCCGCCCTGGTGCCGTCCGCGGTCCTGCGAGCCGATCGCACCCTCGCGGTGGCGGGCGGAAAAGGGCTCAACGTCGCCAGGAGCCTGCGCGTCCTCGGACACCAGCCCCTGACGGTCGGGATGATCGGCGGCCACACGGGCGGCTACGTCGCGGCGCTCGCCGGCGAGGAGGGCCTTGACGCCCGCTGGACCGAGATCCGCGGAGAAACCAGGACGTGTGTCATCATCGTCTCGCAGGAGACCGGGACGGCCACCGTCATCAACGAGGCCGGGCCGGCCGTCAGCCCCGGTGAGTGGTCCGCCTTCGAGCGCGCCGTTCTGCAAGAGGCGGCGCCAGCTCGTGCCGTCTGCCTGTGCGGGTCGCTTCCTCCCGGGATCCCAGTCGAGCGGTACGGCTCGCTCGTCGCCCGCCTCCGTGCCGAAGGAGCTTGTGTGTTCGTCGACGCGCGCGGCGATGCCCTCGCCTCGGCCGTCGCCGCGCGCCCCACGGCTGTGAAGATCAATGCAGAGGAAGCCACGGCCCTGCTCGGACGGAAGATCGCCACGCTCGATGACGCCGTCACGGCGGCCGCCGAGCTGGGCAGTGCAGGGGTCCCGCAGGTGGTCATCACGCTCGGCCGCACTGGCGCCGGACTCGCCCATTCTGGTGGCGTCTTCTATGCGGAAGCGCCCGCAGTCGACACGGTGAGCGCTGTCGGGTCGGGCGATGCGTTCCTGGCGGCGTATGTCGCGACGCAGGTCGAGGGTGCTGATCCTGTCGTGGCGCTGCGCCGCGGTGTCGCGGCCGGCGCCGCGAACGCACAGACGTCCTGGGGCGGGACGTTCGATCGTGCCAACTACGACGCCGCGCTCAAGTGCGTGACCGTCAGGCAAGGCCGGGGGCAGCCGTCTGCGGCACGGGCGGGGTCCCGCTAAGCTGGACGCCGTTATGGCACAGACTTGCACCCACCTGGACCAGATCGTCGACGTCACCCCGTCGTCGACCGGCTGCGAAGACTGCCTGGCGGCCGGTCACCGCGACTGGGTGCACCTGCGGGTCTGCCAGAGCTGCGGCCATGTCGGCTGCTGCGACAACTCTCCGGGGAAGCACGCGACCGCCCACTTCCGCACCATCGGCCATCCCATCATCCGCTCCTACGAGCCGGGCGAGGATTGGTACTGGTGCTACGTGGACGACATCGCCTTCGAGCTCGAGGGCGCCCCTCCAGCCCCCTCCCACCCCTAACCCGCCCGCCCTCCCCCGCGCCAACGCCACCTCACCGCGCGCAGCGCACCTTTGGCACCCAAAACAGGCCCAAGACTCGCAAACGGGATGAGCGGACCCACGCCCCGGCGACCTTTCCTCCTTCGATGGTCGATGATGGTGGTTGACGCCCACCAACGCCGGCGGCGTGGGGCGGTCAGCGCGCGGCGACGGCTCGCGCGGAGCGAAGCAGCGTCCCGCCGGCAGCTCTCCCAGAAGGGGATGGCATGATCTCATTCCTCATCGTGCTGATCGTGATGGGCTTCATCATCGGGGCGCTGGCACGCTTCCTGGTGCCTGGCAGGGACCGGATGGGAATCCCCGCGACATTGGCGCTCGGCATCGTCGGCACGCTGATCTCTGGCTTCATCGGCCGGGCGTTCTTCGGCGCCGACGGCCGCTTCGGGTCGTGGATCTTCGCCCTGGTGATCACCGTCGCCCTGCTGCTCGTGCGGCGCTTCGCCGCCCGCAGAGCGGCACCATAGACAGATCGCGCAGGCAGAGCGCGCCAGGTCTCAGTAGCAAAAGTCTCGTGAAAGCCCCCACAAAGACCTAAAAGGCCTCACGCTGAGCTAGGCTCGAGGCCCAGGTGCAGGGCCAACGAGTCCGCTGGCATCGGGCGGCCGAAGTGGTAGCCCTGGCCGATGTCGCAGCCGAGCTCCTGCAGCCGGGCGAGCTGCGCGCTCGACTCGACACCCTCGGCGACCGCTTTCAGGCCAAGGGTATGGTCGGGAACGGCTCGGCCTGGTCGGCCCAGCGCTCCAGCCGCACCTCGCGGCCGGCCAGGTCGCGCGGGCGCAGCTGCGCCAGCCCGCGGGTGCCGACCACGTCCTCGGCCCGATAGCCGGTGATCCGCTCGAACCCCGGGTTCCAGCTCGACACCGTGCCGTCCGGGTCGAGCGCCGCGATGCCGTCCGAGGTGTGCTCGACGATCTCGGCCAGCTTGGCCCGCTCCTCGAGGATGGCTTCAAGCAGCTCCGCCCTGTCCAGCGCGACGCCCGCCTCACCGGCGAGCGTCTCGAGCACCGCCAGGTCACCCTCTTCGAAGCTCCCCGGCTCGCCCGGGTCGTAGACCGCGAGCACCCCGGCGAGCCGCTCGCCCGAGCGCACCGGCGCGGCCAGGCAGTCCCGCCAGCCCTCCCGCTCCAGCAGGGCGCTCAGCTCCGCGTCGGGGCTGCCGCGCCGCAGCCACACGGCCACGTCCAGGCCGACCAGCAGGGCGGCGAGCGCCTCCCGCGCGAGCGGCTCGGCCCGCCCCGCCGCCGGCAGGCCATCGCGACTGTGCCACGCCACGGCCTGCTCGCCGTCGACCACCACCAGGTCGGCCGCCGGGGCCTCGAAGCAGCAGCGGACCGCGGCCAGAAACTGCGGGATCGCCTCGCGCGGATCGACCGGAACGCCCAGCGCGTGGGTGGCGCGCTGCAGGCCGGCGAGCCGGTTTCTGGCCGGGGGCCCGCCGGCGCAGCGAGCGAGGACGCCGGGCCCGCGCCAACGGCTCCCCTGATGGAGCGGGTGGCTCCTCCGAGGGAGAGCGCCCCGGGACGACCATCGTTGCTTCCCCCTACTCGACCTGCTATCGGTGCCATCTTAGGACATACTGCTCGCAGCACGTCCTTTACCCAAGTCCATCTATTAGCAGCTGCACCAAAATACTGACAGACATGACAGGCAAACCGGGAGATCACGGTGGAGACACAAACGAGCGCCTGGGCGCCGGCTGCTCCGCGGCGCCCGCGCGGATCCGGAGGCCCTAGCTGGCCGTCCGCGGCTCCCTGGCCGCGCGCGCGGCGTGCCCCGCGGGCCGGCGGTGGCGCAGCTTGGTGACCTCGCCGCCAGCCGCGGGCCGGCGGCTCGCTATCTCGTACTGCATCGCGAAGGTGGCTGCCTCGAGCCTGGAGTGCATCTCCAGCTTCTGCAGGACGTTCTGCACGTGGGTGCGCACCGTGTGCGGGCTGATGTACAGCTCCTCGCCGATGCGCGCGTTGCTCCAGCCACGGCCCAGCAGCACGAGCACGTCGCGCTCACGCGGCGAGAGCCGGTTCAGCGGCGTGTCCAAGGTGCGGTCGCCAAGGTCGATCAGCCGCCGGAACAGCTCAGGCAGCATCGCGCGCGGCACCACGCCCTCACCGTCGAGCACCGCCTGCACCGCGCGCAGGACCGTCTGGGTGCCACTCTTCTTGCCGACCACGCCGAGCGCGCCCGCCCGGATCGCCAGCAGCAGCAGCTCGACCTCGGTCTCCTGCGCCAGCAGGATCAGCTTGGTCGCCGGCAGCTCGGCGAGCAGCATCTCGACCAGCGTGGGCCGGCTGGTGAGGCCGAGGTCGGCGTCGAGCACCACCAAGTCCGGCTCGAGCTGCATCACCGACTCGGTGACCTGTGCGGCGGTCGACGCCTGGCCGACCACGTCGTTGCGGCCGTCGCGGGTGATCAACGCCTCCAGCGCCTCGTTGAACAGGGGCTGGCAGTCGGCCAGGAATACTCGCGCCATTGGCTGCCTCCGGGGCTGCTGTGTCGGTGGCCGCCAGCGCGGTGCCACCGGTATCGACAGCTTGGCGCAGCCGCGAGACTGATTCATACGTGATTCGCAGTCTCAATGACTACGTCATGTGACGCAAGAATCCCTACGCTGACGCGTGGTCCCCCGCGAACTTAGCCGATAAGCAGGATCGAGCGGTTCTCGCAGGTCCTATGGCCCCTATGGCCCCTATGGAGGGTCCCTCGGCGTGATCGGTGACCCGAACTCATCACTTCTCCGGATAAGCATGGTGCGGCACATGCCGTAGTCTTTGGCCAATGGTAGTCACCGCATGCGAATGGATGCGACACAGGGCGGTGGGTCGGCCTTGCTTCGCGGGGGCTAGCCAATGAAAATCGGGGGAACGTGGGGGGCAAATGATCACGCTGTTGCTGGCTGACGACCATCAGGTCTTCGCCGAGGGTCTTGGCATGGTGCTCGACGCCGAAGACGACGTCGAGGTCCTCGGCGTTGCCCGAGATGGCGAGGAGGCGCTCGGCCTGCTCGACCGGCACCTGCCGGACGTGCTGCTGCTCGACGCCCACATGCCGCGGACCGACCTGTGCGAGGTGCTGCGGGCGGCCAAGGCCAAGGCGCCCGGGACCAAGGTCGTGGTGCTGTCGGCCGACACCCGCCGAGAAACCGTCGACCTCGCCATGGAGGCAGGCGCCGACGGCTTCCTGGCCAAGGACCTCACCGGCTGGCAGCTGGCCGCCGCCGTTCGCAAGCTGCTGGACGGCCAGAGCGCGCCG
>JBKPDO010000102.1:0-43264 GCA_046727955.1 bacterium | reverse complement strand
GCACCGACCCTACCACCTGGCGGACCGTGGCCAAGCTGCGCGTCGGCGAGGCCAACCTGGTCGACGTCGCGGCTGCGGCGGGCGCGGTGTGGGTGGCCACCGCCGACGGGGTCATGCGTGTCGACCCGGCGCTGGTCAGGTGAGCGACTCGAAACGCCTCTCCACCGGGACCAGACCCCTTTCAGCAGGCTGGTAAGAATAAGGCGCATTTTGTGTTAAAGCCGCGAACGGGTTGGGGTGCGCTCCTCCCGGGAGCTTGAACGACGCTTGAACGAGGACGTCGCCTTCTGGGTGCTGGCGCCTGCCCGGTACCGACGTCACAAGCGGTTCCGGCTGAGGATGGTCTGCTCGTGGACTGACGGGCCGAGGAGACCGGGCCTGGATCGCTGCGGTCGGCATCGTTCCGCCTGCACGGTGGGATGGTTGCGCACGCCCGCAACGGTCGCGGCGAGCAGCCGGGGCCCGGGCCAGCTGGCAGCCCTTGCGGGCTACCCGGGTGCGTTTGTCACCCAGATCGAGATCCTCGACGTCCAAGTCGAGGACCTCGTGGGCGCGGGAGGCCGACTCGTACAGCAGCCGCCACAGTGCCCGTTCCCGCAGCGGCACGGCGCGGGTCAGGCCGGCACCCCGCCTATGGGAGCAGCACGGATCGTGTCACAGGACGTTGGAGCTGTGAGGTCACGAGAGCAGCTCTCCGAACTGGGTGTGGCCCCGTGCGATGAGACGGTTCACGGTTTCACGTGCGAGGCGCTGGGTCTCAGGATCGTCTGCCCTGATCCCATCTTCTGGGCGGTGCCCTCGCTGGCGAGCAGGTCGTGAAGTTGGGTCAGTGCCCAGTCGTCATCGAACTTGCCTGACCCGAACCACCAGCCAAAGCCCTGGAGTTCCTCAAGATCTGCGTCGGCACGCTGTCGCAGAACACCGAGGCGCCATTCCCACAGCCGCTGGAGCCGCTCCAGCACCTGTGGTGCGGGCTGGGCTGTGTTCGTGATTTCGATTCCGGCTATCTCGATGATGAGCTGTTTCTGAGTTTGCAATACAGATCCCGGATCGATTAGCCGACATCGCCGGGCTCCTCGGGTGGGTCGTGCTCGGGGTGGGTGGACGGGTCAGGGGTGCGGTTGACGCGATGGTAGGCGATCCGCCGCAGCCGGGCCTGCTCGAGTCCGACTTCGCGTGCCTTGCGGATCGCCGGATCGCGGCCCTCGTGCTCGTCGTTGGGGTGACGTAGCCGATCCCGGCGTGCAGCCGTACCCCGTTGTAGTGCTCGCGGACCACCGCGAGCTCGGCGCGCAGCACCGCCGGGTCGCGGATCTTGGCCAGGTGGGGCCACTCGGCCTTGACGTGGCCGAACAGCGACCCAGGTCCAGGCCTGGTCGGTGGGGGTGCCGGGTCGGCCGAAGTGCTGGTGGATGGCGCACAGCGCCATGAACTCGCGGGTGGAGCCACTGGTCATCTGGGGCCGTTGTCGCTGAGGGCCAGCAGGATCGGCCGGGACGGGTCGTCGCGGCGCAGGTCGACCAGGCGTCGTGGCGGGCCTCGATGAGCGGCAGGAGCCCTTCGCGGTCCAGCGCGTCGGTGAACACGACCTGGACCTGGGTGGCGGTCTCCTCGGCCGAGACGAGCTCGGGGGAGCCACTTTGCGGCTCACGAGGTCCCAGGTCACGGTGGCGGCCACCCCGGCGCGGGTGAAGTGGGTCGTGTCGAAGATCCCGGTCGAGTTCGGCGTGTACTCCACCCAGTCGGGAAACGGCTTGCGCACCGAGCGGCCAGGCCGCGGCAGCGGCCGCAGGCGCAGGCCCTCGGCGGCCAGCACGCGCCGGACCGACGGTGGCGACACCCAGACCCGTTCCAGGTAGGAGCCGCGGTGGGCGAGCTTGCGGTGGGAGCGGTCGACCTCGCCCCACTGGTGGAACAGCGCCACGATCTCGGCGACCTCCCAGTCGAGCAGGCCGTGCAGCGGGCTGCCGCCAGGACGGCCGTCTTCGAGCTCGTCGGCGGCGCGGCGGCCAAGCCACCGGTAGGCCCGCACCGTGCCAGGCTCCAGCACCCGGCAGGCCGCACGGAACTGGAAGCCGGCCGCCACGGCCCGCTCGAGCAGGTCCAGCAGGCCGGCCTTGGTGGCCGCGTCGACCCTGGCTGGGACCCGGCCAGGTAGCCCCAACGCCCTTTTCCCTCTACCAGCAGTAGCTTGACGGCCAGCTCCTTACAGCGCCTCCCAAGCCGCGCCGCCGCCTTGGCCTGGACGAGCTCGAGGTCGTGCTCCTCGGAGTGCGTCCCCGGCCGTGCCTCGGCCAACGCTGCCAGCGCGCCCTGCTTGGCGACCTCGCGCAGCCGCATGATGGTCGAGCGGTCCACCTGCCACTGGTCGGCGGCCTCGCCGATGGTGGTCTCCTGGCGGACCAGCTGCAGCCAGATCTCGTACTTCTGCAGCGGGGTCAAGAACCGCTTGGCACGCCGGCCAAGACGGTCGGCGCCACGGCTCGAATCGGACATGATCAGACGCTCCCTCCTGGGTCAGGAACCCAAGCAGATGTTGTCTGATCACAAGCCGGATCCGTATCGCAAAGTCAGGCGCAAACCAAGCCTATGACCTGACGTGGCAGTTGGCGACCAGGCGGCGGAGCCGGGTGGGCGAGGTGCGCTCTGGGAATGGGCGTGTACACGCTGATGGTGGGTACCACGCCACGCCCCGACTGGTGGCGGACCGGAGGCGACGTGTCGCCGGAGGGTCCGCCCGCCGGGCGGTTGATGACGGTAGAGAGAGTCTCACAGCACTCTGTGATGGCTGCTATATGAACGCAAGCCAGTGGGCGACACCACTGGTCCTGAGCATTTGGCCAGGTCAGCCCGGCGGGTTGAGTTATCCGCAGCAGACGGCTCGCAACCGCCGTTGTCCGGTGCGCCATGCCCAGGGTGCGCCCCAAGAGGGCAGGAGAGCCGCAGTGCCACCTTCAACTGATGGCTCGCTGGATTCGGCTCAAGCATCAGATGTCGTAGAAGTGTCCTCCCAGATTTGCCACCTGGCTCGATACGCCCGTCACGTCGGTGACCTGGGCGTTCGTCTCTCAGCGGTTGGCAGCCTCTGCTGACGTTGGTTGACCTCGCACGGCCTGACGACGCCCTGGAGGTGGACACGAGCCTGGAAGGCGTTGCCAAGCCGGAGCCGGTCCTGCTGTGCAGCAAACCGGCCGTGCGGCACTAGCTCGTAGGTCCACGGAAACGGCCCGATCGTGCTATGGCGCGCAGGTAAGCCGATGTACATAATTCTCCTGCTCGTCCTGCACCCAGCCGAGTGACCGGCAGCACGTCGCTGCCGCACGTCCCCCTGCTCTGGCCGCACGACCACCCGGTCCAATCCCGGCCCGACGCCGCATCGGGTCCGCCCGCACGAAAGGCTTGCGCCGTGGCACCCCGAAACAGCGGCAACAACGCCACCGACACCGCCCGCTACTTGCATACCGCCGAGGTGGCCGACATCCTGCACGTCTCGCCCAAGACCGTGTCCCGTTGGGCCAAGGAGGGCAAGCTTCCGTTCCTGAAGACGCTCGGTGGCCACCGCCGCTACCCGGCCGCCACCATCAACCAGCTGGCCGACCAGCTGCGGGTGCGGCCTACGGCCTAAGGGCAGTTCCTTCCCACCAGCCTTGACGGCCAGCTGCCTCGTCGGCAGGTCGCCGAACGCGGCGTGGCGCCGGGAGGCCCGAACTCCGGCGGGGGCTTGCCGGTGCGGGTCGCTTTGGTGAAGATGAGCCGTTGAGCTTGCCGACCTCAAGACGAGGTGTGCCATGGCGTACTCCCTGCGCTGCGCTGACAGCGGGATGGACTGTCCCGGCCAGTTCCAGACCCAGACCGAGGACGAGCTGATGAAGCACGTCGAGCTGCACGTCGGCGAAGCGCATCCCGAGATGGAGCTGACCCCTGAGAACATGGCTATGGTCAAGGGCCTGGTCCGCAGCACCTGACTCCCTGATGGCCACGACCCAGCCTCTGGTTGGGTTGTGTGGTGAGGCGCCTTGGCCGCCCGGCCCACTTCGACAACAACGACGAGGTGGCGCTGACGTTAAAGCCGTGGCGAAGGGAAGACCGGGAGTCACGAGCTTGGAAGGCACTGTCGGGGGGACGGGCCGGTCCTGCTTGGAGGCCGAACGGCGAGGTCAAGGCCGATCTCCCGTGCACCGTGGTTGAGCGCTCGTATCCGCCGGCCGGGTGTGGTCGGCGTCGAAGTGGCCCCACACGTCCTGGATGAACCAGCGCAGGGTGCGGTCGGCGCCGTTGATCAGCGGCACCAGCCGGGGCTTGGGCCCCCGGCGGCGGGCGCCCTTGCCGTGGCGCATGCGGGCCTGGTTGATCCGCAGCCCCACCTCGGCCGCCAGCCGCGCGACCGCGTAGTTGCGGGCGGCCGGGGCGAACTTGCGGCAGCCGGCCAGCTGGGTGCGCCACCCGGCGAACAACCGCTCGACCTCGGCTCGGCCTGGGTCGGCGGGATCCGAAGCTGCGGGTCGACCCAGGCCCGTGGCCGGTTCAGCTCGTCCAGCGGGCACTCGACCACCCGGCCGGTGAGGGTGTGCAGCTCGACCTGGTGGCGCAGCTCCAGGAACTGGAACAACACCGTCAGCGCCGCCGCCCGCCCGGCGCGCGTGGACGGCTTGGCGTCGCGCAGGACCTTGCCGAAGTAGGCGTCGGCGTCGGCCGGCTGCAGCTCCCACAGCGGCCGGCCGAACCAGGCCCGGACCAGCCCCAGGTGGCTGGTGTCGTTGCGGATGGTGCTGTCGGCCAGCCCCGCCGAGGCGCGGGCCAGCACGAACCCGGCCAGCACGTCGGTCTCGAAGTCGGCGAGCTCCTCCGCGCTCGCCGGCGCCCGATGCTCACGCAGATCGCGCACCAGGGCCAGGGCCAACCCGCACCGCCTCGGCTTCACACAACGCGAAGCAGCCTCAACAAGGCGGCGATCCTCTCATTGAGGATGAAGGAGGTTCAAATCGGGTCAGGACCTGCCGACCAAGCCCACAGGTCCTGGTCCAGGCCCGGTCGAAGCGACGGACGGCCATCGACGGACTCAGGAACCCAAGGACTGTTGCTTAGGGCCCGCCGCCGAATAACTTGGCCACGTCGAGTGCTGCTCACCTCGGTGTGCCAGCACTGGAACGGCCAAGTTGTTTGCCGCCAGGCCCTTAGCCTACCACGGCAGATACCAGGAGGCCGGCCCGGATGGCCCCAGGCTGGCCCCGCGCCTCACCCGGTCCTCAGGCCGGGCTGATCTGGTGCAGCAGCGAGAGCACGCCCACCAGGACGAGCAAAGAAACGGTCCCTACCCGGACCTTTCACGCGCCTGCCGGGATCACGACCCGGGCAAGGTGGTCTGCGACCTGGGCGCGGTCAGTCCAGCGCGAACGATCCTGTGACGATCTCGCCTGCCGGCTCGTACGTACCGATCACGACTCCAGTGGTGGAGACCTTGCTGTCGACGAGCTTCAGCCCGGAGGGGATGGTGCCGTCCGAGAACAGGCGTTTGCCCGACCCGATGACGAGGGGGAAGACCCACAGGCGGTACTGGTCGACAAGGTTGTGGCGCAACAGCGTCTGGATCAGGTTCCCGCTGCCGTGCACCTGCAGCTCTGGCCCGTCTTCCTGCTTGAGCGCCGCGATGCCTTCGGCCGCGTCTCCCTCGATCAGGACCGAGTTGCTCCACTCCAACCTGGGACGACTCCGCGACGCGACGTACTTGGTGGCCTCGTTCCAGGTCTTGGCGCCGGCCTCCTCTGGGGCGTGCGGCCAATATGCGGCCATGATGTCGTAGGTCTTGCGTCCGAGAACCATGGCGAACGGCGTGCTCGTCGCCTCGCCCATGACCTGACCCATCAGCTCGTCCCAATAGTTCACCGACCAGCCACCGTGCGCGAAGCCGCCGCTGTCGTCCTCTCCAGGTCCGCCCGGGGCCTGCATGACCCCGTCGAGGGTCACGAAGGTGCTCACGATCAGCTTTCTCATCTCTTGTGTCCTTTCGATCGGATCCCCGGCTTGAGTTGAGCCCACCGCAGTATGAGACGGCCCAGCGGAGCAAAACTCATCGCGAGTGTAGAGGGCGGCCGGGTCGGTCGGAGCGGCCGGGTCGTCTGGTCGATCTAGTCGCCGAGACTGGCAGCCGTGCGGCCGCCGGTCGATAGGGGCCGGTAGAGGCGGACGACGCGGCCGGCGGACGGGAGGCCGCGGGCTGGAGCCGGACGCGGCCCGTGACGCGGCCCGTGACGCGGCCCGTGACGCGGCCCGTTCGGTCGTCGGGTGACGAATCAGCCCGCGAGCCTCGACAGGCGCTCGGCGGCGAGCTGGAGCGTCTCCAGGCGCTTGGGAAAGGCGAAACGGATTTTGCGGCGGCCCAGCTCCTTGTTGGTGTAGAAGCTCGACCCCGGCACGGCCGCGATGCCGAGCTCGAGCACCAAGCGGCCGGCGAACGCCACGTCGTCGCCGTCGAGGTCGAAGCGGCTGGTGTCGCACATGACGTAGTAGGCGCCGTCGGGCACCATTGGCGCCAGGCCGATCTTGTCGAGCGCTGGGCACAGCACGTCGCGGCGCTGCCGGTAGCCCTCGGCCAGCTGCTCGTAGTAGCTGGCCGGCAGGTTCATCGCCGCCGCCCCCGCCTCCTGCAGGGGCGCCGCGGCGCCGACCGTGAGGAAGTCGTGGACCTTGCGGATGGCATTGGTCGCCGCCGGCGGCGCGATGACCCAACCGACTCGCCAGCCCGTCACCGCGTAGGTCTTCGATAGCGCGTTCACCGTGATGGTCCGGTCCTCCAGGCCGGGCACCGTCGCCGGCGGCACGTGCCCGCCAGGACCAACGAAATGGATGTGCTCATAGATCTCGTCAGTGATGGTGTAGGCGTCCCAGTGCTGGCACAGCTCCGCGATGAGGGCCAGCTCGTCGCGGCGGAAGACCTTGCCGGTGGGGTTGTTGGGCGTGTTTACGATGATCGCCCTGGTCCTCGGCCCGAACGCGGCACGCAGCTCCGCCTCGCCGATGTGCCAGTCTGGCTCGTGCAGGGTCACGAACTTGGGCACCGCGCCGGAGATCACCGCGTCAGGCCAATAGTTCTCGTACCACGGCTCGAATACCACCACCTCGTCGCCGGGGTCCAGCAGCCCCAGGCAGCTGGCGACGACGCCCTCGGTGGCACCGCAGGTCACCGTCAGCTCGGTCTCGGGGTCCACCACCCAGCCGGGATAGGTCCGCTCGACCTTGGCGGCGATCGCGTCGCGGAAGCGCTTGGCGCCCCAGGTGATGGCGTACTGGTTGATGTCGGCGTCGATGGCCGCCTTGGCGGCCTCCTTCAGCTCGGGCGGGCATGGGAAGTCCGGGAACCCCTGGGCGAGATTGATGGCGTCGTGCTCCAGCGCCAGCCGGGTCATCTCCCGGATGACCGACTCGGTGAACGAGCTGACCTTGCTGCTGACCTTCATCGCCGCGACTCCCCGTCGGATCGTGTCCCTTGCCCAGGCATGTGCAACGGTACCGGAGATGCTCCTTCGTGCCGTCCAACGGTGATTGAGTGAACTGCCAGGCCTGTGACCTGGACAGATGATGGCGGCCCCGTAGGGTGCAGCGAGGCAATCGAGGCCGGGGGGGCATGAGATGGCCATTGAGACGGGCGCTGCGACCGAGCTCGACGAGGGAGTCCTCGAGGCGTGGGGGCCGGGCTCCGGGGAGGCGTGATCCGGCAAGGCGACGAGCAGTTCGACGACGCTCGCGCCATCTACAACGGCATGATCGACAAGCGTCCGGCGGTGATCACCCGCTGCGTCGGTGGGGACCGCGCCTGCCCGGCTCAGGAGATCGGCTCGTCCCTGGAGACCCAGGAGTGGAGTGAGAGCCCTCCGTCGACCGGGATGTTCACGCCGGTGAGGTAGCCGGAGCACTCGTCGCTGAGCAGGAACAGCGCCAGCTTGGCCACGTCGTCGGGGCGGCCGGGGCGGCCCAGCGGGATCAGCGGCGTCAGCCGCTCCGCCTTGCCGGTCTCCCCCCGCCGATTGCTCCTCGGGCGGGTCATGATCCAGCCCGGCGAGATCGCGTTGACCCGGATGCCGTACTGCCCGAGCTCAGCGGCGAGCTCACGGGTGCCCATCGAGACGCCGGCCTTGCTCATGCTGTACTGCGGCCGGTTCGAGACGAACCGCTCGTGCAGCGACGAGACGAATAGGATGGCGCCGGAGCGCTCGGCCTCGATCAGCTCCTCCACCAGGCGCTTTGTGAAGAACCAGGGGTTGTCGAGGTTGGTCCGCATGACCCGGCGGTACTGACCCGGGTCGGTGTCGAGGAACATCGTGCCGCTGCAGATGCCGACGTTGTTCACGATGAGCTCGATGGGCCCGTCAGCGCCGAGGAGATCGTCGGCGAGCCTGACCGGGTCGGCGTCGGGATCCTCGCCGAGATCGGCGACGACCGGGGTGATGTCTGTCCCGGCCCATTCATCCCTCTCGATCTCGTTCAGTAGCCGCTGCTTGTCGATGTCGATGGCGAGAACCCGCGCGCCGGCCTGTGCGAGTCGCAGCGCGATCGCGCGGCCGATGCCCGAGGCGGCTCCTGTGATGACCGCACGGCGCCCGCGCAGGTCAGTGGGCGGGAGCATCGGTGTCTGGGGTATCGGCAATGCTCGGCTGTCTCCTTGGCGACGATCCAATCATGATGTCCGCATACGCAATTGTCCGCTGTAAGTCAATGGTCGGCCTCTGCTAGCCGTTCCGGCATAGGCCATGCGGAGCACTCACGCGGGTACCGCGGATCGGCTCAGGCGCGGGTCACCCCCCCATTTCATGGGTCGTTACCCGGAGTAGACAGGCGGAAGCGTGCATTCTTAGACTATCCATAACTAGCTCTCAGGGTTCTCTAAGGTACTCGCAGTAGCTCAAAGCCCTGCTCGCACGCGGCAGAGTCCAACCAAGGGGATCGCGCACGCCGTGGTCGGAGGATCCGGGCCACCGGGCATTAGTGTGCGCCCGGAACAGGAGGTCCCAACTGCGCTCTTCCAAGTACGCACGACATCTCGGCACGCTCGCGTTTTTGTGCGCGCTGTCGCTCGTCGCCGCGGCCTGCGGCGGTGGTGGGGGCGGGGGCGGTGATGGGGGCGGCAACGCCGGCCAGCCCAAGCAGGGCGGCAGCATCGTGCTCGGGGCCGAGCAGTGGCCGGAGTGCCTCAACCCGATCACCTCGTGCGCCCAGGCGGCGTGGCTGCCGTGGACGACCTGGCAGTACGTCATGCCCCGGCTGATGCAGGTCGACGCCAAGGGCAACTACCTCGCGTCCGACCTGCTGACGGAGACCCCCACCGAGCAGAACGGCGGCATCAAGAACAACCCCTTCACGATCACCTACAAGATCCGCCCCGAGGCCGTCTGGGACGACGGCTCGCCGATCACCTCCGAGGATGTCAAGTACACCTGGGACGTAATCATGAAGACCAAGGGGACGCTGAGCACGACCGGCTACGACCAGATCCAGTCGATCAGCACCAGCGACCCGAAGACCGCGGTGATCATCTTCAAGAAGCCCTATGCGGCCTGGGGTGACCTGTTCGGCAGCACCAGCACCAACGGCGTGGTCCTCAAGAAGGCCGCCTTCAACGGCAAGGTGGACCTCAAGGACGAGATGCAGACCAGCTACTCGTTCTCGGGCGGCCCCTGGAAGCTGAAGAGCTGGTCCAAGCAGCAGGCGGTGCTGGTCCGCAACGACAAGTACTGGGTCAAGGACCAGGTCCCCCTGCTCGACCAGGTGACCTTCGTCCCCCGCGAGGACCAGACCACCGAGACCAACTCGCTGCTCACCGGTGAGGTCCAGGCGATCTACCCGCAGCCGTCCCCCGGCATGGGCAAGACGCTCAGCGCACCGGGCATCCAGGTCTCCAAGGGCTCGGGCACCAGCTACGAAGGCTTGTGGATGAACGAGTCCGCGTTCCCGTTCAACGAGAAAGCGGTCCGCGAGGCGTTCGCCTTCGCGGTCAACCGCCAGGGGGTCGTCGACGCCATCTACAAGACCGACTTCCCCGACGTGCAGGTGCTGAACTGCGCCGGCTGGGTGCCCAACGTTAGCGACTGGTGCAACAACACCGACTTCGCCGACGTCACCTACCAGCCCGACAAGGCCAAGTCCATCCTCCAGGGGGCTGGCTGGAAGCTCGGCGGCGACGGCATCTTCACCAAGGGCGGCAAGCGGCTCAGCATCCAGTTCCGCACCACCGCCGGCAACAAGACCCGCGAGAACACCCAGCAGGTGCTGAAGGAGCAGACCAAGGCCGCCGGCATCGAGCTGGACATCAAGAACGTTCCGCCGGCGCAGCTGTTCGAGAGCCTGCTGCCCAAGCGTGACTTCCAGCTTGCGGTGTTCGGCGCGGTGGCGTCGCCTGACCCCAGCGTCACCTGGATCCTGGCCTGCGACCAGATCCCCACCAAGGAGAACAACTACAGTGGCCAGAACAGCTTCTCCTGGTGCAACCAGCAGGCCACAAACCTGATGCGGCAGAGCGACGCCACCATCGAGCACAACGCGCGGCGGGACCTGCTCCAGCAGGTCGGCAAGATGGAGCGGCAGGACCTCCCGTGGATCCCGATGTTCCAGAAGCCACTGATCCTCGCCTGGCGTAGCGACAAGATCGCCGGGCCGATCGGCGAATGGACCTCGACCAGCTACAGCGGCTTCTTCAACATCAACAAGTGGTATTTGAAGTCGTAGCCTCTGAACCGGCGGGCGGGCAGCCGCTGCCCGCCCGCCGGGCCTTTGCGACTGGAGCAACCCATGCTGCGGTTCATTGTCCGGAGGCTGCTCGTCTCCATCCCGCTGCTGCTGGTCGCCAGCGTGCTGATCTTCACCGTATTGCACCTGACCACCGACCCGGCGGCGGGGGTCCGCGCCAACCCGCGCCTCACCGCGGCCGACATCCAGCGCTACCGTCATGACCTGGGTCTCGACCGCTCCGGGCCGGCGCAGTACTTCGCCTGGCTCGGCAACTTCGTCCGCGGCCGCTGGGGGACCTCACTGTTCAGCAGCATCTCGGTTTCCAGCCAGATCCGCGAGGCGCTGGTCAACTCGATGTTCCTCGGCATCACCGGCTTCCTGATCGCGCTGCTGATCGGAGTGTCCGTCGGGGTGATCGCAGCGGTGCGGCAGCACTCGGTGTTCGATTACCTGGCGACCAGCGGCGCGTTCCTCTTCCTGTCGGTCCCGGTGTTCTGGTTCGCGCTGATCGTGCAACTCCTATTCGGGTTGTACCTGGTGCGCTGGCTGAACCTCTCGGAGCCGATCTTTTTCACCGCCGGCCTCTCCCAGCCAGGCAGCGTCGGCTTTGACCTGATCGACCGGCTGCGGCATGTGGCGCTGCCGGCGGTCGTGCTGGCGGTGCAGTCGATCGCGGTGTACAGCCGCTACATGCGCGCCAGCATGCTCGAGGTGCTCGGCTCCGACTACCTGCGCACCGCCAGGGCCAAGGGCCTGCGCGAGCGGCGCGTGATCGCCAACCACGGGATGCGCAACGCGCTCGTCCCGCTCACGACGCAGGCCGCGATCGACTTCGGCGCGCTGGCCGGCGGCCTGATCGTCACCGAGCAGATCTTCCAGTGGCCAGGCATGGGCCGCCTGTTCATCCAGGCGATGGGCCAGGGGGACTATTCGATCGCGCTGCCATGGGTCATCCTCACCATGACCTTCGTGGTCGTGTTCAACCTGGTGGCGGACATCCTCTACGCCGTCCTCGACCCAAGGATCCGCTATGCCTAACGGAGGCGTCGATCACCCGGCGCCGACGGTGGTCCCCGTGGCGATCGCGACTGGCGCAGAGGCGCCGCCGACCGTCGAGGCGCTCGGCCTGGAGGAGCACGGGCTGTCACAGCGCACCCTGGTGTGGTGCCGCTTCCGGCGGCACAAGCTGGCGATGGCGAGCCTGGTAGTGCTGACGCTGATCGGGCTGGCGGTGGCGCTCGCCCCACTGCTCACCCCCTACAGCTTCTCCGAGCAGCACCTCGACCAGATCCTGCAGGGGCCGAGCGGCAAGCACCTGCTCGGCACCGACCAGCTCGGCCGGGACGAGCTCACGCGGCTGCTGTACGGAGGCAGAGTCTCGCTGCTGGTCGGCCTGGGCGTTGCGCTGGTCTCCGCCGTGGTGGGCACCCTGCTCGGCGCAGTCGCGGGCTTCTACGGTGGCCGCCTGGACAACGCCATCATGCGCCTGACCGACCTGTTCCTTGCGATCCCGCTGCTGGTGCTGCTGATCATCGCCTCCAGCGCGACCCACGGCCACATCCTCGACATCGTGCTGGTGATCTCGCTGGCGCTGTGGATGTTCCTGGCCCGCATCGTGCGGGGGTTGTTCCTATCGTTGCGTGAGAAGGAGTACGTGGAGGCGGCCCGGGCGGTGGGCGCCTCCGACGCGCGGATCATCTTCCGGCACATGCTGCCCAATGCGGCCGGGGTGATCATCGTCAACGTGACGTTGACGGTGGCGATCGCGATCCTGACCGAGTCGCTGCTGTCGTTCCTGGGCTTCGGGATCCAGCCGCCGACCCCCACGTGGGGCAACATGCTGGACGACGGCCGCAGCCTGATGACCATCGCTGGCTGGCTGGTGTGGTTCCCGGGCCTGGCGATCCTGCTGGTGGTGCTGTGCGTGAACTTCCTCGGCGACGGGCTGCGCGACGCGCTGGACCCGACCCAACGGCGGGTGCGGGCATGAGCGCCGCCGCGGCGCTGCCGCGCCAGCCGCAGGCGCCAGCGCCGGCGGCCGACGTGCTGCTGCAGGTCGAGGACCTCAAGACGATTTTCCACACCGAGGTCGGCATCGTCCATGCGGTGGACGGGGTCAGCTTCGACGTCCACAGCCGCGAGGTGGTCGCGGTCGTGGGCGAGTCCGGCTGCGGCAAGACGGTGACCGCCCTGTCGATCATGGGCCTGATCCCGTCCCCCGCCGGCCAGATTGTTAGTGGCAGCATCCGCTACCGCGGCAAGGACATGGTGCGGATGCACCGGGAGGAGCGCCGCGCGATCTGCGGGGACCGCATCGCCATGGTCTTCCAGGACCCGCTCACCGCGCTGAACCCGGTCCACCGGGTGGGTCCGCAGATCGCCGAGGTGATCCTGGCGCACCGCGACGTCAGCCGAAGAGACGCGTGGAAGCGGGCGGTGGAGCTGCTGAAGCTGGTCGGCATCCCAAGTGCCCATGAGCGCGCTCGCGACTACCCGCATCAGTTCTCCGGCGGCATGCGGCAGCGGGTCATGATCGCCATGGCGATCGCGCTGGACCCGGAGCTGCTGATCGCCGACGAGCCGACCACCGCGCTGGACGTCACCGTGCAGGCGCAGATCCTCAAGGTCCTGCTGGACGTGCAGGAGCGCTTCGGCATGGCGATCATGCTGATCACCCATGATCTTGGCGTGGTCGCCGGGGTGGCCGACCGGGTGGTGGTGATGTACGCCGGCAAGAAGATCGAGGAAGCCGACGTGCACACCCTCTATGGCAACCCCGAGCACCCGTATACCTGGGGGCTGCTCGGCTCCACCACACGGGTCGACCGGCCGCGCCTCGAGAAGCTCGCGCAGATTCCGGGTGCCCCGCCGAGCCTGCTTTCGCCTCCAGAGGGGTGCCGGTTCGCGCCGCGCTGCGGCTACACCCAGTCGGTGTGCCGCAGCGAGTACCCGGAGCTGCGGCAGGCGACTGGTGCCGAGCACTGGGTCGCGTGCCACTTCGCCAACCTGGACGGATGGGAGCCCGGGCTGCCGGCCTCGGAGCTCGCCAGCCGGCTGGAGGGGACGGTCTCATGAGCAGCGGAAGCGTTCCCAGGGGGTGACCCCATGACCCAGGAGGGTAGTGCCATCAGCGGCGTCGAGACCGAGGCGGCGGCGGTCCCGCAGCGCTCCCGCCAGGAGCTGGTCCGGGTCACCGACCTGATCAAGCACTTCCCCATCACCAGGGGGGTCCTGTTCCAGCACCAGATCGGCGCGGTGCGCGCGGTCGACGGGATCTCCTTTTCGATCCGCAAGGGCGAGACGCTCGGCCTGGTCGGCGAGTCCGGGTCGGGCAAGTCGACCACCGCGCGGCTGCTGCTGCGGCTGCTGGACCCGACCAGCGGGCGGGTGGAGCTGGAGGGCGAGGACATCACCAGCGCCACGGGCTCGAGGCTGCGCACCGTGCGCCAAGGGATGCAGATGATCTTCCAGGATCCCTACGCCAGCCTGGACCCGCGCATGACCGTCCGCGACATCGTCGGCGAGCCGCTGGTGGTGTGGAACCGCTGGAGGAACGGCGGCGCCCAATTGGTCGCCGAGCTGCTGGAGCGCGTCGGCCTCAACCCCGACCACGCCGGCCGCTTCCCGCACGAGTTCTCCGGCGGGCAGCGCCAGCGCATCGGCATCGCCCGCGCCCTGGCACTGCAGCCGAAGCTCATCCTGTGCGACGAGCCGGTCTCGGCCCTGGACGTGTCGGTGCGCGCGCAGATCCTCAACCTGCTGGCCAACCTGCAGCGCGAGTTCGACCTGACCTACCTGTTCATCTCCCACGACCTGTCGGTGGTGCGGCAGGTTGCCGACCGGGTGGCGGTGATGTACCTCGGCAAGATCGTGGAGGTCGCCGACCGCGACGAGCTGTACCGGCGTCCGGTGCACCCCTACACGCAGGCGCTGGTGTCGGCGGTGCCCATCCCCGACCCGACCAAGGAGCGCAAGCGCGAGCACATCGTCCTCGGCGGCGACATCCCAAGCCCGGCCAACCCGCCGAGCGGCTGCCGCTTCCGGACGCGCTGCTTCAAGGCGCAGGACGTCTGCGCGACCGAGGAGCCCGAGCTGATCGACCGCGGCCACGGCCACCCCTCCGCCTGCCATTTCGCCGCCCCGCTGGAGGTCATCCCGTAGCGCCGGTGTCCGCTCGGGCTTGCGCTGATCCGCCCCCGACAGCCAGCACCACCCAACGACCCCGCGACGAGGATTCCCTGACACGTGCCGGGCGTCCCTCCACCTACCTGCATCATCTGCCGCGCATCGTACAGGTGGCGCAGACGGGCATGCCCCGGGCGCGACGGCAAGGTGCGCCACGCGCGGCAAGGAACGTCTCGATTGCTTGGCGAGCACTTAGCGGCTGCGGCGCCGCTCGATAGCGTGCTGGGCACGGCGCGGTCCCGCGCCGTGCCGACTGTCCCACAAGGAAACGAACATGGACGTGAGCCAGCAATCCCTTCGGCCGGCGCAGCCAGCGACCCTCGTCGAGGCCGCGCTCGATTACGCCACCCGCGGCATCGCGGTGCTGCCCTGCCACTACCCGATCGAGCCCGCCAGCCGGATCGGGCCGTGGGAGGAGGGCTGCATCTGCTCCTGCGGGCGCCTGCGCTGCCCGGCCCCCGCGCTCCACCCAATCGGCCTCGTCAGCGCCGCCGAGGCCACCGCCGAGGCGGTCGACGTCGTCTGCTGGTGGGCCGCCACCCCAGAGGCGAACATCGCCACCCCGACCGGGATCGCCATCGACGTAGTGGTTGTCAAGTTGTAATATAGGCTCTGACCTGCACGTTTAGGAGAAGTTTGCGGGGAGGAGCCGTCAATGGACGTGGCAATCTATGCCAGGAGGTCAAGGAGAGAGGAGCTGGAGCCCGGGGAAAAGGAGACCAGCACGGAGCAGCAGATCCGGCTCTGCCGGAAGTTCGCGGCCGACCACAACTGGACCGTCCCGGAGGAGCACGTCTATTCGGAGGCCGGGCTGTCCGCCTACACCGGGAGCGAGCGCGGGGACTTCGACGACGCACTGGACGCGGTCGAGCGCGGGGCCGTGGAGGGGATCGTCTTCTGGAAGGTGGACCGGGCGACCCGCAACAGCCAGGACACGACCCGGCTGACCGGGCTGCTGGACCGTGACATCCTCTTGGCCTCGGTGACGGAGGGCGTGTTCGACCCGTCCCAGCCGATGGCGTCGAGCACGTTCGAGCTGCACGGGATTTTTGCCAAGATGGTCTCGAAGACGATCTCGGTCCACGCCAAGCGAGGAAAAGAAGCACTGGCACGAGCCGGTGCGTTCGCGGGGGGCCAGCGGCCGTTCGGCTTCGCCAAGGACGGTGTCACTCATGACCTGGACGAGACGAAGCTCATCCAGGACGCTGCCAGGATGGTGCTCGACGGGAGGTCGCTCCTGGGCATCGTGAAGAGCTGGAACCGAAGGGGCGTGACCACGGCCAAGGGTGGCCCGTGGGACGTGACGGTGCTCCGGCGCATCCTGCTCTCCAAGCGGGTCGCCGGGCTGCGGCAGTATCACGGCCAGGTCGTCGGGAAGGCCGCCTGGGAGCCCATCATCGACAAGGGCACGTGGCTGGACCTGCAGGCCAAGCTCACCGACCCCGACCGGAAAAAGGGTGGCCGCCCGCACGTCCATCTCTTGAGCGGCATCGCCCAGTGCCACTGTGGCCGCCCGGTACGCGGCGGGAAGGGCAAAAAGCACGGCAGGCTCATCTACTCGTGTGGCTCGGGCAGCAAGGACCGGGGAAAGGGCTCCTGCGGGCTCACCATCGACGGGGCCAGGCTGGAGGCGTACGTCACCGAGAAGGCGATCAAGTGGCTCTCAGGACCAGGCTTGATCGGGATCAGGCGGCGCCATGCCCAAGCGGGTGACCGCCAGGCCAAGCTGGTGCGGCAGCTCCAAGACGACGGGCAGGAGCTGCGCAAGTTGGCCGAGCTGAAAGCACAGGGCAGGTTCGGGATTGACGAGTGGCTGGTGCTCAGGGACGGGATCGAGCAACGGATCAAGGCGACCAGGAAGGCGCTCCGCCGGCACCCTGCCACCGCCGCACTGATCGACCTGCCGAACGCCCGGGACGAGCTGGAGGCAGCCTGGGCGGACATGGAGGTCAGCCGGCGGCGGGTGATTCTTGAGGCAGTGATCGACGAGCTGGTGATCGCGCCGCGTGGCGCCCAGAAGGACGACGCGGGACGGTGGCTGTTCGACAAGTCCAGGGTGACGCTCAAATTCAGGGGCGCGGAGAAAATCCCGGACATTCCGTTGCCATCTGGAGAGGCCGACCTGTACGTGGCTCGCTCGTGGCCGGTGCCGTGAAGCCGGGCACTTCGGAGCAATCCTGCCCGATTACTGCGCACGCTCGCTGACAGCTAGGAGGTTGACAAGAAGTGGTCAAGGCTCGGAGATAGACTTCCACCGTCCGTCGTTCCGGCAGCGCCCCGTCTGGCCCCCTAACCCGGCTACCAGGCGGGGTTGCTGTCGTCACGAGGACCGGGCGCCCCAGCTCAGTACGTTGGTGGACTTCGAGACCCAGCGGTCTGGCTTGTCCCTGAGACTGATCTCCGTCTGGCTTTCAAGCCACCTGGCAAAGCTGAGATCGAGCTGTCGAATCTCTTGGAAGCTGTGACTGGCAGCCCAGGCACCCTGACATTGCTCACCACACCAGGGACGAAGATTCGTCCACCGTGGCTTCCCACACCGTAGGCAGGTCCCGATAGGAGTTTTGCTCCGAGGTGCAGGCTTGGCACGGGCAATGCTGCCGGCGAAGGGTTTTGGTCCAGGCAAATGACGTGTCCCTAGGTCCCTGTCACGCGGCACTCACCGCGATAATGTCATCAGCAGCAACGGTCACGACCAGCGAATCGCTGGAACGGGTGAACCGTGCGCCAGGAACACCACAGCTCGACGCTCCAGCAAAGATGCTGGTGAGCGTGGTCAGTCCTGCGGCACTGGTGGGGATGTTCTGATCGTTGCGGAGCCAGACTCTCCTGACGTTGGCGTCGGTGATCGCGCCGCGCTCCACCCAGGCGACTGCTCCCCCACCTGGTTGTTGTGACGGTGCCAGGGCTCCGAGTCCTCCGTGTGCCATTGCTCACTCACTCCCTGCGATACGGGCTGGTTGCTTTTTCCGAGTCCACCTGTCCCTGCGAGCGCTGCTGGCCTGGCGCTTCTTCCCGTCGTTCCTGGCAAGCTCACGGGCTTTCAGGCGGCGTTCTCTGCGGCTGGGACTGCCTTTCATAGCGGCTCCTATGGCCGGTAAAGATCCGGCCGTCGTTCGAGGACATCAGCCATGCACTGCGCCCAGGTTTTGTCGGGGCTTCTTTCCCACGCGGCCTTGGTCAGCTCGTCCAGTTGCCAGGGACGGGGAAGCTCCTGCACGTCCCGCTTCGAGATCGGCGGGGGCATGATCTCCTCGTACAGGTGCGGGTTCTCTTCGAGCGCCTTGCTGATCGCCTCCGCGAACGTCATGTCTGGCTGTCCGGCGGCGGCATTGCGTGCCAGCATCCTGGTCGCGTGGCTTACCAGCTCAGTGGCGGCCAGCTCACCCTTGCGGATCTCTTGCTCCTCGTCGGACTTGTGCAAGACCACATGCGCCTCCTGGTTGGCACCACCACGAACAAACGAAATCTCGTCAAACTGCATACCCGACAGCCGGTTGCTGGCCGCACCGCACCGAGGGCACGGCCCGGTGGCCTGCTTCTGGAGCCCACAACGGTGGCAGGGGCGCACGGCTCAGCGCCTCCACAGGTGGCTCACGTCGATACTCCCCGAGTTGCTCATCGTGCGCTGACGAGCGAGCCCGAGCGACTGTGGCTGACCACAGTCCCAGCAGGCCCAGGAGACAGTGTCAGCAAGTGCGCTGTCGAGCAGGTTCTCGCTTTCACAATTAACGCACGGGACCGAGATCCTGTCCTCGGGAAATGGCAGCGCCTCGTGCTTGGCAAATCCCTTGCTGTCGTTCACCCAGCGCTCGGTGGGTCCAGGCCGTGCTCCCTGCACCAGCGCTCCCTGGCCGTACTGTGGCGCGTGCTCGTGGTGATTACTGGTCACGCTTTTTGCCCCCGATCAGGTTGGCGATCTTGGTGCGCTCGTTGTCCGGCAGCTTGCTGTTCAGGACGGCGGTGCGCAGCTCTTCCCGTTCGAGACCGCTCATCGTCTCCAGGACATTAATTTTCTCCAGGCGACCGATGGAGACGTTGGCGTCGATGGCTCGGGCGCTCCAGCCCGACACGTCCACCAGCTCACCAGGGTTGACGATCTTCTCGCCGATCTTCATGGCTCGCTGCGCGATATACAGTGCGCTCATTCGTGCTCCTTTCACTGGACCCACCCTGGGACACCTGAACGGCCACAACGGGGGCTGAGAATGGCTCCAGGTGGCTCCTACAGGGCTGATTCAGTAGGACTCCAGGAAGGACTCCAGCTCCTCAGCAGTCATTCCGGCTCGTGGACCGATCATTCGCTTGGTCACGGCCGAGTGCAGCCAGAAGACGCCCCGCCAGCTCCTGACCACCAGGCCATACCTGCCGGCACGGTTTCTCAGTGTCTCCACCGTCACCTGCCCGTTTGGGGACTGCTTCTCTCTTTGCGACACTGCGATCAATTCGTCCCTCCTCTCGTGACAGGATTGTACGGGCATAGTACAGTCCCAAGTATCGAGAAGCGGGGACGATTAACCTCCTTGGGAAAACGGGACAGGCAGTGCCCGGGTCTTCCTCTTTCTACCGTGGCACTGCCCGTCTCCCTCGCTTCTCCCGTCGATCTGGTGAGTTTTTAACCCTGGAGCGACGGTGCCTGGGTGACTAGTCCAAAGATGGTCACTCTGTACTACTGGCAAATATGTACAAGTACGTAGGACGGTGCGTTGCAGGATTCAATTCACGTTTGCCACCGTGGTAGGGAGACAGAAACTCCACCCTGGGAGGTACGTGCATGGCGGGCGCAGAAAAGCAGGCAGTTGCCGACAGGCTGCTGGACACCGAGGAGGCGGCGGCGCTGCTGAAAATGTCGCCGAACACACTCGTGTTCTGGCGGATCAAAGGCTACGGCCCGAGATACATCAAGCTGCATCCCAGCAGAAAGGGAATGATCCGCTACCGATTCTCGGACATCGAGGTGTTTCTCAAGGAGCGTGAGCGGAGGTGAGCACCTGTCCCTGACCGTGGGAGGACTCGGAGGGAGGAGCTGAGGCAGCTGAGGAGACCCTAAAGAGAAGCGCGACCCCGCCCAGGTGGGTGAGCCGGGCGGGGCGCAGAAGGAGCCCTGATGGAGGCTACTGTCAAGCATACAGCAGACGAAACTTACCGTAGGCAAGAAGGCGAGCGCAACCCGCTCCTGACGGGTGCCCTGGACTACGCGTCTCGGAACATTCCGGTCTTCCCGCTGAAGCCGAAGGCCAAGGAGCCGGCGATCCCGAGCGCGCACCCCGAGGGCGATCCCCTGCGCGGGACGTGCCACGGTAAATGTGGTCGGCTCGGGCACGGGTTCTGGGACGCCACCACGGATACGAGCCAGATCCGCAAGTGGTGGGAGCAGTGGCCGGACGCGAACATCGGACTTGCGTGTGGTGATCACCTGACGGTGGTCGATATCGACAGTGCCGAGGGCGTCGAGGCGCTGCAGGCCATCGGGTTCGAGGCAAACGGTGCGCCGGTGGTCAGGACGGGCAAAGGGCACCACTACTGGTTCCGTGCCGACGGTGCTGGCTGTCACACCCGGTTTCTCGAAGGCGTCGATCTCAAAAGCAACGGCGGGTACGTGATCGCGCCGCCGAGCATCCACCCGGATGGCCCGGTCTACACATGGGTCCGTCCGCTTGACGGAGAGCTCCCCGTGCTCCCGCAGGTGATCCTCGACGCGGTCAAGCGCCATGGGCGTCTGAGCTCGCGCCGGGAGTCCGAGCCGGTCGGTGAGCTCATCCCGAAGGGCAGGCAGAACAACACCCTGACGAGTCTCGCGGGCAGCATGCGCCACCGTGGCATGACCGTCGAGGAGATCGCGGCGTCCCTGCTGGTCACCAACGACAACCGCTGTGAGGAGCCGCTCTCCGAGCACGAGGTGCGACAGATCGCCTGGAGTGTGGGCCGGTACGAGCCGTCCAAGAACGGGTCTGCGCCGGTGGAGCAGGACGGACCTGCGGTCCCTGACCCTGTTCGCTTCCAGGACGCCAAGGCTGTCCCGCTCGAATGGCTGTGGGACGACTACGTCCCGAGAGGCATGCTGTCGATCGTCCAGGGCAATCCCGGCTTGGGCAAGAGTGTCGCCATGCTGGATCTCGCGGCGCGTGTCACGGCCGGCAAGCCGATGCCGGACGGATCGACGGGTGTCAGTGGAGCCGTGGTCCTGGTCGCGCCGGAGGACGATCTCGCCAAGGTCGTGGTCCCGAGATTCAAGGCGGCGGGCGGCAACGTCGATCGGGCGGTGGAGCTGTCCCTGGTCAAGTTGGCGGGCGAGGCAGAGGACATTGCGTTCCCGACACACGCCGCAGTGTTGGAGGAGCAGATCCGCGCTGGTAGCGCTGTCCTGGTCGTCATCGATGATTTTGACGAGGTGGTCGAGGACGGGTACAGCTTGAACAACGGCAAGCACATGGCGAAGGTCATGCGCTCGCTGCGGGAGGTCGCCGAGTCCACCAACGCGGCCATTGTCCTGATCCGGCATATCAACAAGGCCAGTGGCACCAACAGCGTGCAGCGTGGCAGCGGCTCGATCAAGATCCCGGGAAAAGCGCGCGTCGTGCTCGATATCGGCAAGCACCCGGAAAACGATCAGCAACGGGTGCTGACGGTCGGCAAGGCGAATTTGACGAAGGACACCGACCGCAGTCTTGCGTTCGAGATGCAGGACACACCAATTAAGCATAAAGGCGTGGCGTACCACGTCCCCGTGCTCAATTGGCTCGGCAAAGTTGACGTGTCGTCCGCTGATCTTCTGGCCGCATCAGACGAGGAGAAGCATGGCACGCAGGCCGTCGAACGGTGTGGGTGGCTGCGGGAACTGCTGGAGGCAGGTCCACGGACGAACCAGGAGGTCATGAGGGAGGCCAAGGACGCCGGCTACCGGGTGACGGAGCGGACACTGCGCCGGGATCTCATCAGGATCGGGGGCAGCACCAGCGGCACACAAGGCATAGGTGCTCCATCCACCTGGAGCCTGTCCAACCAAGAGGGTGTCCTACCAAACTCCCAGGTCAGCCTAGGTAGGACACTGTCATCTAGTCTCGAAGAACTGTCCGACCAAGCGGCGGGGGTGGCTGCTGAGGAGCAGTCCCAGAGCCACGAGGAGGGTCACGAGGAGGACTCCGATGACGACGCGCTGTTCACGCGCGCCGAGCTGGAGAAGTACAACCTGCCGGACTTGGTGGAGGTCGCGCACGAACACAGCGTGACGATCCCGAGTGAATACCACGAAGATAAGCAATGGTTAATCAGCAAGATTCTCGTCCCGAATGGTGGGGACGAATGATCGCCGAGTACTCCGGCCGCTGCCAATTATGTGGCGGCTTTATCCGGAGAAACCGCAGCAGGATCGAGAAAACACCCGCAGGCTGGGTCCACGAGGACTGTGCCGCCGATATGGGTTTGTTGCAGCATTGGGAGAGAAAGCAGACCTACGCGAGCGCTTCTCGGCCGAGCGACCATCCCGGGGATCAGGACCGACGAGGAGGCGAAGCAAGATGACACCGGAAGAGGAAGACATCCAGTGGGTGACGGGCTTGATCCGTCGCACAGCTATTCAGGACATGACACCGGAGGAACGGGAAGAGTTCAAAAGACTGTGCGAGGCGGAGATCCAGAAGATCGCCAAGGAAGCCATCACCAGGCGCCGTGAAGCTCGGAAGCGGAGCGTGTCTCAGTAGTCAGTGTGTCGCCGTCAGCTCACCCGCCCCGTTGCTGTTCCAACCACGTCAGTAGCTCGTCATGGCGGTAGCGGACACGACCCCCGAGCCGGAACCACGGCGGTCCCTCGCCTTCCTTGCGCCACCGAGCCATGGTCTGCACCGAGACCGTCAGCAGCTCGGCGGCCTCAGCCTCCGTCAGTAACTCAGGTCGCTCGGGCGGTCGCGTCATGCCGCGTAGCGTACCAATCGGTGACGTGACCGTCTGGTAGTGCGTGATAGGTCTTGACAGTGGGCAATAGCTAGTAGGACACTCCTCCTTTCTTGGTGAGCACGGGGCGCACGGAATCCCAGAGGCTGCAATGCAGGCACTCATCAACGGCGCGGCCACCATCGCGCTCGCGCTCATCACCGTGACGCTGATCGCCATCGTTCTTGGCCTGGCGAACACACCACGTTGACCACGCCCACCATCACACCGCGCTCACGGGGAAGGGGCACGGCGTACATGAACGATGCCAAATGTTGGACGTGCGGCGTGGACGTGGTCGCCCACACGCCCGAGGAGCAAGTCCAGTGCGACAAGCAACCGATCGGCGAGCAGGTCCTCGTGGTCCACGGCAACCCGCTGGATGCCGAGCTACGGATCGTCCGGCGCGTACTCGCCATGCTCGACCGGCTTGTGCCGCTCGACAAGTGACAGCGGCGACACAACGGGGGAGGTGATCGATGCCACCATGCCGGGCCTGAGCGAGTCCCTATAGAGCGCCCCTGCTCATCCTCTGCCTGCTCGGGCACGGCAAGCCGACCAAACCAGTGCGCCCTGGCCGCGTGGGGGTGAACGCCCCGGCTGGGGCGCTGCCGACTGCGAGCGGTTTGTCCACCACCCCGCACGGACACAAAAGAGGCCCTGAGCTGGGCCTCCTTTGGTAGATCCTGGAAAAAGGTCTGGGGTCCTGGCGGTTGAACGGTTACTCGGGTGGGGTGTCGTCAGGTCCTAGATCGACGTGCCGTCGCTCCAGCTCCTCCTCAGTGGCTGGGTCGATCTTGCTGGCGCAGGACTCGCACAAGGTCACGAAGTCCTCTTGCTCGGCTGCGGTCAGCGGCACCCGGCAGGCTTCACAGATCCTGGTGGACAGGGTCGCCATTTGCGCAACGATCAGCCTGCTCTCGGCATTCGGGTCGTGGAGCAGCGCGTGGAGCGCCTTGAAGGCGAACCAGCCGTCGCTGGTCATCAGCGCCGGGAACTGTCGCCGGAACGTGTCGAGCGTCCAGTCAGCGAAGTCGTGCTCCTGCTGCAGGTGCTCGTCCACTGGTTGCCTGGTGCTCATCGGGCGACCGCCGCGTCGAGCCCGTCGATCAGCCGGTGGAAGGTCTCGTGCGCCTTCTTGCTGGAAGCGCTTTCTATCAGCAGCGCGGCGCACTTGCCGCACACGATGATGTCGAGATCCCGCTTGCCGTCTGAGTCGCGGGCGGCAAGGTAGGCGACGGACACGATGTCCAGGGGCCAGAAGGCGATGGCGGTCTCGGGCCTGTTGGCGGCCCTCCTGCCATTGCTGGCGGTGGGCTTGGCGCTGGCCTGCTGCCTGGCTTTGGCCTCGTGAACCTGTGAGGTGCCCTGCTCCCTGTTGTTGGTCCTGCGGGCGGTGGGCTGGGTCTTGGACTGAGAGGCCCTGGTCGTGGCAGGCTTGGCCTGCGATGCTTGACGTGGCATGGAAGCAGCCTTTCCGTGTCCGGCCCCGGGGATCTGATCCATCCGCCGGGGCGCTTTCTTGTCAGGTCACGCCAGGACCCCAGAGCTTTCTCCAGGTCTCTCTCTGTAGTTCTCAATGTCCTATTTGTTCTACTTCTATCTTGACACTGGACGTGGTCGAGGTCCACCATCCGGCCGCGGCCGTGGCGCTCGTCGCCCGGCTCTGCGAGCTCGGGGTCGAGCCCGGCCCCGTCATCCGCGCCGGGCGTGGCTGCACCCAGTTCGTGCTGGCGGGCGGTTCCACCGCGTCCGCAGGGCTGCGGACCGACGGCGACGAGGTCGTCGTCGTCCCGGCGGGCTCTCTGGTCTTCCTCCCACCCAGCCGGCTGATCGACGGTCAGCGCGTGACCTGGGTCCGGCCCTTGCCGGACACGGCGCGGCTGCCGCCGGCCGACCACCTGCTGCCAACCCTGGTCGAGGCGGTCAGGACAGTGGTCGCGCTCCGCGCCGAGCCCCCCAGGCCAGCCCTGGGATGGTGAGCATCCCCCAGTGCGCTGGACGACCACCCGACCGGCTGAAACCCGTGGGCCAGTCGCTTACCCCACGTGAGGATGAGGATCCAGCAGCACGCCGGGGTTGAGGACCCCGGCGGGGTCCAAGGCGGCCTTGGCCGCTCGCAGCGCCAGCGCGAACGGCTCGGGCCGCTGGCGGTCGTACCAAGGACGGTGGTCGCGGCCGACCGCGTGATGGTGCGTGATGGTGCCCCCGGCCGCCAGCACCGCTTCAGAGGCGGCCGCCTTGACGTCAGCCCACTGCTCTAGCTCGCTCCCGCGCCGCGCGGGCGCCAGCACGGTGAAATACGGCGCGGCGCCGTCAGGATAGACGTGGGTCAGCCGGCAGGCGACCTGGCCGGCGCCGCAGACCCGCCGCAGCGTCGCGCCCGCCGCCGCGCGCACCCCGGCGACCAGCTCCGCCAGCCGCTCCCAGGTGACCGCCGTCTCCAGGGTCTCCACCAGCACGCCAAGTAGCACCAGGCGGTCGCGCAGGTGGGGCGCCCCCCGGAAGCTGGAGCGCCACGAGGAGCCGGCGCGCTCGCCCTGCTCCAGCACCCGCCCGCCCATCTCCTCCAGCAGCTCCAGCGCCAGGCGCAGCTCGCCGTCCAGCGGCAGCCCGGCCGACTCCAGCCCGAGCAGCAGGGCCGCGCCGCCCCCGGCGGGCGTCCCGCTGAGCGCGGCCTCGGCCGGGTCGAGCAGGCGGCAGGTGGCCGGCCGCTGCCCCGCCTGGACCAGCGCGCGCAGCGCCGCGGCGCCGGCTTCGAAGGACTCGAAGGCCAGCAGGGCCGACGCGCGGCGCTCCGGCCGGGGCAGCACCCGCAGCCACGCCTCGGTGATCACGCCGAGGGTGCCCTCGCTGCCCAGCGTGAGCCGGTCGGGGCTGGGGCCGGCGCCGGAGCCGGGCAGCCGGCGCGATTCCAGCAGCCCGGCCGGGGTCACCATCCGGATCGACTCGACCAAGTCGTCGACGTGGGTCGGTCCGGTGGCGAAGTGCCCCGCCGCCCGGGTCGCCAGCCACCCGCCCACGGTGGAGCGCTCGAACGACTGCGGGAAGAACCGCATGGTCAGCCCGTGCCGGCCGAGCTGCTCCTCGAGCGCCGGGCCGGTCGTGCCCGCCCGCACCCGTGCCGCCCGTGCCACCGGGTCCACCTCGGCCACCCCGGACAATGCGCCGAGGTCCAGCGAGACCGCTCCGGCGAAGCCGTCACCCACGGCCGGCTCCACCCCGCCGACCACGCTGGTGCCCCCGCCGAAGGGCACCAGCGCCACTCCCTGGTCCCCGCACCAGTCGAGCACGGCCGTGACCTCGGCCTCGCCGCGCGGACGCAGCACCAGGTCGGGCGGATGCTCGACCTGGCCGCGCAGCCCCCGGACGACGTCCCGGTAGGAGCGTCCGAGCCCATGGCGGGCGCGGTCGAGCGGCGCCTCCGAGGCGAGCGGCCGCAGCGCCTCCGGCGGGCGCACCCGCGGCGAGGGCAGCGGTTGCAGCGGCGCCGGCCGCTCCGGCGCCTGCACGGCGAAGCCGAGCAGCTGCGCGACGGCCGGCGCCAGCGCCTCCAGCTCGTCCCTGCCGGGCTCGTCCGCCGGCCCACCCCAGCCCCAGACCGCGTAGGTGGATTCGGCGCTGCGCCCGTCGCCCATGATCCGGCATGGTACGACGGTAGTGTTGCAGCGGCGTTGACACGCGCGTGAGCGAACGGAGGCCGGCATGGCGCAGGCAATTCGGGCGACGACCTTGGAGGGGCACGGCGGGGCGCTCGCCGTCGCCGTTGCGCGGCGCCACGGCGTGCGGGCCATGTTCACGCTGTCCGGCGGGCACGTGTTCCCGCTCTACGACGGCGCGGTCAAGGCCGAGCCGCCGCTGCGCCTGGTCGACGTGCGTCACGAGCAGACCGCGGTGTTCGCGGCCGAAGGCACCGCCAAGCTGACCCGCACCCCCGGGCTGGCGGTGGTCACCGCCGGGCCGGGCGTCACCAACGGTGTGAGCGCGGTCGCCACCGCCTGGTTCAACGGCTCCCCCCTGCTGCTGCTCGGCGGCCGCGCGCCGCAGGCGCACTGGGGCTCCGGCAGCCTGCAGGAGCTGGACCACCCGCCCCTGCTCGCCCCGGTCACCAAGCGGGCCGCCACCGTCCACCAGGTCGGTGAGGTCGCCGCCGAGGTCGCCGCCGCGCTGCGGCTGGCCGATCAGGCCCACCGCGGTCCGGTCTTCCTCGACGTGCCGATCGAGCAGCTGTTCGCGACCGCCACGGTGCCGCTCCCGGCAGCGCCGCCAGCGCCCTCCCGCGAGCCAGACGGCGACGTGCTCGCCCGCGTGGCGGCGCTGCTGGCCGAGGCCGAGCGCCCGGTGCTGGTGCTCGGCTCTGACGTGTGGGCCGACCACGCCGAGCAGGCCGCCCGCCGGGCCGCGGAGACGCTCGGCCTGCCGGTGATCGCCAACGGCATGGGCCGCGGGGTGCTGCCCACCGGCCACGACCTGCTGGTCACGCGCGCCCGCTCGCTCGCCTTCGGCCAGGCCGACCTGGTGGTCGTCGCTGGCGCCCCGCTGGACTTCCGGCTCGGCTACGGCGCCTTCGGCGGGCAGAGCGGCACGCCTCCCGCCAAGGTGGTGCACCTGGCCGACGCGCCCCACCAGCTCGCCGGCCATCTCGAGCTGGCGGGCGCGGCAGCGGGCGACCTGACCCTGGTGCTGGACGGCCTGGTCGCGGCGGCCGAGCGGCAGGGCCCCCCGGACCGCGCCGCCTGGCTGCGCCAGCTGCGCGCCGCGGCGACCGCCGCCGAGGAGCGCGACCAGGAGCTGCTGACCAGCAACGCCGAGCCACTGCACCCTGCCCGCGTCTACGGGGAGCTGCGCGCGCTGCTGGCCGAGGACGCGGTGGTGATCGGCGACGGCGGCGACTTCGTGTCCTTCGCCGGCAGGTTCGTCGAGCCGGCCCTGCCTGGGCGCTGGCTCGACCCGGGCCCCTACGGCTGCCTCGGCACCGGGCTCGGCTACGCCATCGCCGCGCGGCTGGCGCATCCCTCGGCACAGGTGGTGCTGCTGCTCGGCGACGGCGCGGCGGGGCTGTCGCTGATGGACGTCGACTCGCTGGTCCGCCACCGCCTGCCGGTAGTGATGGTCTGTGGCAACAACGGCGCCTGGGCGCTCGAGAAGCACCTGATGCGCATGCTGTACGGCTACGACGTGGCCGCCGACCTGCAGCCGGGCTGCCGCTACGACGAGGTCGTCCGCGCCCTCGGCGGCGCTGGCGAGCTGGTGACCTCCCCCGCCGAGCTCGGCCCGGCCCTGCGCCGCGCCTTCGACGCCGGCGTCCCCTACCTGGTCAACGTCCTCACCGACCCGGAGGCCGCCTACCCCCGCTCAACCACCGGCCTGTAAGCGCCCCCAGCTCGCGACGGGTACGCTCCCAGCTCAAGGTGACCATGGCACAGGCGCTCTTCGGGATCAGGGTGAGGCCGGCACAGGCGCTCTTGGGGGGCGTGGGGGGAGCGAGTTCTCCCCACATGGATCGATCTGCCCCGGCGCGCGACGCGCGCGCCGTGGGGGAGCGAGCTCCCAGTGGCCCATCCGAGCGCCCGACCATGGCACAGGCGCTCTTGGGGGGCGTGGGGGGAGCGAGCTCCCCCCACATGGATCGGCCCTGTGGTTGCGTAGCTGCCACCGGACAGGAACCGAGGAGGCACGACATGGCTGAGCGGGTTGGGTTTATCGGGCTCGGGATCATGGGGAGCGGCATGAGCCGCAACCTGCTCGCGGCAGGGTTCGAGCTGACGGTGCACAACCGCACTCCCGAGCGGATGCGCCCGCTGGCCGAGGCGGGCGCCGCCACCGCGGCCAGCCCGGCGGAGCTCGCCGCCGCCAGCGACGTGGTGATCGTCTGCGTCAGCGACACCCCCGACGTGGAGGCGGTGCTGCTCGGCGACGCGGGCGTGGTCCACGGCGCCAGGCCTGGCACGCTGGTGGTCGACATGTCGACGATCAGCCCGCAAGCCACCCGCCGCATCGCCGGGCAACTCGCCGAGCGGGGCGTCGCCATGATCGACGCGCCCGTGTCCGGCGGCAGCGAGGGCGCCGCCATGGGGACCCTGAGCATCATGGTGGGCGGCGACCCCGACGACGTGCGACGCGCCATGCCCTACCTGGAGGCGATGGGCAGGACGATCACCCACGTCGGGCCGATCGGCGCCGGGCAGAGCTGCAAGCTGGTCAACCAGGTCCTGGTGGTGGTCACCATGCTCGGCGTGGCCGAGGCGCTGCTGTTCGCGCAGGCCGGCGGCCTGGACCTGGAGCGCACGCTACAGGCAGTGGGCGGTGGCGGCGGCGGCAGCTGGATGCTGTCCAACCGCGGCAGCCAGGCGGTCCGGCGCGACTGGGGGCCGGGCTTCACCATCGACCTGCAGCAGAAGGACCTGCGCCTGGTGCTGGAGGCCGCCGACCAGCTCGGCGCGCCGATGCTCGCCACCGGCACGGTCTTCCAGCTCTACCGCACGCTGCAGCGGGAGGGTCTGGGCGGCGAGGGCAACCACGCCCTGGTGAAGGCGCTCGAGCGCTTGTCGGGCATCACGCTGGGGGAGCCGGCGGGCGACCTACCCCGCTCGGGGTAGCGCGCCCCGGCGCGGCTGCTTCGCGGAGCGTAGCCGCAAAGCCTCCCCCCAGGCGACGACGGCGGCGGGCCCGGCCGCGACCATCTGGTGGACGGCACCAACCGACCATCAGGATGTGAGCAGCCATGCCAGATAACATGGCAACCTTCTCGCCGGGCCTCGCGCGGCAGGCTTCGGCGGACAGCTCGGCTCCCGAGCGCGCGGACGCGGTCGTCCGCGCGCAGCACGCCACCAAGGTGTTCGGGACGGGTGACACCGCGGTCCGGGCACTCGACGACGTCAGCGTCGACCTGGCCCGCGGCCATTTCACCGCCATCATGGGCCCGTCGGGCTCCGGCAAGTCCACCCTCATGCACTGCCTGGCGGGCCTCGACACGCTAACCTCCGGCCAGGTGCTCCTCGGCGGGGCAGAGCTCGGCTCCCTCTCGGACAAGGAGCTCACCGTGCTGCGCCGCGAGCGGGTGGGCTTCGTCTTCCAGTCGTACAACCTCATCCCCACGCTCAGCGCGCTCGAGAACATCACCCTGCCGCTCACGCTGGCCGGCTCCCGGCCGGACCGGGAGTGGCTCGACCAGGTGATCACGACCGTCGGCGTCAGCGACCGGCTGTCGCACCGCCCGGCGGAGCTGAGCGGCGGCCAGCAACAGCGGGTCGCGATGGCGCGGGCGCTGGCGACCCGGCCCGAGATCATCTTCGCCGACGAGCCGACCGGCAACCTCGACTCGCGCTCCGGCGCCGAGATCCTCGAGTTCCTGCGCCACGCCGTGCGCGAGCTCGGCCAGACGGTGGTGATGGTCACCCACGACCCGGTCGCCGCGGGCTACGCCGATCTGGCGCTGTTCCTCGCCGACGGCCGCATCGTCGACCGCGTGGACGAGCCAACGCCGCAAGGGGTGCTCGAGCGCATGAAGCGACTCGGAGGGCAGTGATCGAGATGCTCAGGATCAGCCTCAAAGGCTTGTGGAGTCACAAGCGCCGGCTCGGCGGCACCTTCCTCGCGGTGTTTCTGGGCGTGGCCTTCCTGTCGGGCACGCTCGTGCTCGGCGACACGCTGCGGGCCAACTTCGACACGCTGTTCACCAGCGTCACCGCCGACACCGGCGCGGTGGTCCGCAGCGCCACCAAGGTGGACTCGAGCCCGGCAACGCCACGCGGGCCGATCGCAGCGTCAATGGTCGACCGCGTCCGGACAGCACCGGGAGTCGCCGGCGTCCAGCCGGTCGTCAGCGGGCTCGGCCAGATCGTCGGCAAGGACGGCAAGGTGGTCACGGCAATGGGGCCGCCCATCGCGAGCACCTGGATCGCCGACCAAAGCCTCACCCCCTACCGGCTCGTCGAGGGCCGGGCGCCGCAGCGCCCGGACGAGGTGGTCATCAACCGCGGCGCGGCCAAGAGGGGTGACCTCCACGTCGGCGACCACACCACGATCCAGACCCCACAGCGCGTCCCGGTGACGGTCGCCGGCATCGCCACCTTCCAGAACGCCGACGGCTTCGGCGGCAGCTCCTACGTCGGCTTCACGCTCGAGGGCGCGCAGCAGCACCTGCTCAAGCGGCCCGGCCAGGTCTCGAGCGTCCTGGTCAAGACCGCGCCGGGCGTGTCCCAGGAGGAGCTGGTCCGCGGGCTGCGGCCGCTGCTGCCCGCCGGCGTCGAGGCGATCACCGGCGCGCAGCTCAGCGACGAGAGCATCACCGCCATCAACCAGGGCTTCCTCGGCTTCTTCCGCTCGTTCCTGCTGGTGTTCGCCGGAATCGCGCTGTTCGTTGCCATGTTCTCAATCGCCAACACCTTCTCGATCATCGTGGCGCAGCGCACCCGCGAGTCCGCGCTGCTGCGCGCCATCGGCGCGTCGCGGCGGCAGGTGCTCGCCTCGGTCGTGGTGGAGGCGCTGGCCGTCGGGCTGCTGGCCGCTGGCGCGGGCCTCGCCGGTGGGATCGGCATCGCCTCGGGCCTGAAGGCGCTGTTTGCCGGCCTCGGCTTCCCGCTGCCGACCAGCGGCCTGGTGTTCAAGGCGAGCAACGCGGCGATCTCGGTCGGCGTTGGGGTGGTCGTGACGCTGCTGGCCGGGCTGCTGCCAGCCCTGCGGTCGTCGCGGGTGGCGCCACTGGCCGCTTTGCGCGACGTCGCGGCCGAGCGCACCGGCGCCTCCAGGCGCCGCGCGCTGGTGGGCACCGGCCTCACCGTCCTGGGGGTCGCGGTGGCGGTGGCCGCCGTGCTCGCCGGCGGCGACAGCGCGCTGCAGCTCACCGGCGCCGGCGCGGCGCTGACCGTCGCGGGTGTGGTCACCCTCGGCGCAGTGGTGGCACGGCCGGCGAGCGCCCTCGTCGGCGCGCCCCTGGCACGGCTGCGCGGTGTCAGCGCTGCGCTCGGCAGGCGGAACGCCATGCGCAGCCCGCAACGCACCGCCGGCGCTGCTGCCGCCCTGATGATCGGCGTCGGCGTGGTCACGCTGTTCACCGTGTTCACCGCGTCGGTCCAGGCGTCGATCCGGGAGAGCGTCTCCAGCTCGTTCGGCGGCGACCTGGCGATCGTGTCCGGCGGTTTCGTCGGCGGACGCCTCGACCCTCGCCTCGCGGCAGAGGTCGGCCGGCTTCCGGAGGTGCGGCAGGCCGTCGGGGTCAGCACCGGCAACGCACTGGTCAGTGGCTCGTCAAAGGAGGTCAGCGCGGCCGACCCGGCACAGCTGAGCACCGTGCTGGACCTGAAGACGGCGGCGGGCTCGATCGCCGGCCTGGGCGCTCGGCAGCTCGCCGTGGCCGACAATGTCGCCGACGAGAAGGGCTGGCGGCTGGGCACGCCGGTGCCGGTCCGCTTTGCCGACGGTGCCACCGAGACCTTCACCGTCGGCGCGATCTACGACGGCGGGGACGCGGTGATCGGTGGCTATCTGCTGCCGCGCGCCGCGTGGGCGCCGCACGCCAGCCAGGACGTCGACGCCACCGTGCTCATCAAGCTCGACCAGGGCGTGAGCCTGGCCAGCGGCAAGGCCGCGGTCGAGCGGGTGGCGGCCAGCTTCGGCGGCCCCGACGTGCAGGACCGCCAGGAGTACGCGGACACGTTCTCGGCCGGCTTCGACACCTTCCTGACGATCGTCTACGTGATGCTGGCCCTGGCGATCGTGATCGCGCTGATGGGCATTGGCAACACGCTGTCGCTCTCGATTTACGAGCGCACCCGCGAGCTCGGCCTGCTGCGGGCCGTCGGCGAGACGCGCGGGCAGCTGCGCGCGATGGTGCGCTGGGAGTCGGTGATCGTCGCGCTGTTCGGCACCATCATCGGGCTCGCGCTGGGCGTGTTCCTCGGCTGGGCGCTGGTGCGGGCGGCCGGTCAGCAGCCTGGCGGGAGCCTGAGCGTGTTCGCGGCGCCGCCGGCACAGCTCGCCGTCGTGCTGGTGGTGGGTGCCCTGGCCGGCGTGCTGGCCGGCATCCGCCCGGCCCGCCGCGCCGCCAGGCTCAACGTCCTGCGGGCCATCGCGGTGGAGTAGGTCGCCGCGTGGCGGTGGCGTGTGGAAAATCGGTTGCCCCGGGCCTGGGCCCGGGGCAACCTGGTCCCTGTTCTGGTTCTGCAGCAGGGCGTCGCAGCTCGAGGAGTCTGACCATGGGCATGGTCACGGTGTTCCGTGGCCGGACACGGCCGGCCGGGAGCGCCGGGAGCGCCGGGAGCGCCGGGAGCGCCGGGAGCGCACTTCCTCTCCGACCGGAGGGTCGCGGCTGAGCTGGTCCGCCACGCCGGCATCCACCCGGCGGACCTGGTGCTCGACCTTGGTGCCGGCGGCGGCGCCGTAACCCTGCCGCTCGCGGCGGCTGGCGCGCGGGTGCTGGCGGTCGAGCGGGACGAGCGGCTGGCGCGGCGGCTGAGCGCAGGTTCGCCGGCGACGATCGCGTCCGTGTGGTCGCTGGCGACCTGCTGCGCATCCCTCTGCCACGGCGCCGCTATCAGGTGGTGGCGAGCATCCCGTTCTCGACCAGCAGCGCGCTGTTGCACCGCCTGCTCGACCCTCCCGGGACGGCACTGGCAGGCGCCGACCTGCTGCTGGGCTGGGGGCTGGCGGCCCGGGTCGCCGCGGCGCACCCGCGTGACCTCGCCACGGCATGGTGACCGGTCGGCTGTCGAGGCGGCTCGGCATCGGGCCGGCGCTCATCGTGGGGTCCCTGCTGTTCACCGCCCCGCTCGTGCTCGTCCCGCTCGCGAGCGGCGGACAGCAGCGGCCGCTCACGCTCGCGCTGCTGTTCGCGGCGCGGTTCGGCACGGGGCTCGGCGTGATGATCCTGGACATCTGTGGCGGCTCGATCTTCGCAGCGCTGATCCCCGACAGCGTGCGGGCCCGCGTCAACGGTGCCTACGTGGCCGTCAACTACGGCGTCCGCCCGCTCGGTTCGCTCGCCGGCGGGCTGCTCGCCAGCGTGATCGGCCTGCGCCCCACCCTCTGGATCGTCACCGTCGGCGCCCTCATCGGGGTCCTCTGGCTGCTCCCGTCGCCGCTCCCCCGCCTACGGACCCTGCCCGACACGCCAACGCCAGGGTGACAGCCTCCCCCTCATGGGCGGGCCGTCGGGACCTTGCCGCGTCCGCGTTCACCCAGGCTGGAGGCCGGCGGGGAAGCGGGCGCGGTCGATCACCACGCGGGTGACGCGGCCCCTGGCGGCGAGGCGGCCGCCCTCGAGGAGTCCAGCGGGATAGCGGGTCTGCCTCCAGGCGGGTCGGCCTCCAGGTCGGCCAGTCCGCGGCGCCGGATGCTACGGCACGGCTTGCTGTGCGGGGTGAGCGCGTGCTACGCCATGCGCATGGACGGGGTCCACGACGTGGGTGGCATGCACGGCTTCGGCGCGGTGGTCGTGCCAGGGTCCGGGGCGCCCTACCACGAGCGCTGGGAGGCGCACGTGTTCGCGCTGTACCTGCTCGTCGCCATCGAGGGACTCGGCGGCGCGCCGAGCGGGCGCGCCACGCGCGAGCAGATGGAACCGTCCCATTACCTCGCCGCCTCCTACTACGAGCGCTGGCTGTGGAGCGCCGAGCGCCAGCTGGAGCGCAAGGGAACCATCCGGCCCGGCGAGGTCGAGCGCATGGCGCAACGGCTGGAGGGCCACGGGCACGGGCTGGAGGAGCAGGCGAGGCACGACGACCAGCCCCAGCCACCGCGGCCCGGCGACCTGGACCAGGCACGCCGTGCCCTCGAGGAGCTGCGCCGCCCGGAGCCGATGCCCGCCCCGGCCGAGCCGCCCCGCTTCGCACCTGGCGACCGGGTGCGGGTGCGCCGTATGCGCCCCGCGCGGCACACGCGCTGCCCCCGCTACGTCCGCGGCGCCGCCGGCGTGGTCGAGCGCGTCCAGGGCCGCGACCTACTCCCCGAGCTGGCGGCCTACCGCGAGGAGGGCGTGCCCGAGCCGGTCTACGCGGTGCGTTTCAGCTCCGAGACCCTGTTCGGGCGGGACGGGCGCCCGCCCTGGACGGTCGTGGTCGACCTGTGGGAGAGCTACCTGGAGGAGCGCCCCGATGACTGACGCGCACGACCACGGCGCGCACCACCCGCGGCCCACTTCCGAGGTGGAGCTGCGCGCGCGGGCACTCGAGGCCCTGCTGGTCTCCAAGGGCCTGGTCTCGAGCGACGCCGTCGACGCGGTGATCGAGTACTACGAGCGCGACGTCGGCCCGCAGAACGGCGCCAGGGTGATCGCCCGCGCCTGGCTCGACCCTGGCTACCGCGAGCGGCTGCTGGAGGACGGCACCAAGGCGATCGCCGAGCTGGGCTTCGGCGGGGCCGAGGCCGACAACCTGGTGGTTGTCGCCAACACGCCCGCGGTGCACAACGTGATCGTCTGCACGCTGTGCTCGTGCTATCCCTGGCCGGTGCTCGGCCTGCCGCCCGCCTGGTACAAGAGCTTGCCGTACCGGGCGCGCATGGTGGCCGAGCCGCGCGAGGTGCTGCGCGAGTTCGGCCTCGGCCTGCCCGGCGAGGTCGAGATCCGCGTATGGGACTCCAGCGCCGAGGTCCGCTACCTGGTGATGCCGATGCGGCCGCCGGGGACCGAGGGCTGGAGCGAGGAGCGGCTCGCGGGGGTCGTCACGCGCGACTGCATGATCGGCACGGCCGTCCCGTCTGCGGCCACGGCGAGGTGAGCGCGATCCCCCGGCTGGCAGCGGTCGACGCCGCTCTGGCGGAGCACGCGCCGCTGCCCCGCGACAACGGCGAGCTGGTCTTCGGGGAGCCCTGGCAGGGCCGCGCGCTCGGCATGGGCGTGGTGGTGCTCGAGCGCACCGGCGCGCCGTGGGCGGAGTTCCGCCGCCACCTGGTCGCGGCGATCGAGCGCCGGCCGCTCCAGCCGGACGAGAGCGCCGCGACCGCCTACTACGCCGCCTGGCTCGACGCGCTGGAAAGCCTCCTGGCCGAGCGCGGACTCGCGTAGGTCAGGTCGTCCATCGCACCGAGCGCTGGTGGGAGCGGAACGCCGATGAGCTGCTATTGAGCTGCTGTTGAGCTGCTATTTTCCGAGCGGGGCGATGCACCTGGCCAGCGCAGCGGGCACGTCGGCGACCAGCAGGTGGTGGCCGCCCGCGACGACGCGGCGCCCGCCGACCACCAGGTCAGTCACGTCGGCGGCCCCGGCGGCGAACACCACGGCGGCCAGCAGGTGCTCGCGGCCGGCGCCGGCCAGGCGCGGCGAGTCGAGCCGCACCGCCACCAGGTCGGCGAGGCGCCCCGGCTCGATCACCCCGGCGTCCCAGCCGAGCGCGCGCATGCCTCCCTGTGTCGCGGCGCGCAGCAGTTCGGCGGGACGGTGCCGGCCGCGCTGCCCACTGGCCAGGCGCTCGTCGAGCTCGACCGCGCGGGCCTCCTCGAACAGGTCGACGACGGCGTGACTGTCGCTGCCGAGGGCGAGCGGGCAGCCCGCGTCGACGAGCTGGCGCGCCGGCCCGATGCCGTCGGCGAGGTCACGCTCGGTGGTCGGGCACAGGCAGACCGTGGTTCCGCTGCGGCCGAGCAGGGCGACGTCGCCGGGCTCGGGATGGGTGGCGTGAACCGCGGTGGTGCGCTCGCCGAGCACGCCGGCGGCGGCGCAGAGCTCGGCGGGGGTAAGGCCAGTGACCGCCAGGCAGGCCTCGTTCTCGCGCTGCTGCTCGGACAGGTGCAGGTGCAGCGGGAGGTCGCGCTCGCCGGCCCAGGCGGCCACCGCCGCCATCGCCGCCGGTGGCACCGCCCGCACCGAGTGGATGGCGGCGCCGACCCGGGCGGCGGGATGGCTGGCGCCCCCGGCGTGCAGGGCCTCGGCGTGCAGGGCCTCGGCGCGCTCGGCCCAGGCGGTGGCCGAGCCGTCGCCGAAGCGTAGCTGCACGCCCTCGAGAGGGCGCCCGTCCACATCGGCCTGCAGGTAGCAGGTGTCGAGCAGGGTGAGGCGCACCCCTGCCGCGGCGGCCGCGGCGAGTAGGGCGTGGCCGAAGGCGTTGGGGTCGGCGTAGCGGCCCCCGCCGAGCGGATGGTGCAGGTAGTGGAACTCCCCCACCGCCGCCACCCCGGCAAGCGCCATCTCGCCGTACACCGCGCGCGCCAGGTCGTGATAGCTGTCCGGCTCGAGCCTCACCGCCAGCGCGTACATCCGCTCGCGCCAGGACCAGAAGTCGCCCGCCCCGTCCCCTTGCGTACGGCCGCGCAGGGCACGGTGGAAGGCGTGCGAATGGGCGTTGGCCAGCGCCGGCAGCACCAGCCCCGGAAGCCGCGCGGCCCCGGGGGGCGCCGGGACGCCGACCTCGACCGCGGTGATCCGCTCGCCGTCCGTCACGATGGCAACGCCGTCGTCGACGCGCTCACGGTCGCCACCGAGCCAGGCCAGCTCGGCGTACCAGGTCATGGCGCGCTCCATGGCCGCAGCCTCCGGGCTGGCGCCGCCGCCGTCAAGGAAGCGGTTTGCGCGCTGGCCGAAGGGCTGTCAGCGGCCTGGTGTAGGATCTGGCGCGATGCTCCAAGCGCTCGTCCTCACCCTCGTCCTGCTCGCCAGCGTCCTCGCGGGTGAGTCCATCACCTTCACGGTGTGGCGCTGGCTGGGCCGCCGCCGCCGGGTCTGACCGGTACGAGCCACCACTGCACGGCACGTCCAACGAGGGAGATGCGATGGTGTCTGGACCAATCGACGGCCGCTTTCTGGCGCTGCCGCGCCACCAGCTGGCCGACGCCGCGCTGGCGCGCGCCAGCCAGCTGGGCGCCCGGCGCGCCGACTTCCGCCTCGAGCTGCTACGCGACCAGGCGCTGCGCCTGCGCGACGGGCGCCTGGAGTCCTCCGTGGACGGCGAGACCAGCGGCTTCGCGGTGCGCGTGGTGGTGGACGGCAGCTGGGGCTTCGCCGCCGGGGTGGAGCTGACCAGCGACGAGGCGGCGCGGGTGGCGGCGCAGGCGGTCGAGGTCGCCCGCACCAGCCGCGCGATCAACAGCGAGCCGGTCGAGCTGGCCGACGAGCCGGTGTACCAGAACGCCAGCTGGGTCTCCTCCTACGAAGTGAACCCCTTCGACGTGCCCGGCGCCGACAAGGAGGAGCGGCTGCGCGAGTGGAGCCAGCGGCTGCTCGCCGCCGACGGCATCAGCCACGTCGACGCCCAGTTCCAGGCGGTCCAGGAGAACAAGTTCTACGCCGACCTGGCCGGCACCACCACCGTGCAGCAGCGCATCAGGGTGGCGCCGGAGGTGACCGCGGTCTGGGTCGATCCCGAGGGCGGCGGCTTCGACACCATGCGCACGCTCGGCCCGCCCGCCGGCCGCGGCTACGAGTACCTTGACGGCGCCGACTGGGACTGGGAGCGCGAGCTGGAGGAGCTTCCCTCGCTGCTGCTCGAGAAGGCCAGGGCGCCGTCGGTCGAGGCGGGCACCTACGACCTGGTGCTCGACCCGTCCAACATGTGGCTCACCATTCACGAGTCGATCGGCCACGCCACCGAGCTGGACCGCGCCCTCGGCTACGAGGCCAACTACGCCGGGACCTCGTTCGCCACCTTTGACAAGCTGGGCTCGCTGCGCTATGGCTCACCGGTGATGCACGTGACCGGCGACCGGACCGTCGAGCACGGCCTGGCCACCATCGGCTTCGACGACGACGGGGTCGCCACCCAGCAGTGGAACCTGGTGCGCGACGGCGTCCTGGTCGGCTACCAGCTCGACCGCCGCATCGCCCGGCTCAAGGACCTGGGCCGCTCCAATGGCTGCGCCTTCGCGGACGCGCCCTACCACTTCCCGATCCAGCGCATGGCCAACGTCTCGCTGCAGCCAGCGCCCGGCGGGCCCTCCCGCGACGAGCTGATCGGCGGAGTGGAGCGCGGCATCTACGTGCTCGGCGACAAGTCCTGGTCGATCGACATGCAGCGGTACAACTTCCAGTTCACCGGCCAGCGCTTCTACCTGATCCAGGGCGGCAGGCTCAGCGGCATGCTGCGCGACGTCGCCTACCAGGCGACCACCACCGACTTCTGGGGCAGTATGGAGGCGGTGGGCGGGCCTCAGACCTACGTGCTCGGCGGCAGCTTCACCTGCGGCAAGGGCCAGCCCGGCCAGAGCGCGCCGGTCAGCCACGGCTGCCCGGCGGCGCTGTTCCGTGGCATCCGGATCCTCAATACCGTGAAGGAGGCTGGCAGGTGACCACTCCCCAGGAGCTCGTCGAGCGCGCCCTCGACCTCTCCAGGACCGACGCCTGCGCGGTGCTGGCGCAGGAGGCGAGCACGGCCAACCTGCGCTGGGCCAACAACACGCTGACCACCAATGGGGTGGCGCGCACCCGCGACCTTACCGTGATCGCGGTGGTCGACCGGCCGGAGGGCACCTCCGTCGGCGTCGTCACCCGCAGCGGGGTCACCCTCGACGGCGTCGAGGACACGGTCCGCGCCGCCGAGGCCAACGCCGGGTCGCTGCCCCCGGCCGAGGACGCCGCACCGCTGCTGGCCGGCGAGCCCTCGCCCGACTTCCAAGAGCCGCCGGAGGACACCTCGATCCGGGTCTTCTCGTCGCTGGTGCCGACGCTGGGCGAGCTGTTCGAAGCCGCATTGGTCAGCGGGCGGATCCTCTACGGCTTCGCCGAGCACGACGTCACCACCACGTATCTGGGCACCTCCACCGGGCTGCGGCTGCGCTACGCCCAGCCCACCGGCAAGATCGAGCTGACCGGCCGCTCCAGGGACGGCACCCGCTCCGCCTGGGTGGGCCGCTCCAGCCGCGACTTCGCCGACGTGGACGGGCACGCGCTGGCGGCGGCGGTCGAGCAGCGGCTGGAGTGGTCCAAGCGCCGCATCGAGCTGCCGCCCGGCCGCTACGAGACGATCCTGCCGCCCTCGGCCATGGGCGACCTCATGACCTACCTGTACTGGAGCGCGGTAGCGCTGGACGCCCACGAGGGCCGGACGGTCTTCAGCCGCCCCGGCGGCGGCACTCGCATCGGCGAGCGGCTGGCCGACGCGCGCGTGACCCTGCGCAGCGACCCCGCCCTGCCCGGGCTCGAGTGCGCGCCATTCCTGGCGACCGGCGTGTCGAGCCGGTACGCTTCGGTCTTCGACAACGGCATGCCCCTGGGGCCGACCGACTGGGTGCGCGACGGCCAGCTCACCGCGCTGGTGCAGACGCGCCACTCCGCGCGGGTGACCGGGCTGGAGCCCACGCCCTTCGTGGACAACCTCGTGCTCGAGGGGCCGGAGGACGGCGGCTGCGGGCTCGACGACATGGTCGCGGCGACCCGGCGGGGACTGCTGCTCACCTGCCTTTGGTACATCCGCGAGGTGGACCCGCAGACGCTGCTGCTGACCGGCCTCACCCGGGACGGCGTGTTCATGGTCGAGGACGGCGAGGTCGTCGCGGTGGTCAACAATTTCCGCTTCAACGAGAGCCCGGTGGACCTGCTCGCTCGCCTGGCCGATATCGGCGCGGCGGAGCCGGCCCTGCCGCGGGAGTTCGGCGACTATTTCACCCGCTGCGCGATGCCGGCCATCCGCATCGGCGATTTCAACATGAGCTCGGTCAGCCCGGCCTCGTAGCGCGGACGCTGGATCCTGGGACTGGCGCCGGCCGCGCGGCGGGCGCCACGGGCATCGCGGGGTCTGGCCGCGGCGCGGGGTCCGGCCGCTGCTCGGGCCGGCCGCGGGCCCGCCACCACGTTCGCGAGCGCCACCAAGCGCGCCAGCGAGCGAGCGCTCCTGGCCGGTTCAGCTCCCGCAGGAGCTGTTCCCTTCGCTGCGAGACCCGCAGGCGATCCTCCTGGATCGCGCTTCAGGCCCGCGAGCCGATGTAGCTGGGCTGGGTGACCATGCGATAACGGTAGCGCGCCCGCTGGCTACACGCTGGTCCTGGTCCGGCCGGAGATGAAGTACACGAGCAGCGCCGCGAGCGCCACCTCGAGGATGATGGTGATCACCCAGCCCACGCCGATGAGCCCGGCGATCAGGCCCCCGACCAGGGCGCCGACGACCCCCACGCCGATCGTGGCTAGGATGCTCATCGGGTTGCGCCCGGGTACCACCAGGCGCGCGACCGCTCCCACGATCAGGCCGGTGACGATCAGGCTGATGATGTAGCTGATCCATGCCATGACTGCAGCCTCCCCGCTGGCTCCGCGGCTCCCGACGAAACGACCCGGGCAGAGGAAGTCTTGCCCACCCTCCCGACAGGCAAACGCATGCTCCGCTGTGCGAGGATAGGCACCTATGCGAGCACTGGTGGTCAGGCTACTGGTCAATGGGGTGGCGCTGTGGGTGGCGACCCTCGTGGTGGGTGGCGTGTCCCTGGAGGCGGGCAGCACCGCCGGCAAGATCGGCACGCTGCTGGTGGTCGCGGCGATCTTCGGCCTGGTGAACGCGATCATCAAGCCGGTGGTCAAGGTGCTGGCGTTCCCCCTGTACCTGCTGACGCTCGGGCTGCTCACCTTCGTGGTCAACGCGCTGCTGTTCTGGCTTACCGCCTGGATCTCGGGCAGGACCGGTCTGGACTACCGGGTCGACGGGTTCTGGTCCGCCCTGCTCGGCGCCCTGGTGGTGAGCCTGGTGAGCTTCGCCCTGAACGCCCTCCTCCGCGACGACCGTCGCCGCGACCGCCGCGGCGAGGGCTGGCGCCGCGACTGGCGTGAAGGCTGAGGCCTTCGGCCTCGAGTACGTGAGTACGGCATCTTACGATCAATTTTGGGGCGTTTGCTCCATTCGCAGGGGCCGACCGCTACGGCCGACCGCTACGGCCGACCGCGCTGCTGGTGCAGGCGCTCGCGGGCCGAGTCTTTGGTTGCCCGCATCTCGAGCAGGTCGGTACCGGCGCCCAGGCCCCAGGGGGGCATGTTGAGGTACACGCCCTCCCAGGTCCCCGGCTCGGCGAGGTAGGTCTCGTGCCACAGGCCCATGGCGGGGTCGTCCAGCGCCTCGCGCAGGTAGCGCTGCCACGCCCGGCGGTGCGGCAGGCCGTGGTCGCGGGCGTAGGCGTCGAGCGCGTCGAACGACTCCCAGTACTGCACCGCGATCAGGGTCCGGCGGGCGCGGTACACCTGGCCCGCCAGGAAGCCTCGCCCCGGGTGCGCCTCCAGGTCGGCGAGGACCCTGCGCAGCACCCGCCGGCCCCACATGAAGCGGGCCAGGCCGCGGAGTTGGTTCAGCCGCATACCGAACAGGAACACCGCGAACGGCTCCGTCCGCCGGGCCATCCAGCGGCCCGGTCGCACCGACTCTAAGCTGCTGTTTCCCTCCGTCAGACGCACTCATCTCCTCGTTGGGGCGGGAGCATAGCGCTCGTACGCCCTCCACACCCGCGCTCGCCGTACCGAGCTGCTCCATCTCCGTGTCGCTGACGTGAGTTCCGAGTACGACGTGATCCACGTGCTCGGCAAGGGTGGGCGGCAGCGGGCTGTCCCCTTTAGTCGCAAGACCGCCCAAAGCGAGGCCCATGGACTGACGACGGGCTTCGTCACATGCTGCACCGCTGTGGCAAGCAGGCCAACGTCAACCGCCAGCCGAAGTGATCCTGCGATAACGCCCGGCGACCGGTTCACCCGCCCAGGTCCTCCAACGCCACCGCAACGGCAGCAGCTCACCATCCGTTCGTGGAGCTTTGTGAAACCACCTGGTACCAGTACTTCGTGAGGTCTCGCCGCTGTGCCGGCTGGATGAGAGGCTCGAACCCGTCCCCTCCCGTTTCACCTCCCGAGGTCCTCGGCTCGAGTGCCTTCATGACCTGGGATTCTTGCATACCGCCATGACCGCTCGCGTCCGGCGAGGACCACGGGTTTCCGATGCCGCGCGGACCGAGCGCGGACCCGGAGGGAGCTTCGTCTCTCCTGTCCGAAAGGCGGTATAGGGTCGCCACGAGCGTCTCCTTGGTGACTACCTGCCTTGCTTGCTGGTCGCAGGGGTGGCGCCCAGCCTGCTGGCAAGGGAGTCGACGGGGACCGAGGCCTGGCTGGAGGTCTTGCTCGGCGGCGCTCACGCGGCCGTTCCCTCGACGCCAGCCGGTTCTCGGTTGCTGGAGGGACCGCCCTGCGAGTCGCAGGGCGGTCCCTCCAGCCAGGCCGCACGGTGTCCGACCGTCAGCCGCGATGCGGCGACCGGCGACCCGGTGGTGACCGTCATCGCCTGGTGGTCAGCACGCGCCAAGCCGCATGCCCGCGGTGTGCCATCCGACGCGACGTGGTCAGGAGATCAGGAGGTGGATCGGCCCGGAGGCGGCCGGGTCCGGGGTGGCCCCAAGGGAGTCGCCCGCCGCTCCGGTGACCGTGATGCCCGAGTAGGTCACCGACTGCAGGAACAGGCTTTGTCCCGAGGGGCAGGTGAAGGCCCCCTGGCTGGGTGGGCCGGCCGAGATGGTCCCGGTGGTCTGGCCGTTGCGCACCGGGAAGCTC
>JBKPDO010000101.1:0-7682 GCA_046727955.1 bacterium | reverse complement strand
TCGACGATTGAGGTCGTAGGACCCGACATCCAAACGAACGGAGGTCGATGTGGCAACTATCGAAAGCGCAACCGAGATCCGCCCCTTCCACGTCGACGTACCGGAAGAGGACCTGGTCGAGCTGCGCCGGCGCATCGCGGCCACGAACTGGCCCGAGAAAGAGACCGTCGCGGATCAATCCCAAGGCGTGCCGCTCGCCATGATCCAGAAGCTCGCGCGCTATTGGATGACGGACTACGACTGGCGCACGTGCGAGGCGAACCTGAACGCCCTACCGCAGTTTATCACCGAGATCGACGGGCTGGACATTCACTTCATTCACGTTCGCTCGCAGCATGAAGACGCGTTGCCGCTCATCGTCAATCACGGATGGCCGGGCTCGATCATCGAGCAGCTGAAGATCATCGATCCGCTGACCGATCCCACGGCGCACGGCGCGAGCGCAGCGGACGCGTTCCATGTGGTGATTCCGTCGATGCCGGGCTACGGGTTCTCGGGGAAGCCGACGAGCACCGGTTGGGGCCCCGAGCGCATGGGTCAAGCCTGGGCAGAACTGATGAAGCGCCTCGGCTACAGCCGCTACGTCGCCCAGGGCGGCGACTGGGGTGCGTTTGTCGTCGACCAGATGGGCTTGCAGGCACCTGCGGGATTGCTCGGCATCCACACCAACATGCCTGCCACCGTTCCAGCTGACGTCGACAAGGCGCTCCAGGCTGGCGACCCGCCGCCATCTGGTCTCTCAGCTGAGGAACGACGCGCCTACGAGCAGCTGGACAGAACGTTCAAGCAGGTCGAGTACGCGAGAATGATGGCGGCCCGCCCGCAAACCTTGTACGGCATCGCGGATTCACCCGTCGGCCTGGCCGCCTGGCTTCTCGACCACAACGATGCTGGCGGCCAGCCGGCCGCGGCGGTCGCCTCTGCTCTGGACCGGACCACGAGCGCCACGGGCGAACTGACGCGTGACGAGATCCTCGACAACATCACGCTCTACTGGCTGACGAACACGGGGGTCTCTGCGTCTCGCCTCTATTGGGAATACAAGGGTGGCTTCTTCAACGCGAAGGGCGTCTCCATCCCCGTGGCCGTGACCGTCTTTCCCGGCGAGCAATATGAGGCGCCGCGCAGCTGGGCGGAGCAGGCCTACCCCAACCTCATCTACTTCAACGAGGTCGACAGAGGCGGGCATTTCGCGGCGTGGGAGGAGCCGGAGCTCTTCTCCACCGAGCTCCGAGCGGCGTTCCGACCGCTCCGGGAGGGGGAGCGACGAACTGACGAGCGCCGCAACTAGGGAAACGGCCAAGCCCGAGACCAGCGCGTCGTTCGGCCGGCTCAACCAGATCGATGCCGGCCTGCTGAACGTCGGCTACGCCGAAGCAGGCCCTGCCGACGGCCCCGCCGTGATCCTCCTGCACGGCTGGCCTACGACATCCACAGCTACGTCGATGTTGCGCCGTTGCTGGTAGCCGCGGGCTACCAAGTGATCATCCTCTACCTGCGCGGTTACCGGACGACGCGCTTTCTCTCGGATGAGACGCTTCGCAACGGGCGGCAATCGGCCCTCGCCGTCGACACGATCGCCTTGATGGACGCGCTCGGGATCGACAAGGCGATCGTCGCGGGCTTCGACTGGGGAGCGCGCACGGCCGACATCGTCGCGGCGCTCTGGCCCGAGCGCTGCAGGCGCTCGTCTCGGTGAGCGGCTATCTGATCGGCAGCCAGGCAGCCGGCAAGCTGCCGTTGCCGCCGGCCGTGGCCGGGATGGAACGGCTGGCCGCCACGCGGCGGGACGTCGACCGGCGCCCGTTCACCGCGGCCAACGCCCTCTCCCTCTATGGCGGCACCATCGGCCACGTCCTCGAGGTGACCAACGGTGTCCCCGCCGCCATCGGCCATCGCCAGCTCGCCCGCGACCTGGACGCCTTCGTGGCGCTGGCGCAGGCCTCGGAGTCTGCCAGCCTCGAGCGCGGGCTCGGCGCCGCGGTCGCCATCGCCGGGCGCTTCCACGACCAGGAGGATCAGCGGCTGGCCGCCGCCGCGGGCTTGCGCCAGCGCGAGCTGGCCCGCTTCCAGGCGACCGCCACGCCCGCCCAGCAGGAGCTGTACTCGAGCACGGTGGACGCGCCGCGGGTGGAGCAAGCCGGCGACCTGGAGACGCTGCTGCTGATTGGCAGTCAGGCCTCGAGGCTGAAGGTGTTCCCGGAGCAGTGGCTCGAGGCCAGCGGCGAGCGGGTGGAGGCCCTCCGCGTGGTGGCGCGGCAGCTCGGCGACCAGGCGGTCAGGGCCAACCGGGCGATCATCGTCGCCACCGAGCGGCAGCTGCTGAACAACCTGCTGCTGCTCATGATCGTGGTGGTGCTGACCTTCGCCCTCGCGCTCTTCCTGGCCCGCTCGATGATCAACCCGCTGGTCCAGCTCGAGCAGGCGGCCAGAGACGTCGCCGAGCGGAAGCTGCCGAGCGTCGTCGAGCGCCTGCACCGGGCCGAGGCGGTCGACCTCGAGGCCGAGACGCGTCCCATCGAGGTCGGCGCCCGCGGCGAGATCGGCAGGGTGGCTGAGGCGTTCACCGCGGTCCAGCGGGTGGCTGTCAGCGTCGCCGTGGACCAGGCGGCGCTGCGCCAGAGCGTAAGCGAGATGTTCGTCAACATGGCGCGCCGCAGCCAGAGCCTGATCGACCGCCAGCTCGCGCTCATCGACCAGCTCGAGAAGAACGAGACCGATCCCGAGCAGCTCGACCAGTTCTTCAGGCTGGACCTAGGTCAGCCGGGCGAGCGACAGCGCCGTGTCGGTGATCGCGTCGGCGTCGATGCCGGCCTCGTGCAGCAGCTCGGCCGGCTTGCCGGAGCCGGGCATGCCCGACACGGCCAGCTTCACCACGCGCGGGCCGGGCCGCGCGTCCGCGAGCGCTTCCAGCACGGCGTCACCCAGCCCGCCCTCCGGCCAGTGGTCCTCCACCGTGACGATACGGCCGGTGGCCTCGGCGGCCTCGAGCAACGCGATGCGGTCGACCGGCTTGACCGAATAGCAGTCGATCACCCTGGCGGGCACGCCCTGCTCGGCCAGCCGATCCGCCGCCCGCAGCGCCTCCGGCACGGTGACCCCGACGGCCACGATGGTGACCTGGTCGTCGGCGCCGCCGCCGCGTAGCACCTTGCTGCCGCCGATCGGCATCGGCGTGCCCGGCTCGTAGATCACCGGGGTGGCGCCGCGCAGCGTGCGCAGGTAGCAGATGCCGGCCTGGTCGGCCATGCTGGCGACCAGCTCGGCGGCCTGGTTGGCGTCGCAGGGGTGCAGCACCACGCTGCCGTGCACCGCGCGGAACGCGGCCAGGTCCTCGAGGCCCATCTGCGAGGGGCCGTCCTCCCCGATCGACACGCCCGCGTGGGAGCCGACCAGGCGCAGGTTCGCGCGGCTCACCGCGGCCATGCGGACGAAGTCGTAGGCGCGGGTGTAGAACGCGGCGAAGGTGGAGACGAACGGCGTCCAGCCGCGCACCTGCATGCCTACCGCCGCCGAGACCATCTGCTGCTCAGCGATGTACATCTCGAAGTAGCGCTCAGGATGGGCCTTGGCGAACACCTCGGAGTAGGTGGAGTTGCTCACCTCTCCGTCGAGCGCGACCACGTCGCCGCGGGCGTCGCCCAGCGCCTTCAGCGCGCCGCCGTAGGCCTGGCGGGTCGCCACCTTGTCGCCAACCTGGAAGCGCGGCAGCTGCAGCCGCCCGCTCGCGGGGAAGCGGTGCGGCGCGCGGTTCTCGGCCGGCTTGGCCACCCGCACGGTCAGGTTGCGCACGCCGCCGAGCTCCCGAATCGCCGCCTCGGGGTCCTCGAGCGGCTTGCCGTGGAAGCCGTTTTCGTTCTCCACGGCGGCGACGCCCTTGCCCTTGACCGTGCGGGCCACGATCGCGGTGGGCCTGCCGGTGGTGGCCGCCGCCTCCTCATAGGCCTTGTCCACCGCGGCGACGTCGTGGCCGTCGATCTCGATGGCGTGCCAGCCGAACGCGCGCAGCCGCTCGGCGTAGGCGCCGGTGTCCCAGCCGTGGCGGGTCTGCCCGGTCTGCCCCAGGCGGTTGACGTCGAGGATCGCGGTGAGGTTGTCCAGGCGGGTGAACGACGCCTCCTCGAACGCCTCCCACATCGACCCCTCGGCCAGCTCGCTGTCGCCGGTCAGCACCCAGACGTGGTAGGGCAGTCGGTCGAGGTACTTGCCGGCCAGGCCCAGGCCGACGCCGATCGGCAGGCCCTGGCCGAGCGAGCCGGTGGCCACGTCCACCCAGGGCAGCCTCGGCGTTGGATGGCCCTCCAGCCGGCTGCCGAGCTTGCGGAAGGTGAGCAGCTCGTCCACGCTGATCGCGCCCGCGGCCCGGAACAGCGCGTAGAGCAGCGGCGACGCGTGCCCCTTCGAGAAGATGAGGTGGTCGTTGGAAGGGTTGTCAGGCTCGTCGAAGTCGTAGCGCAGGTGGCGGTCGAGCAGGACCGCCATGAGGTCCGCGGCCGACATCGACGACGTCGGATGGCCTGATCCCGCCGCGGCGGCCGCCCGGACCGAGTCAACCCGGAGCTGCTGGCCCAGCTCCGACCAGCGCTGGATCTGCTCCATCGCATCGTTTCCTTGCACGTCACACCCCTCCGGCGTCTGGTTCCCCTTCACCCTGGTATCCGGCGGCGCGGCCGGCTAACGGCACACCCCGGACCTCGGCCCTAGCGGCCAGCGGAAGCGACGGCGCCGCCCGCGCGCTGAACGTCCTCGAGCGCCCGCTGTCCGTCGCCGGGCTCGAGCTCAACCGCACGGACAGCCTCAAGCAGGACCGTCGCCTCGAAGCCGAGCTCCGCGGCGTCGATGGCAGTCTCCCTCACGCAGTAGTCGGTGGCCAGGCCCACCACCACCACTTTGCCGATGCCCTTGTCCCGGAGGATCCGCTCCAGCCCGGTGGGCTGCTCCTCACCGCTGGTGGGGTCGCGCATGGAGAAGCCGGAGTAGCCGTCCTCCCCACCGCCGCCCTTGCGCACGACCTCACCCTCGACCTGCAGTTCAGGGTGAAGCTCCGCTCCCCAGGTGCCCTGGACGCAGTGCTCCGGCCAGATGCCGCCGTCCTTCTCGAAGTGCGGAGTGCTCTCCGGATGCCAGTCCTGGGTGTACACGATCGTGGCGCCCGCCCGCCTGGCGCGCTCGATCTCGCGGTTCACCACGGGCACGACCTGCTCACCCCCTTGCACGTACAGGCTCCCGGCGGGGTCGGCGAAGTCGTTCTGGACGTCGACGACGACGAGTGCGGTCCGCGGGTCGTACTGCGCCATCTCACGGCCCTCCTGACTGATCGCGCCGGCACCCTGCACCGTGGGAGTGTACTGCCGCGGCCTCTGGCATGACCGGAGAGAACCTGGCGGACCGCCCCCGCTGGACCGTGATCGGCACATCACCAGCGCCGGCGCGACCGTCGGGCCGAGCATCAGCTGCGCCGTCAGGCCGTCCAGGCGGCCGGGTCCCTGGGCGGGGCGCCGGCGTGGATGGCGCGGATCGTGGCGATGGTGTCGGCGTCGGCGGCGCGCTTGTCCGGGCGGTAGTGGAGCACGCGAGCGAAGCGCAGGGCCAGGCCACCCGGATAGCGGGGACTGGTCTGCACGCCGTCGAAGGCGATCTCCACGACCAGCTCTGGCCGCACGAACACCACGTAGTCGTTGCGGGAGACCTCCAGCTCCAGCAGCTTGGAGGTCTGCCAGGTGAGCAGCTCGTCGGTGAGGCCCTTGAAGGTCTTGCCGAGCATCACGAAGCCGCCGTTCTCCGGATCGCGGGCGCCGAGGTGCAGGTTGCTGAGCCAGCCATGGCGCCGGCCGTGGCCCCACTCGGCGGCCAGCACCACCAGGTCGAGGGTGTGGCGAGGCTTGACCTTGACCCACCCGGCTCCGCGCCGCCCGGCCTCGTACGGCGCGGTCAGCGACTTGATCAGCACACCCTCGTGACCTCGCGCGAGGGCGTCCCGCAGGAACGCCGTCGCAGCGGCGGCGTCGCCGGTAACGGTCCGCGGCACGCGCAGCGCCTCGGGGGTCACCGCGGCCAGGGCCTTGTAGCGCTCGGCCCCGGTCCGGTCGATCAAGTCCTTGCCATCGAGATGGAGCGCGTCGAACAGGAACAGCGTCAGCGGCAGCTCCGAGCGCAGCCGCTCCACGTCGAGCTTGCTGCCCAGCCGGCTGGCGGTGACCTGGAACGGATGTGGCCGGCTGTCGGCGCGCAGCGCGATCGCTTCCCCGTCGAGCACGGCCGCCTTCAGCGGCAGCGCGAGCGCCGCTTCGACCAGCTCTGGCACGCGCGAGGTGACGTCATCCAGGGTGCGGGTGAACACGCGCACCTCGCCGCCGGCGCGGTGGAGCTGGACCCGAACGCCGTCGAGCTTCCACTCGACCGCGACCTGGTCGCCGGGCACCGCGGCCACCTCATCGGCGGGCACCGCGACCTGGTCGCCGGGCACCGCGGCCACCTCATCGGCGGGGGCGGCGGCCACGGGGCGGATGCGTTCCAGGGCGGCCTCCACGCTGTCGGCGGTCTGCGCCAGCATCGGCTGCAGTGGCCGGCCCACCTGGAGATGGAAGGAGCGCAGCCCGGTCACGCCCTCGGCGAGCGCGGCCTCGGTCACCGCACCGAGGGAGCCGCGAAGCATCAGCGCGCGGCGGACCTCGCCGCCGGGAACGCCGGCGGCGCGGGCGGCGGCCTCGACCATCACACCCTCGAGTGCTCCCTGGCGCAGGTCCCCTGCCAGCAGCCGCAGCAGGTAGCGCTGCTCCGCGGCGGTGGCGCGGCCGAGCAGCTCGGCGAGCAGCCGGCGGCGCTCACCCTGGGACCCGGGGCCGGTCTGCCGGCCGATGCGCTCGAAGAAATCGTCGACGTCGAGCACCTCGAGGGTTGCTGAGGCGGCCGGCTCCGGCACGGTGCGCAGCGACGCCCAGCCGACGCCGATCTGGCGCTGCCGCAGCTCACCCGAGAGGAACGCCACCGCCACGACGACCTCGCGTGGCTCCAGGCGGCGCAGGCATGCGGCCAGGCGCTCCACCTTGGCCAGGCGGGCAGAGGTCGACGCCACCGCGTCGGACGTCTCAGCGATCTCGGTCAGCAGCACAGGCATATTGTGCCGCCAGAGCGTGACCGCTCTCAGCGGCCCCGGCTGGCCGCGGGCTTGGGGGGACCTGGCCTGGTGCCTGGCTCGCTTCTGCGAGGGATTGCGCCCCGGCCACTGTCCGGGCGGCAAGTTACACCTCGCGACGCCGCGGTCACGGGTTGGGCGGGCGGACCCGGGGTTGTGGCCCGGGGCCACTGGGCGGGCGGACGGGCCGGAAGGCGGCTAGATCGGCGGGATCGTCCAGGTCCATGAAAGACAGCCCGTCGGGATCGAGCGGCCGCCACGCCGCCTCGTCCAGCACCCGGGTCCGCAAGGCGCCCAGCAGGCCGCGCAGAGAGCGGTCATCGCCGGCGGCCAGGCGCGAGCGCGCCAGTTCGAGTGCCGGCGCGCGCTCGTAGACTGCGACCAGCGGCTCGAGCTGTCCACCGCGGCGGCAGGCCACCGCCTCGCCGGCGCCGCGCTCGGCCACCAGGCGAGCAAGCAGCCCGGCATGGAGCGCCGGGTGGTCGGCGGCCAGCACCAGGACGTGCGGTGCGCGCAGCGCCGCCAGCGCGGCGGCGAGCGCCGCCAG